>JBJTMA010000056.1:0-29517 GCA_046063295.1 Novosphingobium sp.
CTGCGCTCAATTCACGACGGTTGTTGAGGAACCGACGAGCGACCGAAGCTTCAATCACGTTCGAACGAGCGTTTGTGCCGTCCTGCAGCCTGTCATCAAAATGTGCAAAGCCAAGCCGTGCGTCAGCTGTGGCAGTATGCCAGACGAGTCCGGTCTGCACCGCTACGCGGCGAGTACCGTCGGTAAGGCTGTCGTCGATCCATCCGCTGGTCACAACCGAAAGGTCCGGATTGATCCGCACTCGAGCATCGACGCCGATTTTCTGGCGGCCGAGTTCAGCCCCATTGGTCTGGCCCACGCCGAAATTGCGATCCGCCGAGCGGATGTAAGCGAGAAGATCAACCTTGCCAGAGTGATGCTCAGCTTCAACCAGGTAGGCGGAAGCGTTTTCGCCGTCACGGCGACTCATGGCGATTTCGGCGCGAAGTTCGGTATTCTGACCAAGTCTAGCCTTGGCATCCAGCGCGACCAGGTTGGTACGCGTGGTCTTGCTGCCGTTGGCGCTGGTATCGCTGATCGCACTGGCGCCGAGACGCAGGTTGCCCCTGGCGGTCGTCACGTCGGCGCGAAGGCCGGCGTTCCATTCCCCACCGCGCGCGGTATCGTCGAGTTCGTAGTCGACTACGACGAATTGCGGATTGAGCTCGTCATCGCGGCTCAGGATCGGCTCCTTGAAGCTGATCGTGCCGGAGAGCAGGTCGATGTTGTAATCGACGTAGCGGATCAAGGTCCGGCGCGAGACGATCACTTCGCTACGGAACCGGTCGCGCACTTCAATGGTCACGACTTCACTTCCCGCGATGATGGCGCGGTCCGACAGGCGATAGGGTCCCGAGATGCCTCCGCCCTGGAACTCATCGCGGCGGTGCTCCGAAGGTATCTGCGCGGCGAAGCCCTGAACGTGAACTCCTCCGGAATTCACCTCTCCCTTGAAACCGGTCGCCGTGCGCTGATACCGGGCCAGCTGCGTCTGGTCGAAGCCGGTGTCGAAATCGCCATAAAGTGCGTAGAACGCGCGGCTTTCTACACGGACATAAAGCTTTTCGCGGCTCGGCGCGTCCTGGCGGCGGTCCGATCCATCGGCAAACACGGTGTAATAGGCGCGCGGATCGATCTGGCCCATCAGCACCTGATCGTCGCGCTGCTTGGCGCTGTCGTAGCTCGCGGTCAGCAGGAATTTGCCCAGTACCCGGCCCTTGGCGTAAAAAGCGGTGCGGGCATGCGGGCCCAGATCGCTGTCGAAATTACCGGTGCGTTGCATATTGTCGGCAATCGACTTGGAGCCAATCGCACCTTCGACGAGGCCCACCAGCGTCCACGGCTGATCGCCCGGTATGATCCAGGTATCAAGCTCCTGGCGCCGGCGTTGCTGCTGGTCGCTGAAGTTGAAGGTCATGTGCAGCTTGCCGCTGACCATTGTCGGCGCAAGCTCGACAAAGGCGACGCCATCGTCGCCCTTGACCATCCAGCGCGGGGCTTGCCTGCCGAGGCCGCTCAGCTGGCGCTGCTGCATCGCATCGATCGCTTCAGCGCTTTCGTAAGGCGCGGACAGGTTGAACTCGCCCGAAAGGCCGGCGTGAACTGGGCGACCGTTATGATCGAGCACGCGCAGGGCCAGCACCGGGCGGCTTGAACCGTCAGCGACCAGGTGGCTCAGCTGGGGTAGGAGCTCGATGCGCGCCGGGGTAGCGGAATAGGTCACATCGCGGTTGAGGCGCGAAAGCTCCTTGCCGCTGCCATCGCGCACGATCGCGGAAAGGTGGGTGACTTCGCTTTCCAGTGGAACCCCGCGCCATATGGTGACCGCATAAGTCCCGCCCGGTGCCGCGCGGGTGCCGTCAAGGCTCAACTTGTCGGCCGGCTTGCCATTGACGAGCAAATCGACCTTTTGCCCCGCGCGATGCCGGATCACGACACGGATCGCAGGTGCGCGGGGGTTATGATCAACCGCCGGGAACAGGAAACCGGTGGGTCCATCGCCCAGGGCGAGCCAATCGGTGTCCGCGCCGGCGGCCGCGCGGCCGGCATCGGGCGCGGCAGGCTTCGGCGTATCGGCCAGTTTGGGTTCGCTACCCTTTGCCGGCACAATCGGCTGCACTTCGCTGCCGATCTTGGGAGAAGGACGGCTGCCTTCGGGCAGAACCGCACCAAAGTCGGCAACGACAAGGCTGCCGCCCTGCCCGCTCACAAAGCGCGAAGTCGCGCTGCCGGCACTGCGGGTCGATCGCGTGCAATCGGTGAAACGGCCACCTTTCGGCAACGTCGCTTCCTGAACCTGAACCACGTGGTTGCCGGGAACAATGCCGTCGAAGTGATATCGCCCCTCGTTGTCGGTAATCGCGAAGCTGCCGTCTTCCATGACGACGCGCACGCCGGGGATCCCGAAGTGTTGAGCATCGACCGCGCAACCACCGTCGGTGATGCGGCCGATGACGGTCATCCGCGCTGCGATATCGTTGCGTTCGATCCGCACGACGGCTCCGGCGCGGGTGGTGATCCCGCGCGAATCCGATGCCGCAACATTGTTCGGCGCCTGACCGGCCGGTGCATCGGCGCGTACCGACATGGCGTAGCTGACGGTCCGGCTATCCCCTGCTGCAATATCGCCAAGCAGGATGGTCAGCGATGTGCCGTCAGCCGAGGCGGTGACCGCGCCGGGAGCAGAGACGCCGTCGATGCGAACCGAATCCTTGCGCAGCCGAAGTAGCGGGGACGGCGTGTCGACGAGCGTCACGCCGCGCTTCACATTGACCGGATCGGGATTGCCGACCGTAACCGTATAGAAGATCGCGTCACCGGGCAGCGCCGTGGGGCGCGAGGCGGTTTTGGTCAGCGTTACCGATACCGGCGGATGATCGAGCGGGATATCGACGCGCACCGGCGCCGGGCTGTTCAATGCCAGCGAACCGCCAAACGAGGCGGGCACGATCTCAAGCGGCTGGCCATCAGGACGTCGAAGCGGCGCAAGCTGCGCCGCGGTTGCGGTGGACGGTGCGGTAAAGGGCGCGGGCGGCTCGATCTTGATCCGGTACTGGCCCAGTGCCGCGAACGGGAAGCGATACTCGCCCGGCGGCATGGGATGAACGATCCCGGCAGCGTCCGTAACGCTTTGCCCGGAGATCACGGTCGAGGGCCACGGCGTGACGCCGTCGTCGGCAAAGACCTGCACCGGGGCGCCGGTCATGGCATCGACCAGCGTGACCCGCGCTCCGTTGATCGGAGCGCCGGTTTCGCTGTCGAACACCAGGCCATAGGGATCGGCCAGTACTTCGATATGTGCGGTGGCAACCACGGTTGGGTTGCCGGGCTGGCTGGCGGAAATCGTGATCTGTTCGCCGCCTTGCACGCTGAGGCGGCAGTCTCCGCGAACCGAAGCCGGAGGGACCGGCACAGTCTTGATCGCACCGATGAAGCTGCCGCTATTGGCGGCGCTCTCAAACACGGTGAGTGTTTCCAGGTCGCCTGTTGCGCCACTTATCGTCACAGTCAGGCTATCGATCGCGCTGGGGTTCGAATTGGCCGCAGGTGCGTCTATCTGGAAATAAAGTACGCTCCCGGCTTGCAGCGCGGTGGCGGGATTGACCGTCGCAAAGGGGTTGCTCGCCCCTACACCGCCCGGCAGCACCAGCGGCGATCCGCCGCACACCGGCGCTGTTACCGGCAGCTGCTGGCCGCCATTGCCGTCGGTAAAGGTCTGGATCGCAACCGGGTTCGGGACTACCGCGAAGGTCACGGCGTTGGAATTGGCCGAGTAATTGCTGCCGCCGACCGACCACTGGGCAGCGGCGATGTTGGTGATGGTCTGTGCCTGCGCGGCGGACGCACCGATCAGCAGCGCGGTAAGCGCTGTAATCAGGATGCCTATCTGCCGGAACACGCCCATCGACCCTTGGGAGTAGCTATCAAGGGCGGCGCACCGTGGGGCACGCCGCCCTCAAAGCCCTGGTCAGTTGATCGTTGCGCGGAAGCGCAGCGTTTTGGTTTCGGTAGCCGCGACGCTGCTCAGCGTGCCGCTGACGGTGTTCGAAGCGAACGACCCGCCCGCGCTGCCATCGGCGTTGCACACACCCGTCGTCACGGTACCGTTGAGGAAGATGCCGTAGGTCGAATTGTATGTGACTGTGCTGGGCAGCGGATCCGAAATCGCCACCGAAGTCGCCGTCGCACTGCCCGCCGCGTTATTCACGGTAATGCAGTATTCGATCGTCGCACCGGGGATGGCTTTCGGATTGGTCGTGCCGTTAATTGGATCCGATATCACCGTGCTGAGCTTGGTGATCGTCAACGCGGCTGCGAGGACGGTGTAATCGTCCTTCGCCGAATAGGCCGCGTCGCGGTTGGCATCTGTAGCGCCGGCGGTATCCGCAAAGACCGTATCCATGCCCGCAGTGTTCGCGCCGGTCGTTTCCGTAAGCGCCACGCCCTGGCTGCTGGCGGTTCCGCCTTCACGGCCCGTCGCGGTCAAGGTTACCGCAGCTACCGACCCGGTGGTCAGGCTGAGCGGAATATCGGCCACCACGAACACGGTCTTGCTGGCATCTGCCGCAAGCTCGTCAAGGTAGGTCACCTGCGTGTCGGTCCCGGCATCATAGGTGCCGTTGGCATTGGTATCGACGTAGATCTTCACGTTCGTCACATCGAACGTGTCGGTGTTCGAGTGGGCGCCCGCGCCACCGGTCTGCTGCGCCGCGGTGAGCGCGAAGTCGAGCGTGGCGTTCGAAGTGTTGGTCACCGTGAACGTCGTTACCGCCGCGGTCTGGCCGGGTGAAACGGTGGTCGTGGTCGTGCCGACCTCGGCCACCGTCAGGTTGACCTTGCGGTCGACCGTGAAGGTGTTCGAAGCGCCGGTGGCGGTCTGCGCGACGCTTCCGACCTGGTAGTTGACCGTCACTGTATTTGTGATGGTGGAACCGGCCGCGGTACCCGAGGCCTGCGCCGGATCAGCCGCAAGGATGGCCAGTGCCCCAGCACTGACCGTACCAAGCAATTGGCGGTTGATGCTCATGATTGAATGCCCCTTACTATATTTTTCAAGCTATTAATCAAATAAACTCAGATCATTTCACGGGGCTCAACGGACCACGGCGTGATACGAAAGCGTTCCCGAAGCGCCTGGCGCGACCGAAGCCAGCGTCCAACGGATGTGCGTCACATCGCTGCTCTGTGCGGCCCGCTTCACGCCATCCTTGCCGGTGACAGTAAGGCTCGCCAGCTTGCCCCACGTCTTGCCGCCGTCGACCGAGACATCGGCCATCGGTGCATCGCCCTGTGCCAGGGCCACGCCGGCGGGGATGGGATTGGTCACAACGAAGTTGCTGACTGCGGCTGAACCGGTGTTGCGGTAGGCCGTCGCGAAGATCAGCTTGTCGCCAGGAACGACGACCTTCGGCTCGACCAGCACGTGCCGTTCGCGGCCGTTTTCGACGACGATCTTGTCGAGCTGGACGTCACCCTTGAGCTCGATCGGCTGGGCAGCCTGGGCTGCCGCGATCGGAGCGGAAAGAGTGCCGAGCAATGCTGCGGCGGCAGTCAGGATGAGCTTGTTCATGACCCGGGTCCTCAATTGATCTTGACGTTGAAAGTGACGGTCTTGGTGCTGCCGCCGTTGACGGTGCCCAGATTGACGTCGACTCCGCTGGCCGAAGCCTGTCCGGCATCGACATCGTTCGCATCGGTAAGCGCCGCCGTATCGAGGGTCAGCGTGCCGGGTTCGTAAGTCGTCCCGGTCGGGATGGCGTCGATGATGTGCACCCCGGCCGCCTGGCCGGTCCCGCTAACCGTTGCGGTCAGGGTGTAGGTCACTACGGCGCCCGGCACCGGCTGGTGGCCGCCAAACTGGTCGTTGATCACCGCCGACTTGGCGAGCGAAATGGTCGCGAGACTGGCGATCAGGTTGTCGTTCGCACTGCTGCTGGCCCCGGTAGACCCTACCACGGCGTCACCGCCGCCATCGCCCTGGCCGGCAAAGACCGTGCCCGGAGTCCCGGTTCCGGTGGCGGCATCGGCGGTCAACTTGACCTGGCTGGTCTGGCCGTCAGTCGCGCTCGCGGGCAGGCTGACGATCACGAATACCTTGAGCGACCCGTCGGCAGCGATGACCGGCGTGTTCGCCCCCGGGGCGAGCACCTGGTCGACGCCCGGATCATAAACGCCATTACCATTGGTATCGACCACGATCGACTGCACCACTGCATCGAAGGCATTGCCCGGCACGGCCGGGTCAGCGGTCAGCTTGTAAGCTTCGGGCCCGTTGCCGGTGTTCGTGATCGAATATTCGAGAACCGCGTTGGTTTGACCGGCCACTGCTGGCGTCGTTGTCAGGCCTGCAACCGCAACGTTGAGCAGTTCGTCGACCTTGATGCTGACGGTGTTCGACGTCACGGTGCCACCCGACGCCCCCGACGTGTAAGTCGCGGAAGCGGTGTTCTGGATCAGCGTACCTGCGCTGACACCGGTTGCATGAGCGGCGCCCGGCGCCAGAGCGGCACCGAGTGTGACCAGGGCGAAGGTGCGGGTAGCGACCCGGCTTGAGAGTGGCTTTGTCATTCGATTGTATTAGCCGAAGACAGTTAACAAACCCCCAAGGCGGCAGTGCTTCTACGCGCATGTATCTGCGTGAAATTGTTAATGAATCCCACGCAAGCAAAGCGCTGGAAAAGGCGCTGGAAAGTACGCATGACAACGATTGCCTAAGGAGCGTAAACACCTCAGCAACCGCTTCTTTTCCGGCTGTCGTGGCGTGCAGGTCTTAGTTAACAGTGCCCCGGAACTTGAGCGCGAAGGCGCCGCCTGCGGTAACGGTTGCGGCCGTACCCGTGATGGTCGTTCCAGTGATCGATGCGCCGTAAGGATCGCTTTCATCGGTGCCGGTGTTGTTGTCGTCTTCGGCTGTCGTGGCAGTGGCACATGACGATCCTGACGTCATCGTGCCAGGCGAATAGGTGAATTTCGCAGGGAGCGGATCGCTGGCCGAAATGTTGCTCAACGTGGCCGAACCGGTGTTCGATACCAGAATGCAATATTCCATCACGGCGCCCGGAATCGCCTTGGGATTGGATGTGCCATTGAACGGATCGCTGATTACGCTGCTGACCTTGGTCACCGAGATACCGGCGACTGCCTTGCAGAAGGTTATGTCATGCAGCGCGATACCTTGCTGGCCAGGATCGGCGGGCGCGTAGTTGTGGTTGCCGTAAGCGATAGTGATCGTGTCGACCGGGCCGGTGAAAGTGACAACCACGTTCCCGTTGGCCTGAGTATCGCTTGAAATCGCATCTCCGTAAGCGGAATTGCCGCTCACGAAGTTAGCCGATCCATTGGTCAGAACAGGAGTCACCGCAACACCTCCGACCGACCCGGTTACTGTCACCTTGTCAGCAAACTGATTGGCGTTGAAATCAACGTCGAAGATCGTGAATTGGGCGCCGTTCACGGCCGTGCTCAGCGAAATCGTGGTATTGGCCGTGGCGCTCTGGCTATTCAGGTCAACCAGCTGCTCAAGCGATTGCTGCGCCGTTCCCAGCCCGCCGGTGACCGCCGTCTGCTTCGCCGGAGATTGTCCGCCGTAGGTCGCGTTATTCAGGAACACGCCGTTGGTGTTGGAAATAGCGAAGCCTACTGTACCGATTCCAGCCAGCGAATAGGAATTGCTCGTTGCACCGGCGGTCCAGGCTTGGGTATCCCAGTCGAACAGTACTGAACCGGCGCTGCAGGTCAGCGTCGGAGCGATGCCGGCAGATCGGCTCACCGCGACCGTGAAGCTCGCCGCGGCGTAATCGTCTTCGGTGGTCACGCCGTTGTTCGGCGTGGAATCGAGATCGGCTACCGAGCTTGCCGTGATTTCAGCCACGTTGGTTACTGTGACGCCATTCCCGGCAGCGACGGTCGCGTTGATCGTCAAGGTGGCAGTCGCGCCGGGTGCAAGGGTTCCGACGGCCCAGTCGCCGGTCGAACTGTTGTAGGATCCGGATCCTGAAGCGCTAACGAAATTGGCGCCGGTCGGCAGCAGATCCCGCACAACGATGCCTGTCGCGCTGAGGTTCGAGCTTGAGCTGTTGGTTACCGTCAGCGTGTAGTTGATAGACGCGAGGTCGTTCGGCGCGGTCGAGCTGACACTTTGGGTAAGCGAAAGATCGGCGTAATTGGTGGGCGCCGCGGTCAGGTACAGGTCGGCCTGCTGGAAGGTGCCGGTATCCTGTGCGGCCCCATCACAGACCTCGAGGGTCCAGGTTCCGCTGGCGTTCTGCCCATTGAACGCCGACAAGGCGCTGCTCGGGATGAAGGTGTTGTTGTAAGGCGGAACAGCCGTAATCGTGTCATTGGCGGTGTAGCTTGAGATCGCGGTCGCACCCTGATCATCTGCCAAAGCATTGTAATTGTCTGCCTGCCCCCCGATCCGGTTGGCAAAGGCAACACGGGTCCCGCTCGGTGATACCAGCGTAAGGACCAGGTCGCCGCGATAGGTATGCGCCATCAGGACGCCGATATTCACATCGCTTACTGTGTAGCTCCCTGACACCGCGAAAGTCCGCTTGAGCGGATTGCTGCACGGCGTCAAAGTGTCGCTGATCCCGTTTGTGGCGCTCGCAGTATTGTTGGTGTAGCGGTTCACTGTCTGCGCGGAAACCGGCGCCCCGATCAGGCATGCGCAGAGCAACGCTGCCGCATAAGCAACAGCGCGGCTTGCCATTCGCGGCAACCGGACTTTCGGATTTGCTACCGACCCCATCGGCGTTTCTACTAGGGCCGAATGGTAAATGGCCGATTAAGTGAACGGCTTTACGCGGCGCCGGTCTGCGGCAGGCTAGATATGCAGGGCCCTGCCATAAGCCGCCAATACACTTTCGTGCATCATTTCGCTGAGCGTCGGATGGGGGAATATCGTTGCCATCAGCTCAGCTTCGGTGGTTTCAAGCGTCTTGCCCACGACATAGCCCTGGATCAGTTCGGTCACTTCGGCGCCGACCATGTGCGCGCCGAGCAGTTCGCCTGTCTTGGCATCGAACACGGTTTTGATGAAGCCTTCGGCCTCACCCAGCGCGATCGCCTTGCCGTTACCGATAAACGGGAATGTGCCTATTTTCACGGTGTATCCCGCTTCCTTGGCCTTGGCTTCGGTCAGGCCGACGCTGGCGACCTGCGGGTGGCAGTAAGTGCAGCCCGGAATGTTGCGCTTGTCCATCGCGTGCGGGTGGACATCCTTGTTGCCAAGTTCCTTGGCGATGGCTTCAGCGGCAATCACGCCCTCGTGGCTCGCCTTGTGTGCCAGCCACGGCCCGGAAGTAACATCGCCGATCGCCCAGACGCCAGCGATGTTCGTGCGGCCCATATCGTCGATCTGGATGATGCCGCGTTCGGCTTTGATTCCAAGTGCTTCGAGGCCGATATTCTCAGTGTTTGGCACGATCCCCACGGCGACGATCACGTGGCTGAACTCGCCATCGCTGACCTTGCCGTCCTTGGCCTTGATCTTTGCTTTAACGCCGCTTGCCGAGGATGAGAGGCTTTCGACCCCCGCCCCGGTCAGGATGGTCATGCCCTGCTTCTTCAGAGCCTTTTCGAGGAAGGTTGAAACATCTGCGTCCTCGACCGGCACGATCCGGTCCATCATCTCGACGACCGTAACTTCCGCACCCATGTCATTGTAGAAGCTGGCAAATTCTATGCCGATCGCGCCCGAACCGATGACCAGCAGCTTGCTCGGCATCTCAGCCGGAGTCATCGCGTGGCGATAGGTCCATATGCGCTTGCCGTCGGCTGGGGCGAAGGGCAGATCGCGCGCCCGGGCGCCCGTGGCAACGATTATGTGCTTGGCCGAGAGCGTTTCGGCGCCCTTCTCACCCTTCACCTCGAGCTTGCCGCCACCCTTCAGCATGCCGACCCCCATGTGAACGGCAATCTTGTTCTTCTTCATCAGGTGCGTGACGCCCTGATTAAGCTGCTTCGCCACACCGCGGCTGCGCTTGACTACGGCATCGAGGTCGGCACTGATTTTCTCAGCGGCAAGGCCGTAGTCCTTGGCATGGCTCATGTAATGGAAGATCTCGGCCGAACGCAGCAGCGCCTTGGTCGGAATGCACCCCCAGTTGAGACAGATCCCGCCGAGATTTTCGCGTTCGACGATCGCCGTTTGGAGCCCAAGCTGCGCACAACGGATCGCCGCGACATAGCCGCCGGGGCCAGATCCGAGGACGATGACATCGTAGTTGCTCATGATGCTCCTTTGCAGCGGTGGACATCCGCGACGGCGAACCGCCGCGAATGTCCGAACAGGTTAGAAACGGAAACCGACAGTCGCATGACCCTGGAAGCGCTGCAGTTTGAACCCGGTGTTTTCGAAGTCACCCAGTTCAGACACGCGCATCCCCAGACCCACGTACATGTTCTTGGCAACATCGTAGTTGCCGCCAAAAGAAATCCCGATGCCCTTCCGGCTGTCAGGGTTGGTGTAGCTGAAGGTGACAGCATTGTTCACCGTGCTGCGCTCTACCACCGAGAAATCGGTGCTGAAGATGTCATAGCCGACGCCGACGTAGAGCTCCCCCTTGCCGAAGCGCGCCGCGCCGCGCAGGCCCATCGACAGGTCCGACTTTGACTTAAAGCACACGACACCATTCACACCCGGGTCGGTGTAGTTTTCGCACTTGTTGGCACCACCAGCGTCGAAGCTAACGTATGGACCGACCGTGATCGTGTTCGACACCTTCACGTCATAGCCCACTTCACCGCCGTAGACGAAGCCTGAACCAAGCGACGCAACGTAGGTCGTGCCAGCCTGTGTGGTATTCAGGTTCGGACGTTCGATGCCTGCATGGGCTTCGATCCGCATTCCGCCAATATCGGAATCGGTTTCATCGGCAAATGCAGGCGTTGCACCAAGAACCAGAGCTGCAAACAGAATATTACGCATAATCCCTCCGTCTTTTTCTGCCGCCCCTGCGACAGAACTGACGGGCACATAGTCCCAAATTCTCAATCGCAAAACACCAATGTTACAGAATATCTTCGGGTTTTTGGCATTTTACACATCTATTGACCGTGCATTCACGCTCATATCGCGCGATTTCGTCAGGTTACGAGCCCTAAAGGCGCCTCGATCAGTTCCTTGAACGCCTGCATCAATTGCGCTCCGTCCGCGCCGTCGATCGCGCGGTGATCGAAGCTGCCCGTCGCGCTCATCACGCTCGCCACAGAAAGCGCTCCGTCGACCACGTAGGGTCGCTGCTCGCCAGCGCCAACCGCCATGATCATCGCTTGCGGCGGATTGATTACGGCTTCGAACTGCTTGATGCCGAACATGCCGAGGTTTGAGAGGCTTGCCGTTCCGCCCTGGTATTCGTGCGGCATCAGCTTGCCCTCACGCGCCTTATCGGCGAGCGACTTCATTTCGGTGCTGATCTGGGCAACCCCTTTAACCCCCGCATCGACAATGATCGGGGTAATCAGGCCCGATGGCGCAGCCACTGCGACCGACACATCGGCGCGGCTGAACTTGCGTAATTCATCTCCGGCGAAACTGACGTTGCACTTGGGAACGCGTAACAATGCCTTGGCCAGGGCCTTGATCAAAAGATCGTTTACCGAGAGTTTTACACCATCAGCTTCAAGTGCCTTATTAAGTTCACCGCGCAGCTTGAGCAGAGCGTCGAGCCGAACATCGACGGTAAGGTAAATATGCGGGATCGTCTGCTTGGCCTCGGTCAGGCGGCGCGCGATCGTCTTTCGGACGTTGTTGAGCTTCTCAGCCTCGTATGGAATGCCGAAGTCAGGGGTCGGTGCGGCCGGCGTGGAAATTGCCGCAGCGGCAGCCGCAGGCGCCACCGCACCCGGTTGGAACCCTTCGACGTCGGCTTTCACGATCCGTCCATGCGGACCGCTCCCGTTTACCGACTTGAGATCAATGCCCTTGTCGGCGGCAATGCGTTTCGCCAGGGGAGAGGCGATCACGCGGCCACCTTTGGGAGCCATAGGAACAACCGGTGCGTGCGCAGGGGGAGGGGCAGCCGCCGTCACCGGTGCTGCAGGTGCAGGTGCAGGCGCTGCCTCAACCTTCTGTGCCGGCGCGGGTGCGGCGCCGGCATCGTTATCATCATCATCGCCGGCAATTGTCGCGATGACGGTGCCAACCTTCACACCCTCGGTACCCTCGGCTACTTCAATCGCCGTAATCGTACCTTCATCAACCGATTCGAACTCCATCGTCGCCTTGTCGGTTTCGATTTCGGCCATGATGTCACCAGACGAAACGCGGTCACCCACTTTCACCAGCCACTTGGCCAATGTGCCCTCCTCCATCGTCGGAGAGAGCGCGGGCATCTTGATTGCGATCGGCATGTTCTGTCCGGTCCCCTGGCACTTGTTCGTTTCCGCTACGTCTCTGGCCAAATTAGCACGCCGCGGCAAGATGCTTGCGCCGAATACGTTTGTGCCTGATATCGCCCCGCGGAAGGAGCAGCGATGCGCGTCTATTTGGTGATCATGGACGAGACTGATGAAGCCAGCCTGGCGCTGCGCTTTGCCTCGCGCCGCGCCCAGCGCACCGGCGGAGCAGTCCACCTGCTTGCGCTCGTTCCACCGCAGCCGTTCGTCGCTTTCGGCGGGATTCAGGCTACGATCGAGGAAGAGGCACGAGCCCGCGCCGAGGCGCTGGTCACCTCCGCAGCCGGATCCATGCTGAGCGAAGGCGGCAAGCCGCCCGCAATTTCGGTACGCACAGGCGACGGCGTGTCGGTGATCCGCGAGTATCTGGCCGATCACCCGGAGGTCTCAGCACTGGTGCTGGGTGCTGCAGCAACCGGCGGACCGGGGCCGCTGGTGTCCCACTTTTCGGGCATCGCGGGGCAGCTCCCCTGCCCGGTTTACGTGATCCCTGGCGGCCTGAGCGATGAAAGTATCGAACGGCTAAGCTAGCGCCGCTTTCCCTGATGGCGGATGTTTCCAGGGCGTCCGCGTTTGCCCACCATGTGCTTGCCCTTCTTGTGCAGGGGCAAGGGCCTGCCCCGTGCCTCGATCCGCCCGCTCGCGCCAAGCTCGGGCTCGAACTTCAGCGCGCCCGTCAGCGGGTTGGCCTCCGCCAGCTTGAGCCGCATCAGGTGGCCGATAGCGTAGCGCGTTCCGCTGCGTTCGCCTTCCAGAACCTGCGCCTTCTCATCGTAGTTGAAGCGCTCGTCGCCAAGCACCGAAATCGGCACCAACCCGTCGCCGCCCAGGCCGACAATCGTGGCGAACAATCCGAAGCGCTGGACACCGGTAACCCGGCAGTCGAACACCTCACCAACCCGCGAGGCGAGCCAGGCGGCGACATAGCGGTCGATTGTCTCACGCTCCGCCACCATCGCGCGTCGCTCGGTCTGGCTGATCGCCTCGGAAACCCGCGTCAGATCGCCCCGATCGCGTTCGCTAAGGCCGCTGTGCGCCGGGATATTGCCCTTCGCCGCAGGCAGTTCGAGGCCATAAGCGTCAACCAGTGCGCGGTGCACCAGTAGGTCCGAATAGCGCCGGATCGGCGAAGTAAAATGCGCATATGAGCCGAGCGCCAGCCCGAAGTGTCCGGCGTTGCGCGGACCGTAGAAAGCCTGCGTCTGACTGCGCAGCACCGCCTCCATGATCACCGCCTTTTCAGATTCGTCTGCGATATCCTTGAGCATCCGGTTGAACAATCCGGGGGTGATGACCTGGCCCAGCGAGAAGTTGCGATCGAAGGTGGCGAGATAGTCCTTGAGAGCGATCAGTTTCTCGCGGCTCGGGGGTTCGTGGATGCGGTAGACCACCGGTGCGACCTTGGCCTCAAGCGCCTTGGCCGCCGCGACGTTAGCGGTGATCATGAAGTCCTCGACCACCTTGTGCGCCTCGAGCGACTGGCGCAGCGCAATCTCGGTGATCTTGCCTTCCTCATTGAGCACCACGCGTCGCTCGGGCAGCTCCAGCGCCAGCGGGTCGCGCTGGTCACGCGCCTTGGTCAACGCGCGCCAGGCGTCCCACAGGTCTGTCAAGTGCGGCGCTGCCTCATGCTGATCGATCTGCCGCTGCGCCTCCTCGTAGGCGATGACTTCGTGAATGCGCACCACCGCGCGGGTGAAACGCCATGACGTCACCTTTCCCTCGGCGGTAAGTTCGACATGGCAGGCCATGGCTGCCCGGTCTTCGCCGGCGCGCAGCGAGCAAACGTCGGCGCTGAGCACTTCGGGCAGCATCGGCACCACGCGGTCGGGGAAATAAACAGAGTTGCCGCGCTTCCTGGCATCGCGATCGAGCGAAGATCCGGGGCGCACGTAATAGCTGACATCGGCGATCGCGATCAGCGCGCGAAAGCCGCCCTCGCCGTCTGGCTCGGCCCAGATCGCATCGTCGTGATCGCGCGCATCGCTGGGATCAATCGCTACGATGGGCAGGTGACGCAGGTCTTCCCGCTCTTCCGCGTGGAGCGGCAGGCGCGCTGCAACCTCGGCCTCCTCGATTGTCTCGGGTGCGAACGCAAACGGGATGCCGTGCTTGTGGATGGCAATCAAGCTGAACGCCTTGGGAGCGAGCGGATCGCCCAGCACCGCGGTAACCTTGACGCCCGAGCGCGGGCTGCGTCCGACCGGCTCGGCCAGCACCAGTTGGCCTTCCTCGGCGCCGCCGAGGTCTGCAACCGGCACCGAATTGCGCTCGCGCTTGTCCACCGGGGCGAGCCAGGCATTGCCGGCCTTGTCGATCTCGATCACCCCCATCGCCTGGTCGGCCGCGGCGGGGAGCTTCTTCATCGGATGCGCGATCCACCCGGTGGCGATCTCTTCGGTGCGCGCCAGCACGCGGTCACCGGCGCGCAGCGCGCTGTCGCGGCCCTTGAGCGCACGCAGGCGGATGCGCGGCGGGGGCACCGCATCCTCGGGGTTCCAGCTGTCGGGCACGGCGAGCGCCTCGCCCTCGTCGATCTCGATCACGCGCAGCACGGTCACCTTAGGCACACCGCCCATGCGGTGGAAGGCGGTGCGGTTTCCGTCGATCAGGCCTTCCTCGGCCATGTCCTTGAGGAGTGCCTTGAGCTGGATCTTCTCCTGCCCTTTGAGCCCGAATGCGCGTGCGATCTCGCGCTTGCCCGCGGGTTCGTCGCTGCCCGCAATGAAATCGAGCACCTGCTTGCGGCTTGGCAGGCCAGGGACTGGCTTGGGCGGGCGCTTCGTCACTTCTTGAGCGGCACGTATTGCCCGCCCGGAACCGCCGACGCGATCGGGCTTTCAAAGCCCTTGGACACCGCGCTGACCCCGAACAGCCAGTCATCGCCGCGCACACCTTTAAGCGTGAAGCCCAGCCGCACCGGGAAGAACCCGGCAGGGTCGCCTACTTTGCAAATCGCAGGCTTGCCCCACTCGGCGGAGTTGGTCGCGCGGCGATATATGCAATAATAGTCCGCACCACTTACCCCGTTCCAGATGACCTTTGTGTCGGTAGATACGGCAGCCTCCACTGAGGCAGCCGGCGGCAGCGGCGCACGCGCCAGCTTGTCGAGCACCGCAATGTTCAGCGCGATCACCTTGGCAAGATAGGCGAAGTCCATGAACTCGATCGTATCGCCATAGACCACGCCCTTTTCGGTGCGCAGGTCCTGGTGCTGGTGATCGTAGTTCTCGATGCCCACCGAAAAGCGGATCGCGGGCACTCCCATTTCCTGGAACGGCAGATGGTCGCCGCCGCGCCCCATGCGGTCCGCGCGCCAGACCTGCCGGACCTGCAGCCCGCCCGGCACCTGCGGGGCGATCGCCGCGACAGAGCGCGAGAGGTTGTGGCTGGGGCTGTTGTTCCCTCCGCCATAGCGCCGCGCGGCGCTGCGCAGCGCATCGTCGCCGTCGGCGCGCGGGCCTTCGGAGAAGACGCGGACGTGCGTGTTGTCGACCACGCCATCGGAGCCGCGCGTGTTGCCGACGATATCGTTGTTGAGCACGGCCTTGACCGTCCAACCCTGCTGCTTGGCGTACTGCGACAGCAGCTTGCCGCCGTAGAGCCCCTGCTCCTCACCGGTAAGCACCGCATAGACGATGGTGGTCGGGAACTTGCGCGTGGATAGGACGCGCGCGGCTTCGAGGACCAGTGCGGTGCCCGAACCGTCATCGTTCGCGCCCGGCGCATCCGCGGTGAAATTCATCACGTCGGAAACGCGGCTGTCGATATGACCCTGAACGATCACAACCTCGTTGGGGCGCTCGGTGCCGCGTTGGATCGCCACGACATCGACGATCTTAACCGGGCGCGGCATCCGTTCGCCGGTAACGGTGTCCTCGGGCAGCACGATCTCGAGGCATCCGCCGCAGGTAGCGCTGGTCTTGCGGAATTCGCCCTCGGCCCAGTGCCGCGCAGCCCCGATCCCACGTTTTGGATCGTCCGCGCTCGACAGCGTGTGCCGCGTGCCGAATGAAACGAGAGTGGCCACGTCATTGCGCAGTCGGGCCGGGCTAACTGCGCCGCCACTACTCGTTCGCGCCAGTAGCGGCGCGGCGACGACCAGCGTCAGGGCAGCAAGCCTAGTAAGCGCGCGCAACGTAGATCCTTTCAACCGCGGGCTCGCCCGTAAACGGACAGGTCCCGCTTACCGTTCCGCCGTCGAGCGGGGTGTTGCGAAGTGTCAGCTTGAGCGCCTTCAGCTTAGCGACCACGCCTTCGAGCGCGGCCCCGGTTGGCTTCGACCAGACCATTTCGACCCAACCCGGATATTTGCGGTCGGCAGCAAAGAAAGCCTCCAATCCGGCGAGGTCGGTCACTCCGCGTTCGATCTGGGCATCGCGCCGCTCAAGCGCTTCGGCGTGAAGGCTGCGCTGGACGTCCTCCAGCTCGCCTGCCGCCTGGGCAATGAATTCCTCGCGGCCTTGTGCAACAAAGTTCACCTTGCCATCTGGGCGGTAAAGCCGATCGCGGCGGACCACCGAGACTTGGCCGCCAGCAGCATCGCGCCCGCCGATCTCGAGCACCAGCGGCACGCCCTTCTTGACCCAGCCCCAGCGCTTCTGCGTCGCCTTGCCGGCGCGCTTGTCGAGCAAAACGCGGATCGGTTCGCCCAGCGCGGACTGCCTGATCAAGGCTTTGCGTAGCTCATCGCAGTAAGCGAGCAGCGCAGCATCGCCCTCGTCCTCGCGCAGCATCGGCAGGATGACAATCTGGTGCGGCGCAATAGCGGGGGGCACGCGCAGTCCATCGTCATCGCCATGCGTCATGATCACGCCGCCGATCAGGCGCGTTGATACGCCCCAGCTGGTTGTGTGGCAAAGCTGCTGTCCGCCTTCGCGGTCCTGGTACTTAATCCCTGCAGCTTGGGCGAACGAGGTACCGAGGTAGTGCGAGGTGCCGGCCTGCAGCGCCTTGCCGTCCTGCATCATCGCTTCGATCGAATAGGTCGCGACCGCGCCGGGGAAGCGCTCGTTCTCGGGTTTTTCTCCGGCGATCACCGGCATAGCCAGATCGTCCTCGGCATGTTCCCGGTACATCTCGAGCGCGCGCAGCGTCTCTGCCATTGCATCGTCGCGGTCGGCATGCGCGGTATGGCCTTCCTGCCAAAGGAACTCGCTAGTGCGCAGGAACATGCGCGTGCGCATCTCCCAGCGCACCACGTTGGCCCACTGGTTGGTCAGCAGCGGCAGGTCACGCCACGATTGCACCCAGCGCGCCATCGCCTGACCGATCACGGTTTCCGAGGTCGGACGGACGATCAGCGGCTCTTCCAGCTTGGCCTCGGGATCGGGGACCAGCCCGCCCTTGCCATCGGCAATCAGACGGTGATGGGTGACGACCGCCATTTCCTTGGCAAAGCCATCAACGTGTTCGGCTTCCTTGGCGAAATAGCTGAGCGGGATGAACAGCGGAAAGTAGCAGTTATCGACCCCTGCGGCCTTGATGCGGGCGTCCATCAGCTTCTGGATGCGTTCCCAGATGCCGTAACCCCACGGCTTGATCACCATGCAGCCGCGCACCCCGCTCTCCTCGGCCATCTCGGCCTCTGCGATGACCTCCTGATACCAGGCGGCGAAGTCTGCGGAACGGGTGACGGTAAGGGCGTGCTTGAAGTTGGTCATCGGTAGATCTCGTCATCCCGGCGTAGACCGGGATCGGTGGCGGAACAGAAGGCTCCTCGCCTAGCGGCCAGCGGTCCCGGGTCAAGCCCGGGACGACGGATCACTTGCCGAGCTTGTCCAGCTTGGCCTGCATCGCCGCCATCTGTTCACGCAGTGCAGCGATCTCGTCGCTCTGGTCCTTGCTCGCAGGCGTCGCAGGCTTGCTGTCGTTGAGTCCGGGAACAAAGGCCGAAGCAGCTGCCTTGAACATGGCAAGGTTCTGCTGCGCGAGCTTGGCGAGCGGGTTGGCCTCGATGCTCGCTTCAAACGCCTCACGCAGCTTGGCCTGGTTGGCGCGAAAGTTGTCCATCGACGCTTCGAGGTAATGCGGCACCAGCCCCTGCATCGAATTGCCGTACATGCTGATCAGCTGGCGCAGGAAGTTCACGGGGAGCATCTGCTCACCCCCGGCGCTCTCCTCTTCCATGATGATCTGGGTGAGGATCGAATGGGTAATGTCTGCGCCGGTCTTGGCGTCGAGCACTTTGAAATCGGTCCCGTCGCGCGTCATCTTCGCCAGATGGTCCAGCGTGATGTAGCTGGAGCTTTTGGTGTTGTAGAGCCGCCGATTGGCGTACTTCTTGATGATCACCGTTTCAGCGGCTGCATCGCTCATCGCGGGAATCCGATCGTCCAGAGTGCGGTTGCCGTAGCGTTAGCACCTGCAGCAACGGCAATGCAACATATCCATGCTGCGCAGCATCACCGCCCAAAACGGCGGCCGAGCGAGGTGAGTAACTCATATTGGGACAGCCCGCTCCGCGCCGCAGCTTCTGGCAATGAATATGACAGGCTGACCCAGTCACCCTGGCGCAGGTCGGGTGCTTCGGTAAGATCGATTGCGGTCATATCCATCGACACCCGGCCGACCACCGGCAGTATCGATCCACCAGCCTCCATCGTGCCCAGATTCGACCAGCAGCGCAGGTAACCGTCAGCATAGCCAAGGCTGACTACGCCGATTTCGAGCGGCCTGTCGGCAGTAAATGTCGCGTTATAGCCAACGGTGTCGCCCGGCTGGAGGGTACGGCGCTGGATCAGCCGCGCCTCGGGCATCGCCACCTGACGAATATGTCCGGCAAGTCCGCGCGCAGGCATGCCGCCGTACAAAGCGATTCCCGGACGCGTGAGATCGCCGTGGTAGGCTTCGCCCAGCATGATGCCGGCACTGTTGGCGATAGCGGCGCGCCGGTGGGAAACCTGGGCGCGGGCCTCCATCCATCGCCTTTGCTGTACTTCGTTTAACGGCGATGCCTCATCGGCTGAGGCAAGGTGCGAATGAAGCACTTCAACATCAAGCCGGGAAACAAGCGGATCGCTCAGGTCCTTCATCCCGATCCCGATGCGATTGATCCCCGTATCGATCATCAGATCGCAAGGGCCGCCGCCCGCTTCAAGCCACAGCCGCACCTGATCCAGCGAATTGATGACCGGCCTTACCCCGCTTTGCAGCGCGAAAGCGGCGTCATCGGCATCGATCGGACCATGGAGGACAGCCAGCATTCCAGCGGGGACAAGGTCCAGGAGTTCGGCTGCCTCCGCCCAGTGTGCTACGTAAAACGCGGCGCAGCCGGCATCGCGCAGCAGCGGCACCACGCGCCGCGCACCCAGTCCATATGCATCGGCCTTGACCGCAGCGGCCGCACGGGCGCTTCCCGAAAGACGATCAAGCGCGCGCCAGTTCGCCACCAGGGCATGGGGGTCGATCGTCAGGCGCAGCGGGTACGTTGGTGGTTCAGGCGGCATCGTCTGAAAATTCGCGCGGCGGACCGTCAGGAAGGCCCCACCATGCCACGACCAGCGCCACTGCGGTGAACACCCAAGTGTACCACAAGCCAGCGTAGAGGTTGCCCGACTTCGCGACGATATACGCGGCGATCAAGGGAAGAAATCCCCCAAAATAGCCGGCTCCCAGGTGGTAGGGTATCGACATCGAGCTGTAGCGGATGCGCGGCGGGAACATCTCGGTCAGCAGCGCCGCAACGGGGCCGTAATTCATCGCGGAAAGCATCCCCAAGGCGCAAAGCAAAGCGACAATCAGAAGCGACGCCCCAAGCGATGGCTTGACCGGAGTGAAATCGTAACCGGCCGAGCCGAGTTGGGTTTGCAGCTGGGTCTTGCGCGCCTTGCCGTCTTCCCACGGGTAGGCATCGAGCGCGAGCGGTGCGCCGCCGACCGTGACAGCAAGCCGAGGCGCGTCGAGCAAGGTATAGGGCACGCCGCTCGCAGTCAGATCCTCAAGCAGCTTGCCGCACTGGGTCGATTGCTTGCCTGAAAAGGGATCGTAAGCGCAGTCTGGTCCGGCAACCACGACCGGGGCTGATTTCGCCGCTGCCGCCAGGCCCGGGTTAGCCAGTGCGCCCAGCCCCCAAAATATCGGGAAGAGCAGGACAAGGATCAGGATATTTGCCCAGATAATCGGCTTCTTGCGCCCGATCCGGTCCGAGATCTTGCCCCACAGGAGGTAAAAGCTCATCGATATCAGGCCGCCGATGCCGACCAGGATCTCCGCCCGGAACCCTTCAAGCCGCATGGCTCCCTTGAGGAACGACAGGCTGGAGAAAAACGCAGTGTACCAGATCAGGGTCAGGCCCACGGCGACGCCGAACAGAGCGACGAAGATCCGCTTTGCATTGCCGGGATAGGTGAAGCTTTCAACGAATGGGTTGCCCGAAGTCTCGCCGGCTTCCTTCATGGCCTGAAACACCGGGCTTTCGGATAGTTTGAGCCGCATCCACAAGCTGATCGCCAGCAGGATCAATGACAGCAGGAACGGCACGCGCCAGCCCCACGAATCGAACTCCGCGGCCGGTATGAATGTGCGGCAGGCGAGAACTACCGCCACGCTCAACACGAAGCCGCCGACTACACTGGCCTGGATGAAGCTGGTGAACCATCCGCGCCGATCGGGTGCAGAGTGTTCGGCGACATAAATTGCCGCACCGCCGTATTCACCGCCAAGGGCCAGCCCCTGAAGGATGCGGAGAAGAATTACGATGGCTGGTGCGGCAAGGCCGATCTTGTCTGCACTCGGGACCAGCCCCACCCCGGCCGTCGCGATACCCATCAGGGTTACGGTGACAAGAAAGGTATACTTGCGGCCCAGCCGGTCCCCCAGGAACCCGAACAGCACCGCGCCGAGCGGCCTGAATCCGAAGCCCACGGCAAAGCCGGCCCAGACCAGCAGCAGCTGCAGCGTGACGTTATCGGCCGGGAAAAACGCCTTGCCGATCAGCGCCGCAAGGGTTCCGTAAATGAAGAAATCGAACCATTCGAAAATCGTGCCGGCTGAAGATGCCAAAATCACCAGGCGCATTTCGCCCGCGCTTGGCTCGCGCTGCGCGGTCGTTGCCGGTGCAGTCATTGGCATCGTCTCCCCCAAGAATTGTGCGGCATCCCTAGCCGTGCCGCTCGAACGCAGCAAGCGCGGCTCGCCATGGCAAGAGCATCGCGGCGTGCCGGGCCGGATAATCGCGCGCCGCCGCGATCGCCGACATGCCAGGCCAGTCAGGCAGTGCACCGCCAGCCAGCCAGCTTTCGACATCTGCAATCGTGGCGGCGATACGATCGGCACCGCTCCCGACTGCCGCCGCCGCGAATATCGCCGCAGCCGCCTGCCCAACCGCGCAGGCTTGTGCCTTGACTCCGACCCTTGCGATCAATCCGTCGTCGTCGACCACGAGGCCAATTTCGACAACGCTGCCACACGTGGGCGAACGCGCGGTGCCGCGCGCGCCCAAGCCATCGTCGAGCGGGACTTGGGCCAGCGATGCCGCCAGGCCAAGCAACTCGGCATTATAGAGCCTGGCGGAACTCACTTGCCTGGCGAGGTTTCGCCGGTCTTGCCTTTGGCCTGATCGCGGTCCGCTGCGTCAGCAGCTTCGCGCCGCCGCTCTCCGATCATCTTGACCAGCGCTTCGCTCGCCGAATTGACGAACGGGTACGAGCGCGACTGGGTAATCCACTGAGGCCGTCCGCCCGCGCCCCAAATCGTGTCATACCCAAGCACCAGGACCGAGAAGGCGAGCACGGTGATCACAATACCCTTCACCGCACCGAACCCGAACCCGATGACCCGGTCGATCGGGCCCAGCACGGAATTGCGGCTGGCCGCGCCAAGGCGGTCAGACAGGAGTTTTACGATCGCATAGGGAACAAGCAGCAGGATTGCGAAAGCCAGCACGGTGGCGCCGCTTTCGGTACCGACATATGCAACAAGCGCCTCGCTCAGCGGCGTATGCAGGTTGTGGATCGCCACCAGGGCGAGCACCCATGCAGCCAGCGCAAAAACCTCTTGCACGAAGCCGCGCATGAAGCCGGTGATCGCACCAAGGCCTACCAAAATAAGGACAGCAATATCGAAACCGGTCATATCGCCGGCGAACCTATGCGCCGCCCATTATCCGGTCAACGAGATTTGGCAGCAGGGTTAACCCGGCATAGCGCCCCTGCCCTTTAGCGCCCGGCAGGTCGGCCGGGCCATAAGCACTGGCAAAACCCAGCTTGGCGGACTCGCGCAGACGGATCGAACCGTGCGCAACAGGACGGATTTCTCCCGCCAGCGAGACTTCGCCAAACCAGACTGCGTCGGCTGCGAGCGGTTTGTCGGCAAGCGCCGAGATCAAGGCCGCGGCAACCGCAAGGTCCGCCGCCGGATCGGCCAGCCGGTAACCACCTGCGACATTCAGATAGACTTCGGCGGAGGAAAAATTGAGTCCGCAGCGTGCTTCGAGCACGGCCAGCAGCATTGCCAGCCTGCCGCTGTCCCACCCGACCACCGCCCTGCGCGGAGTTGCCCCGCTGGCAAGGCGGACGATCAGCGCCTGGATTTCCACCAGGACCGGGCGGGTCCCCTCGATAGCCGGAAACACCGCGCTTCCCGGCACCGCCTGCTCGCGGCCCGAAAGGAACAGCAGCGACGGATTGCCAACCTCGATCAGGCCCTGCCCCTCCATCGCGAACACGCCGATTTCGTCGACCGGGCCGAAGCGGTTCTTGATCGAACGGAGAATGCGGTACTGGTGGCTGCGCTCACCCTCGAAGCTCATCACCACATCGACCATGTGCTCAAGCACGCGAGGCCCCGCGATCGAGCCATCCTTGGTGACATGACCAACCAGAACCAATGCCGTCCCGTTTTCCTTGGCGAAGCGAATGAGTTCGAAGGCCGATGCGCGCACCTGGCTGACCGTGCCGGGCGCGCCCTCGATCTGGTCCGAATGCATCGTCTGGATCGAATCGATTACCAGCAACGCTGGCGGTGGCATCGTTGCAAGGGTGGTCAGGATATCGCGCACCGATGTCGCCGCGGCGAGCAGGATCGGCGCCTTGCCCAGCCCGAGCCGATCCGCCCGCAAGCGAACCTGCCCCGCCGCTTCCTCGCCGCTGATATAGACCGCCGTCTGCCCGCGCTGCGCCAGTGCCGCAGTCGCCTGGAGGAGCAAGGTGCTCTTGCCGATACCGGGATCGCCGCCCATCAGAACCGCGCTGCCGGGCACGAGTCCACCACCAAGCGCGCGGTCGAATTCGGCGAGGCCAGTGGACTGCCTGACCAGCTGTTCACCCGGCGCATCCAGCGCTTCAAAACTGATCGCCCGCCCGCCAGAGGACAGATCGTGCTTGGCTGAAAACACAGTGGTCGGTGCCTCTTCGCTGAGCGTGTTCCACTCACCGCAATCCGCGCACTGCCCCTGCCAACGCGGCGAAACGCTCCCGCAGGCCTGGCAGATATAGCGGCGTTTGGTCTTGACCATGTTTAGCGACATAGTTGGAACGAAAGTGGAACGCAAGCATTGCACTTGCTTTGCTTCACGCGAGTCGCCAGTTGTCCCTATGCGACAGAAGGAACTCAGGATCGCACTGGTCTGCTACGGTGGGGTCAGCCTGGCCGTATACATGCACGGCGTGATCAAGGAGATCTGGAAGTTGACCCGCGCCAGCCGCTCGTTTCATGGCGGTGAAGGCGCACTGAGCGGCACCGAGACCGTTTACGAGAAGCTTCTTCGGCAAATCGAGCACCAATCGAAACTGCGTCTGAAGGTCCTGACCGATATCATTGCCGGGGCCAGCGCCGGGGGCATCAACGGCATATTCCTGGCCCAGGCGATCCATTCCGGACAAAGTCTTGAGCCGTTGACCGACCTGTGGCTGGAACGCGCCGATGTGGAAGTGCTGATCGATCCCGACGCACGGCCGTGGTCGAGGATCGCCAAGTTCTGGGCGATGCCCTTGGTATACTGGCTGCTCAAGCGCCCGGGCAACGTGGTATCCGCCAGCGTGGCTCCCGAAACCCGCTCAGAAGTACGCGGCAAACTCTCACGCCTAATCCGCTCACGATGGTTCGAGCCACCGTTCGGAGGGCTGGGTTTCTCTCGTCTGCTCGCGGAAGCTCTGGACGCCATGCGCAAAGGATCGGTGAGCGAACCCTTGCTCCCGCCGGGTCATCCGATCGACCTGTTCGTTACCACCACCGACTTCAAGGGGCACCCCGAAATCCTGCGGCTGCACAGCCCGGCGATGATCGAGGAGAGCGAGCACCGCGTATCGATCGGGTTCCGTTCACCAGCACCGAAAGAAGGTGGCCACGATCTGTCGGCGCCGCTCGAACTGGTCCTCGCAGCGCGGGCGACGGCAAGTTTTCCTGGCGCCTTCCCGGCTCTGCAGCTCAAGGAGATCGACGCTCTTGCCGCCGAGCGTGGCGATCCCTGGCACAGCCGCACCGCATTCATCGAGCGGATCATGCCCGAGCACAGCCATCTCGGCGATACCGATAGTGTCGCGCTGATCGACGGATCGGTTCTGGTCAACGCTCCGTTTGCCGACGCGATGAATGTATTGCGCGACCGCCCTGCCCAGCGCGAGGTTGACCGGCGCTTCGTCTATATTGATCCGCACCCGGACGAAGTCGGCGGCCAGCGCCACACCGATACCCGCGCGCCCGGATTCTTCTCGGTGATTTTTGGCTCGCTCTCCTCGATACCGCGCGAACAGCCAGTTCGTGACAACCTTGATGCCATCGCAGAAACGTCGCGCCAGCTCTCGGCCTTGAAAGCCATCGTCGACGCGCTGCGGCCAGAGGTTGAGGCCAAGGTGGAGAAACTGTTCGGACGCACGCTGTTTCTCGATTCGCCCACGCTGAAGCGTCTCGGCAACTGGCGCGCCAAGGCGCAGCAAGCCGCCGCGACGCAAGCGGGATTTGCCTTCCAGGCCTATGGCCAGGTCAAGTTCGCGCAAATTGTCGATGAGCTTGGCAAATCGATCGAACACGCCGCGCCGGAACTGGTCCTTGGCGGGGCGGAACCGGTGGCGGAGCGGCTCAACCGGTGGCTGGCGCATCATGGCCTCGATCATCTCACCGCGATGCGCGGCGGTGCCACCGCGACCACCATCGCTTTTTTCCGCGACCACGATCTTGGCTTTCGTATTCGCCGGCTGCGCTTGCTGGCGCGGCGCCTCGCAGAAGACTGGGACGATCTCGACGCCGAAGTTCCGGAAGCGCGCGAGAACGTGCGCGCTGTCGTCTATCAGGCGCTGGCGCTATATTTCGACCGCGAGGCCAGCGGTTCGCTGGGCGGTGATTTCACTGCCATCGCCCGCGATTTCGATCATGATCCTGGTGCGGTGCTCGATGGGATCGCACGGCGACGACAGCTTCCCGCGACCGACCTGGTGGTCGACGGCCTGCTGGTCCAGGCACTGCAAAAGATGCCGCGCGAGCTCAAGCGCCGGGTCCTGCTGACCTACCTTGGCTTTCCGTTCTATGACACGGTGACCTTGCCGCTGCTGCGTGGTGAGGGATCGACCGAATTCGAGCCGGCAAAGGTCGACCGTATCTCTCCTGAGGACTGCAGTTCGATCCGGCCCGGCCGCGCCCATTCAATGTTGCGCGGGACAGAATTCTACAACTTCGGAGCCTTCTTCAGCCGGGCCTACCGTGAGAATGACTATCTGTGGGGCCGCATGCATGGCGCCGAACGCATGATCGATCTGATCGCCTCGACGATGCCCAAAGGCATGGAATTAGATCCCTTGGTACTGGCACAATACAAGCGCGACGCGTTCGAAGCCGTGCTCGACGAGGAAGAGCACCGATTGAAGGCAGACCCCGGCCTGATTGGCGTGCTGCGCGCGGAGCTCAGGGCGGTAGGCTAGCGCGCTTCAAGAACCATGTTGAACGGGCCTTCGGTCGCGCGATGAACCGACGCGAAGCCGCCGCTCCTGATCAATTCGCTGAGCCGCGCCTCGCCCGCCTGCGCACCTAGCCCCGCACCAACTTCCTGATCGAGCGAAGTCGGCACGCAGATCATGGTCGAGGCGTTGTAATACAGCCGTCCGACGGGATTGAGGTTCTGTTCGGGACGGTCGCCCGCGATCGGCTCGACGATCATCCAGGTTCCTTGCTTGGCAAGGATTCTGCGCATGTGCGCCGCACAGCCGGCGGGATCGCCTATGTCGTGCAAGCAATCGTACATGGTGATGAAGTCATAGCCCGTTTCGGCGATTCCCTTGGCGCTGGCGACCTCGAACTTCACGCGCGTGCTCAACCCGTGCTCTTCTGCGTGCTTGCGCGCTTCCATGATTGACGGCTCGTGGAAATCGTAACCAGTGAAGCTGCTGGCGGGATAGGCCTCGGCCATCAGCAGCGTGGAAAAACCGACCCCGCAACCGACGTCGGCAACCTTGGCGCCCGAATTGAGCTTGGCCTCGACTCCATCCAGTGCCGGGATCCAGCTTTGAACGATGTTGTTGACGTAGCCCGGACGGAAAAACATGCCCGTCGCGCAGAACAGGCAGCCGGCGGAATCGCCCCAGCGAACCCCGGTGCCGTGGCGGAAGCAGTGTTCGACCTTGGCTTCGGCCTCGATCATCGCGGCAACCAGTTCGAATGCGCCGCGCAGATAGACCGGGCTGTCAGACACCGTGAAAACCATCGCCTGTTCGGGAGTAATGCTGAAGCTGTCGCTGGCCGGATCATAGGTGATGAATCCGTTGGCCGATTGCGCCAGGCACCATTCGCGGACGTAACGTTCGTGCAGACCACCGGCACGTTTGGCCAGTTCGGCAGCGGTAGCGGGCTTCTTCGCAAGCTCATCGAAAAGACCGAGGCGAAACCCGATCCGCGCTGTGGGCACGCTCATCGCGCCGCCAAGATCGCCGAGCATCTTGCCGATGAATTCGTGGAGTTTTGCTTCGTCGAGTGCCTGCGCCATGGCCGCGCCTCCCAGGACTGGCGACCCTGAGGCGGCGTTTTATAGCACCGACCTAACTTCCCGAGAAGGCTTCCTTGATACGGTCGAAGAAGCCTTTGGACTGCGGGGTTTCCTCGCCGGTTTCGGTTTCCTGCAGTTCGCGCAGCAGTTCCTTCTGGCGGGCACTGAGCTTGGTCGGAGTCTCTACCATGATCTCGGCGACCAGATCGCCGCGCCCGCGCGCCTGCAGCACCGGCATGCCCGACCCCCGTTTCCGGAGCTGTTTGCCCGACTGGATGCCGGCGGGGATATCGACCTTGATAGTCTCGCCATCGAGCCCGGGAATTTCGATCTCCCCGCCGAGCGCCGCAGTGGTGAAAGCGATCGGCACCCGGGTGACAAGGTTCGAGCCATCACGCTCGAACACCGGGTGGCGGCGGATGTGAATGAAAATGTAAAGGTCGCCCGCAGGAGCGCCGAATGGTCCGGCTTCACCCTTGCCGGCAAGGCGGATGCGGGTTCCCGTATCGACGCCAGGGGGAATGTTCACCTCAAGCTTCTGCGGGGTATCGACCCGTCCCTCGCCCCGGCAATTGCGGCACGGCTTCTCGATCACCTCACCGCGGCCGTGGCAGGTCGGGCAGGTCCGCTCGACCATGAAGAAGCCCTGCTGCGCGCGTACCTGACCGTGCCCGCCGCACAGGTTGCAGCGGCGCTTGCCGGTGCCGGGTTCGGCGCCTGTACCCTCGCACGGCTCGCACTTCGCCGCGACTTCGATCTCGATCTCTTCCTGCTTGCCGTGGAACGCCTCGTCGAGACCGATCTCCATGTCGTAGCGCAAGTCCGCGCCGCGGCGCGGCTGCTGCCGTCCACCACCGCCGAACGCACTACCGAAGATTGTCTCGAAGATATCGCCGAGGTCGGAAAAGCCGGCACCGCCGCCCTGACCCCCGCCACTCATGCCTTGCTTGAAGGCTTCGTGGCCGAACCGATCATAGGCTGCGCGCTTCTGCGGGTCCTTGAGGCATTCATATGCCTCGCTGATCGCCTTGAAGCGATGCTCGGCATCGGCATCGCCGGGGTTCTTGTCCGGATGCCAGCGCATGGCGAGCTTGCGGTACGACGATTTGATCGTCGCATCGTCCGCGGTACGCTCGCACTCGAGCAGTTCGTAATAGTCGGCTTCTACCGCCATAGCCCCAGTCCACATACAAGTCCGCCGCCGCGCCGGTCAGCACGGCGGCGGCCCTGTTTCATTGCCGTAATCAGCCCTTGTTCTCGTCGACTTCCGAGAACTCGGCGTCGACCACTTCTTCGCCGCCTTCAGTCGGAGCTTCGGCGCCCGGCGAAGCGGCCGCGGCCTGCTCCTTCTCGTAGATCGCCTGGCCCATCTTCATGGCCTTTTCGGTAAGCGCCTGGGTCTTGGCGGTCATTTCCTCGGCGTTACCGCTTTCAACTGCAGTCTTCGCTTCGGCAAGAGCGGCCTCGATGTCGGCCTTGAGCTCTGCGTCGACCTTGTCGCCATGCTCGGCGAGCTGCTGCTCGGTCGCATGGATCAGGCTGTCGGCATTGTTCTTCGCCTCCGCATCGGCACGGCGCTTCTTGTCCTCTTCGGCAAACTGCTCGGCGTCCTTGACCATCTGGTCGATGTCCGCCTCGCTGAGGCCGCCCGAAGCCTGGATCTTGATCTGCTGCTCCTTGCCGGTGCCCTTGTCCTTGGCGTGGACGTTGACGATGCCGTTGGCGTCGATGTCGAAGGTGACCTCGATCTGCGGCACGCCGCGACGTGCCGGCGGAATGCCGACCAGGTCGAACTGGCCGAGCAGCTTGTTGTCCGCAGCCATCTCGCGCTCGCCCTGGAACACGCGGATCGTTACCGCCTGCTGGTTGTCCTCGGCAGTAGAATAGGTCTGGCTCTTCTTGGTCGGGATCGTGGTGTTGCGATCGATCATCCGGGTGAACACGCCGCCCAGTGTTTCGATACCCAGCGACAGCGGGGTCACGTCGAGCAGCAGCACGTCCTTGACGTCGCCCTGCAAAACGCCCGCCTGAATCGCCGCACCCATGGCGACGACTTCGTCCGGATTGACGCCGGTGTGCGGTTCCTTGCCGAAGAAATCCTTCACCACTTCGCGCACCCGCGGCATGCGGGTCATCCCGCCGACGAGAATAACCTCGTCGATCTGGCTGGCAGTGACGCCCGCGTCAGAGAGAGCCTTCTTGCATGGCTCCAGCGTGCGCTGCACCAG
>JBJTMA010000057.1:0-21833 GCA_046063295.1 Novosphingobium sp.
GCCAGCAACCGGTCACGCGACGCAATTGAAGACATTTTCGCAGCGTTCCCACCGGGCGAGGCAGTCGACCTTGCGGTGTCTCGCGCGGGCAAGCTGCAAACGCTTACGCTGAAGCCGGTCCCCGCATGCAATGCGCGTTTCGAAGTGGTTCCAAGCGATACGCTCATCGCGCGCAGTCAGGGCAAGACGATCCAGATCAGCACCAGGTTTGTCGAGGCATTCGGCGAGGAGGGAACAGCTGTAGCCGCCGCGCACGAATTCGCGCATCTGGTGCTGAAGCACGGCACCAGATCGAGCAAGGCAAGCGAGCGTCAAGCTGACCGGCTGAGCATTCGCCTGCTCGCAGCCGCGGGCTTCGACCCGCACATCGCGCCGCGCTTTTGGCGCGAGCATGGCGCCAGCATGGGCTCGCGCGGGCACGATCCGGTGGGCAAGCGGATCGAATTGCTCGAAACGGAAATCGCGGCGCTTGAAGCGCGCTAGGTGGCGGACGGGACCGCGCGGACCAGTTCCAGCACTTCCTCGGCGTGCTCGCGGTGGCATATCAGCAGGTCGGGCATATAGGTATCGGCCCGGTTGTAACGCAGCGGACTGCCGTCGATCCGGCTGGCGTGAAGCCCGTGCGCCAGTGCAACGGCAACCGGCGCGCACGAATCCCATTCATATTGCCCGCCGCTGTGCAGGTAGATGTCGGCTTCGCCGCGCACCACTGCCATGGCCTTGGCCCCGGCAGACCCCATCGGAACGAGTTCGGCGCCCAGTGCGTCGGCAACCGCAAGCGCCTCGGCCGCTGGCCGGGTACGGCTGACCAGCATGCGCAGCCTTGCAGGTGGAGGGGCTAGAGCTACCGGCGCATCGCTGCGCAGCACCAGTCCCAATGCCGGGAGTGCAACGGCCCCGATAACCGGTGCACCATCGATCGACAAAGCAACATGCACGGCCCAATCGCTGCGCCCTTCGCCGTATTCACGGGTACCGTCGACCGGATCGACGATCCAGGTGCGAGACTGGCCAAGCCGCGCGCGATTATCCTTCTCCTCCTCTGACAATAGCGCGTCGTCCGGCCGGGCCCGGCGCAGTTCGGAGACGAGCAGCGTATTGGCCAGCCGGTCCCCCTCCTCGCCCAATCCCTTGCCTGAAAACCGGCCGCCGTCGCGCAACCTGAGGAGCAAACTGCCGGCCAGGCCGGCAAGGTGCGCCGCGAGGTCGGCATCGGTCATATCACCGGCATCCAGCTGTCGGGGCGGCCGCCAAGGATATAGTCGACGATCCGTTCTGCTGCCGCTTCGGAGGCCTCGCGTGTCGTATCGATGCGCAGTTCGGGCCGCTCGGGCCGCTCATACGGACTGTCGATCCCGGTGAAGTTCTTGAGGCTGCCCGAGCGCGCCTTCTTGTAGAGGCCCTTCACATCGCGCGCTTCGGCGACTTCAAGCGGGGTATCGACGAAGATCTCGACGAATTTACCGTCGGGCAGCATCGCGCGAACCATCTCACGCTCGGCGCGGAACGGGCTGATGAAGGCGGTGAGCACGATGAGGCCGGCATCGGTCATAAGCTTGGCAACCTCGCCCACGCGGCGGATGTTTTCGATCCGGTCGGCTTCGGTAAAGCCCAGGTCCTTGTTGAGCCCGTGGCGGACGTTGTCTCCATCGAGCAGGAAGGTGTGATGGCCCAGCGCATGAAGGCGCTTTTCAACCAGGTTGGCAATGGTCGACTTGCCCGAACCCGACAGGCCGGTGAACCACAGCACCGCCGGCTTCTGGTGCTTGAGCGCAGCGTGCGCATCGCGGCTGACGTCGAGCGCCTGCCAGTGCACGTTCTGCGCGCGGCGCAAGCTGAAGTGGAGCATGCCCGCAGCGACCGTGGCGTTGGTCAGCTTGTCGATCAGGATGAACCCGCCAAGGCTGTGATTGCGGGCGTAAGGTTCGAAGACGATCGGCCGGTCGGTCGCGATCTCGGCCACACCGATGGCGTTAAGCTCAAGCGTCTTGACCGCGACCTGCGAACCGGAACCGCCAGCATCGTTGACGTTCACTGCATATTTCGGTTGCTGCACCGTCACCGAAACGGTCTGCGCGCCAAGCTTTAGCCAATAGGCCCGCCCGACCCGCATCGCTTCGTCGTCAAGCCAGACCAAGGTCGTTTCGAACTGGTCGCTGACTTCGGGCGGATTGTCTGCCGCCGCGATCACGTCGCCGCGCGAACAGTCGATCTCATCGGCAAGGCACAAGGTTATCGACTGCCCTGCGACCGCCTCGTCAAGATCGCCATCCAGGGTCACAATGCGCGACACGGTGCTGGTCTTGCCCGATGGCAGCACCCGCACTGCATCACCCAGCTTCACGCTTCCCTCTGCGATCAATCCGGCAAACCCGCGGAAATCCAAATTCGGCCGGTTCACCCACTGCACAGGCAAGCGAAATGGCCCCGCGGCTTCGCGGGCGTTGCCAACCTCGACCTCTTCAAGATGCTCAATCAGGGACGGCCCCGCGTACCAGGGCGTGTTGGCCGAAGGTGCGGTAATGTTGTCGCCTTTGAAGCCGGAGATCGGCATCGCGGTGAAAGATTCGATCCCGATCGACTTGGCGAATTCGGCATAGTCTTCGACGATCCGGTCGAACACCGCCTGATCGTAATTGACCAAGTCCATCTTGTTCACCGCCAGCACCACGTTGCGGATGCCGATCAGGTGGCACAGGTACGAATGCCGCCGGGTTTGGACCAGCACGCCCTTGCGCGCATCGACCAGAATTACCGCGAGGTCGGCAGTGGATGCCCCGGTCACCATGTTGCGCGTGTACTGTTCGTGCCCCGGGCAATCGGCGACGATGAACTTGCGCTTTTCGGTGTTGAAGAAGCGGTAGGCGACGTCGATCGTGATCCCCTGCTCGCGTTCGGCTGCGAGCCCGTCCACCAGCAGCGCGAAATCGATATCCTGGCCCTGCGTACCGACCTTCTTCGAATCGCTCTCCAGCGCCGCCAGCTGGTCTTCGAAGATCATCTTGGAATCATAGAGCAGCCGCCCGATCAGCGTCGACTTGCCATCGTCCACGCTGCCGCAGGTGATGAAGCGCAGCATCGTCTTGTTCTGGTGCTGGGCCAGATAAGCGTCGATATCCTCGGCGATCAGGCTGTCGGTGACATAAGCGGGGGCGTTTTGAGCGGAATCGGGCATCAGAAATATCCCTGCTGCTTTTTCACTTCCATCCCCGCGCCGCCGGCGTCCTTGTCGATCGCGCGGCCCTGGCGTTCGCTCGTCGAAGTGAGCAGCGTTTCTTGGATGACTTCGCTCAAGGTCGCCGCCTCGCTCTCCACCGCGCCGGTCAGCGGGTAGCAGCCGAGCGTGCGGAAGCGGATCGAGCGTTCGACCGGAACTTCTCCGGGGCGCAGCGGAAATCGCTCGTCATCGACCATGAGCAGCAGCCCGTCGCGCTCAACCGTCGGGCGTGGCGCTGCGAAATAGAGCGGAACGATCGGCACCCGCTCAAGCTGGATATATTGCCAGACGTCGAGCTCGGTCCAGTTGCTGATCGGGAAGACCCTGATGCTTTCGCCTTTATGCTTGCGGGCGTTGTACAGGTTCCACAGCTCGGGCCGCTGGTTCTTGGGATCCCAGCCGTGGCTCGCCGTGCGGAACGAGAATATGCGTTCCTTGGCGCGGCTCTTCTCCTCGTCGCGCCGCGCGCCGCCGAAGGCTGCATCGAACTGCCAGTGATCGAGCGCCTGCTTGAGCCCCTCGGTCTTCCACATGTCGGTGTGCAGCGCGCCGTGGTCAAATGGATTGATTCCACGCTCTTTCGCTTCCGGATTCTGCCAGACCAGCAACTCCATGCCAGATTCCACCGCCATTCGGTCGCGCAGTTCGTACATCGCGCGGAACTTCCAGGTGGTATCGACGTGCAGTAGCGGGAACGGCGGCGGCGACGGATAGAATGCCTTCTTGGCGAGGTGCAGCATCACCGCGCTGTCCTTGCCCACCGAATAGAGCATCACCGGGCGATCGGCCTCGGCCACCACCTCGCGCATGATGTGGATCGCTTCGGCCTCAAGCCGCTGGAGATGGGTTAGGTTCGCCGTCATGCCGCCAGTCACCGGATAGTGATGGCCCTTTGGCGGTGCAAATGGAAGCTGGCGAGCAACGATCTCTATCCCCGGGCAAACCGGGATTGTTGCAGCGGCAGAGGCCGCAGATACGAAAACGGCCCCCCGGGTGGAGAGCCGCTTTGGAAAAATGGCGCGCCCGGAACGATTCGAACGTCCGACCCTCAGATTCGTAGTCTGATGCTCTATCCAGCTGAGCTACGGGCGCGCACTAATGTTTTCAACGACTTACGTCGCAAATGTCGATTTTCGAGGTTGGAAACCTTCCAACAAATCGCCGAAAAAACGATTTGTTGGAACGGTGTCTAAAAACCGTTTCTAATCAACATTTTCCTTCGGAGCGGCATCAGACTGGAAGTATGATTGCCCGTCGGGAGGCGGTCCATTAGCTGGTGACCCCGTTGGGGGCAAGGCCAAAAAGGCTCCTCAGCGCGCTAGCTTACATATCTGGCAGGGGGGGCTGACTTGGTGCCTCCTGATGGTCCAGCACCTTTATGATTTCATACTCTGACTTAAGGCCCTTCGAAGTGATGGAGGCGCGCTCGATCACTTCGCAGATGAGAACGTCGCCCTTGGCAAACCTCACCTCATTACGATTGACCTGGTCCTCGAAATCTTTGTCGGACATTCGGACCGGCTTGGCTCCATGTCCGTCGTTCAGGCGCCACTTCTGGCCGTCCTTGAACGATAGCGATACGATGGAAAATGCTCGACGGTAGCGGTTGACCAACACGTCGCCGTCAAGCTCAATCGGAGCCCGGAATGCAAAGGCTTCCTCTTTCGGAATTTCGGTGGCGTTGCCTTTCGGCCCGAACCGAACAACGTCGATACCGTCCTTATCAAGTGGATCGGCGACGACGCCTGCCAAACCCGAACGAACTTGGGGGTCCATAGCCAAATGATAAATTGCGATCGGAACCACGATGGTTGAGGTTGCATCGAGAAAAATCTCGACAGTAGCGGGATCCCTGCGCACGACCTTTTCAGGTTTGCGGCCTCTAAGAAATCTGACCAGTTTGACGAGCGAGACCCCGACGCTTGCTCCACTCAGGCCAAGCAGCGACACGAGCTGCGCGGCAGCCTGAACATCATCAGACTTCCACCATGTCCATCCGGTGGACGCCATGTCCATCGCGACCGAAAGCCAAATCTCAAACGAACCCTCTTGGGTCGATTTGACCTTGATCGAAACTTTTGCCTTCTCACCATCGATCGCCTTCGCAGCCGCGTTGAGTAGTTGGCCGAGGCTGAGAAGAGCCGGTGCCAGATCGGCGATTTCCATTTCGCCATCCGCGACGGCGGGCCCGTCGTACGCCAAGACAAATGAAGTTTCGCTCATGGAAGCCCCCTAGTCGAACTCAAGCATGACGGGACCGAGGTAACAAGAAAAACCTTCCAACATTTCTGCCGGAAAGCGCCCATGTTGGAAGGTTTTAGTGCGAAAAAACCGCAGAATTTCGTAGATCACGCATCTTCGTAGTCTGATGCTCTATCCAGCTGAGCTACGGGCGCGTTGGAGTGGCCCACATAGGGGCCAGTTTCGGGCTTGGCAAGCGGCTAATTACCCTTGCTGCAACCATTGTTCGAGCGCTGCCGCCAGCGGCCGGTCAAGCGGCGGCATCGGCAAATCGGACATTTCCTTGACCGTGAACCAGCCGATCGCTGCGGCATCGAGGCATTGCGGTTCGCCGCCCCAAACGCGGCAAGTGTAAAGTGCGATGACAACTCCGGTCCGCGGGTCATCCGCCGAGGCCAGCGGACGGAGCGCCGCTTCGAAGACCGCGACGCCAAGTTCTTCGCAAAGCTCACGAACCAGCGCCGACGCCGCGGATTCCCCGGGTTCCACCTTGCCTCCGGGAAATTCCCAAAGGCCGCCGTGCTGCCGGTCTTGGCGGCGCAATTGCAGCAGGATTCGTCCCTCGGAATCGACCAGCGCAGCGGCGACGACTTCAATCGATGTCGGATTTCTTTTCATTCAACGCGGCCACGTAAACCAATTCTTAGTAATGCAAACGATATTCCGGACCTCATCTGCAAAAGGAGCGGAGACGGGGGTCATGAAGACACTTATCAAGACATTGATCCGCGACGAAAAAGGCACGTCAGCCGTCGAGATGGGGCTGATCTGTGCGCTTATCGTCCTGGCGATGCTCACCGCTTTGCAGGGCTTTGCCGATGCTACCCAGACAACCTGGACCACGGTGTCGACTGCTACGCATGACGCCGTGGCAAGCGCAACCGGGGCTTAAACATTTGGCAAGGAATATTCCCTAATCCGGCAATTGCTCATTTCGGGTGACAGGGATTGAGCCGGGTAAACTGAAGACTGCAACAGGAGACTGACCATGAAGTTCATCAACAAGCTGTTCCGTGACGAAGCTGGCGCCACCGCGATCGAATACGGCCTGATCGCCGCTCTCATCGCCGTTGCCGCGATCACCGCGATGCAGGGCCTCGGTGGCGAACTGCAGACCACCTTCAACACCACTTCGTCGGCTATGGCTGGTGCCAACGCCTAAGGCGTAAGCTGATCGAAACGATCGGGGGCGGCAGGGAAACCTGCCGCCCTTTTTCGTTTGTCAAAAGCGCACGATCAATAGGTTACGAGCTTCACCTTCTGCCCCGCCGCCAGCCGAGAGGTGCTGGTCAGGCCGTTGAGCACGAGGAACCGCTCAAGCGGCGCGTCGGTGTAGGCCATCCGGGCCGCCAGCGACTGCAGCGTGTCGCCGCTCTTTACGCTCACCACCACCAATTTGCGCGGCTTCAGGGCCGAAGCATCGGCGGCCGACAGCCTCCGCATCGATGCATACATCGAATCGAACGGGTTCTGCCCAGCCTTGGTGATGGTCAGGAAATGATACGCCTGGGTGGCGCTCCACTGATAGGCGAACACCGTCACATCGACCGGACTGCTTCCATTCGCGACGCGCGCCACAGCATAGGCTGCGGGTATGCCGTTCACCGTGGTATGCTGGATCTGCGACGGGGCAAGCTGGGTCTGGTTCGACTGCGCCAGCGCAGCGAACTGCGCGGTGACATAGGCGTCAAGATTGCCGTTGAATGCCGCCGTGGTGAACTGCCCCTTGCCCGATGTCCCGCCGATCGCAACCGCTTGCGTGCCGTTGACGAGATAGAACCCGGTCGGAGCCTCGAATGCGATCCGTTCCAGAGGATGCTTGAAGCTGCGTCCTTCGGCGTAACCCTGCGCAGGCGAATCACCATATGTCAGCCCGGATATGCGCGACAGGAAGGTATCGCGGTTCGTAACTCCGGTCACGTTGCCGGCCAATGATGCCGCGGTTCGCACGCGCGAGGCCGGATCCGGGTGAGTCGAAGCCCATTCAGGTACCTGATCGCTGGTCCCGAGCAGCTTCGCGTCGAGCGCGTTCTGATTCGCCAGACTTTGCAGCACCGTCGACATGGCGCGCGGATCGTATCCGGCCTTGCGCAGGTACTGGATGCCGTAGGCATCGGCCTCACTCTCCTGCTTGCGCGAGAACTTTAAGGTGAGAAGCTGCGAACCTTGGAGGAATCCCGACTGCAGCAGCTGGCCGATCTTGCTCCCGCCGCCAAGGACAACGCCGGATAGGATCGCGCCGATTACGCCAATGACCTGGTTCTTGGTCGCAGCACTCTGCCGCTGCGCACTGTGGCGGAGCGCAACGTGCGCGGTTTCATGGCCGAGCACTCCGCCCAGCTCCGCCTCGTTGTTCATCAGGCCGACCAGCTGGCGCGTGGTGTAGATATAGCCGCCGGGAATGGCGAACGCGTTGTTGATGGAGCTGTCGAGCAGGGTAACCGTAAAATCGCTCGAACTGTTACTGAGGCCCGATTGCACTGCAATCTTCTTGCCGATGCTGGCGACGTAATCGGCCTGCGCACCGGTCAGGGCGCCGCCGTATTCGGCGACCAGCTGCGGGTGGGCCTTGGCGCCTTCAGCCTTATCCTTCGCGCTGATCGAAGTCGGGGCGGGTGCGGTGGCCGCAGTCAGGCTGGAACCGGATACGGTTCCGGCGATCAATGCGGTGCCGAGTAAGTAACGGGAAGTACTGCGAAAACTCATTTGCGATCCCTCTGCTAGTCAACAGGTGTGCGGGACCATAACTCACCATACTGCGTAACGATCCCTGAGCTGCTTCAGCTTTCCCCAATTCGCAGAAAGCGTTCTTCCCGCGCTGCACGTAGTTGATCCGAAGAAAGCTTGGTCAGTTTGTCGAGTTCACCGCCGATTGCTTCGGCCAAGGTTTGCGCGGCTTCTGCAGGCTCACGGTGCGCTCCGCCGACGGGTTCGGGAATGATGCGGTCGATCACTCCAAGCGAGAGCAAGTCCTGCGCGGTGACCTTCATTGCTTCGGCCGCATCCGAGGCCTTTTCCGAAGTTCGCCATAGGATCGAAGCGCAGCCTTCGGGTGAAATAACCGAATAGACCGCATGCTCCATCATCAGCACGCGTTCGGCGCTCGCGAGGGCAACGGCGCCACCCGAACCGCCCTCACCCACGATCACCGCGACCATCGGCACAGGCAGCGCCAGGCAGGCTTCGGTCGAACGGGCGATGGCTTCGGCCTGGCCACGTTCTTCGGCTTCGATCCCGGGAAATGCGCCCGAGGTATCGACCAGGGTCACCACCGGCAGGCCAAATCGACCGGCAAGTTCCATCAGGCGGATCGCCTTGCGATAGCCTTCGGGTTTGCCCATGCCAAAATTATGCTTGATCCGGCTCTGGGTATCGTTGCCCTTCTCATGTCCGATCAGCATGACCCGCCGATCACCCAGCTTGGCAAAGCCGCCGATTATCGCCTGGTCGTCGCCGAAATAACGGTCCCCGCCCAACGGCATGAATTCGGTAAAGGCCATTTCGACGTAATCGACGAAATGCGGGCGCATCGGATGGCGGGCAACCTGGGTTTTCTGCCAAGGTGTGAGCGCGGCATAGGTGCTGGCCAGCAACTGCGCGCTCTTCTTTTCAAGCCGCGCAATCTCGGAGGTAATATCGACGTCACCGTCTTTGGCGGTATCGCGCAATTCTGCAATCCGGGCCTCAAGCGCAGCGACAGGCTTTTCGAACTCTAGGTAGGAAATCATCGCGCTGCGCTACGCTCCCGCGGCGCGGACGGCAAGAGGATGCCGCGCATTGACCAGCGCAACCAGCCGCGCGCTGTCGACATGGGTATAAATCTGCGTGGTCGCAATATCGGCGTGGCCAAGCAGGGTCTGCAGCACGCGAAGATCCGCGCCGCCTTCGAGCAAGTGCGTGGCAAAGGCGTGGCGCAGCACGTGCGGACTGACTTTCTCCGGGTCGATACCCGCGCGGGCCGCAAGCGCGCGGAGCAGCTGGAAAAGGCGCACGCGCGTGAGGTGTCCCTCGCGTGCAGAGGATGGAAAGACGAATTTGCCGGTCTCGGTTCGCAAGGCCAGCCACTGCGACAGGGCTGCGCGCGCGCGCGAGCTGACCGGGACCATTCGCTGCTGCCCGCCTTTGCCCGTGACCGTAAGGAACGGCGCATCCCGCGGAACTGCGCTTACCGGCAATGAAACCAGCTCGGTCGCCCGCAAGCCGGAGCCGTAAAGCAGTTCAAGTAGCGCCAACAGCCTCACGGCGGGGGGCTGCCCGCTTGCCGCCTCCAGCTCGGCGCGCCCGAACAGCATTGCCACTTCTTCGTGCCCCAGCAGTCGCGGCAGGGGCCGGCGGCTGCGCGGCCGCGGCAATGCGCTGGACGGGTCGTCCTTGCGCCACCCCTCGTCGACCATGAAGCCGCAGAACTGCCGCAATGCCGAACATTTGCGTGCCAGGCTGGACGGCGCCAGCCCCGCCCAGGCGGCGCCCAGCGACGCGATAGCGGCCTGATCCGCGCTGGTCAGGTCGCCGATCGCCTCTTCGGCACCTTCCAGGTCGCGGCGGTAGGCAAGCAGCGTGTTGTTGGCAGCGCCGCGTTCAGCTGCGAGCATGGCAAGAAAGGCGTCGATTGCCGAAATCGTTCAGCCCCGGGCGACTGCCTCAGCCGCGATCATCCGCGCCTCGGCGCCCAGGCCAACCCGGTTAAGCGCCGATACGATGTGATAGAGGTTGAAACTGGTCATCTTGTCCCAGCCGCTGCCCTGCATGCCCGCACCCGCCAGGAGCACAACCAGTTCACGATTGTTGAGATCGGCCGCCTGGTCGATCAACCGGCTCCACTTGGTTTGGCGGTTGAGGTCGATGCCAAGCTTGTCGGCAAAGCCGCCGGCTGTCGATGCATCCACCCTGCCCAGCCCGGCAAGGCCGGCAAGCAGGAAACGTGACTTGCGATAGCCATCGCTCTTGTCGTTGCCGTGGAAACTTGACAGCGCGGAGCCATCGACCGGGCTCGACCGACTGGGTGCGGCAAGCGCGAGCTGGCCCCAGGCGAGCGAACCGGTATCGGCCTGCGAAGACCAGCGCAGTGCGTTCTGGTCAAGGCCGGCGGCAAGCATAGAGGCGATCAGTTCGGGCGCCTGCTCGGCATAATCGCCCATCACCGGCAGCCGCGCCGCGGCATAGGCGGTCAGCACCTGGCGCGAATAGCGTGCTTCTTCGTCAGCGCCGCCGTCCCACAGGCTCCGCATCGCGGTCAGCCGGTCACCGGGCTGCTCCGCGATGTAGGCGTTGCGCAGCGTCTCGGCGGCCTTCGCCCAATCGCCGTTGATGTCGTCCTCGGCATAAATCTGGCCGTACAGATCAACCATCGCCGAACTGGACAGGATGCCTGCCGCGCCCGCCCTGTCAGCCCCCGCCGCACGGGTTTCAAGACCCACCATCGGCGCGGTCGCCTGGACATAGGCATAACGCGGCGGCAAGTCCTTCATCAGCGAATCCGGCGGGTTCAGGCCCACTGCGATAGCAAGCGCGTAGCGCCACGGGTTCATGTCCGAAACGCCGTCCCATTCGATCTTCACCGCTTGCCGCGCCTTGCCGGCGGAACCGGCATAGCGCTGCGCCAGCAGGACATCGATCTTGGGCCATCCGCCCGTGCCGACCATGCGGTTGAGTTGCGATTGCGCCGACGATCCGTCCCCCTGGAACGACGAACAGATCGCCTGCATCGCGCGCCAGTCAGCATCCTTGCGGCTAGATCCGATCACCGCGGTAACCGGGCATATCCCCGTGATGTCGGCGGTAAAGGCATAGGCGTCCATCGCCGCCTGGGTCAGCGCCGGGGTATAATTGCCGGCATCGACATCCTGCACGATTTCGCGCGCGGCCTCACCTTCGCCCATGCGCACCAGCAAGCTGGCCCGTCCGGCGGCGAAATCCGCCGGATTCATTCCCGCCGGAGCATCGAGGCGCGAAGCGAGCGCGCGGCGCAGCAGGATATGGCCCCAGCGCGAAATGATCTGGCCCTTGTTGCCGTTCAGCAGCGCCATCACCAACTGCGGGTTCTGCTTGCCGACCGAACCAGCAGGCATGCCGCCTTCGTCTTCCGCAAGAATGCCAACCTGCTTCATCGAGCGGCGTGCCGCAGCGGGCATGTCGAACTTGGGCTTGAGCCCGAGCAGCTCGTCAAGTTGGTCCGGACTCATCGTCTCCAGTTCATGCAGAGACGGAATTTTTGCGCCTGACGGCAGCGTGGGCCCCGCAGGACGCGCGCCCTGGCTCGGCGAACCACTGGCGGGCAGCGGCTGGACAACCGCCCCAGGCGCATCCGGCCGCGCCGGGGTGCCCGGCTTGGGTGCTCCTGACTTGGGCTTTTCGAAGCCCGGAGGGAGCAGGGACTCGGGCGAATCCTGCGCGATCGCCAGCGCCGAACTCAGCAAAAGTGCGGTTCCCGCCGTGACCAGCAGCGCGCGCTTCACTTGGCGACCTGCGGCAAGGTTGCGGGCGCCGTTTGCGGGGTCACGCTGCGCAGGCCAGCATCAGACCAAGCCCAGGCCAGCACGGCAGCCACCAGCAGGCCAAGCGAACCGGCCATGATCCAATTTCTGCGCTCTCGATCCGGCACTCGCAACCTCTCTACCCGAACTTGCACTGCCGGTTAGCGCAACTATAGGCGGGGCCGCAATGGAGCATGGGCTTTCCCCTGACAAAATCGCCGCTCTGGCGCGGCGGATCGACCGCCCGGTGGTGCTTGTCGGGATGATGGGTGTCGGCAAGACCAGCGTCGGTCGCCGTATTGCTGCGGCGCTCCACCTGCCCTTTGCCGATGCCGACGACGAAATCGTCCACGCCGCGCAAATGTCGATCCCCGAGATCTTCGAGCAATACGGCGAACCCTATTTCCGCGATGGCGAAAGGCGGGTTATTGCGCGCATGGTCGCGAAGGGACGCGGCGTGATTTCCACCGGAGGCGGCGCTTTCGTGAACGACGAGACCCGCGCGCTTATCCTCGACAAGGCAATCGCGGTGTGGCTCGACAGCGATATCGAGGTTCTGCTGGAGCGGGTCAGCCGCAACTCCAACCGTCCGCTGCTGAAGCAAGGCGATCCGCGTGAGACACTGACTCGTCTCAAGGCGGAGCGCGAACCCGCCTATGCCCAGGCGCCAATCCATGTCAAAAGCGGGCCTGGTCCGCACACCCGCGTTGTCGGCGCGGTGCTCAAGGGGATCGACGCATGGCTGTAATCCCGGTCGAACTGTCGGGCCGCCCTTACGAAGTGCGCGTTGCCGCGGGCCTTCTTGCCGACCTGCCCCGGCAATGCAGCCCGCGGCTGCGCAAGCGGCGGGTGCCAGTCATCACTGACGCCAACGTCTACGCCAAGTGGGGCAGTACGGTCGAACACGCCCTTCACGAAGGCGGGCACGAGGCTGTGTGGCGCGTGCTACCCGCAGGCGAAGCCAGCAAGAGCTGGGACCAGCTCGCCGCCACGACCGACTGGCTGCTGGCCGAAGAAGTCGAACGCGGCGACGCGGTGCTGGCGCTTGGCGGCGGGGTAATCGGCGATCTTACCGGTTTTGCTGCGGCGATCCTCAAGCGCGGGTGCCATTTCATCCAGCTGCCGACCACACTGCTGGCGCAAGTCGATTCGAGCGTCGGCGGCAAGACGGCAATCAACACAGCGGCAGGCAAGAACCTGGTCGGCGCATTCCACCAGCCCGCGCTGGTCCTGGCCGACCTTGCAGTGCTCGACACCCTGCCCGAACGCGAACTCAAGGCGGGCTACGCCGAAGTCGTCAAATACGGCTTGCTTGGCGATGCGGATTTCTTTGCCTGGTGCGATACGAACGCCGCCGCGATGCTCAAGGGCGACGCAGCGCTGCGCGAATATGCGGTGGCGCACTCGGTCGCGGCAAAGGCGCGGATCGTTGCGGCCGACGAGCGTGAGACCCTTGGCCTGCGCGCGCTGCTCAATCTCGGCCATACCTTCGGCCACGCGCTGGAGGCACAAACCGGCTTCTCCGACCGGCTTCTCCACGGAGAGGGTGTCGCGCTGGGCATGGTACTCGCCGCGCGGTTCTCGGCCCATCGCGGGCTGTTGCCCCGCGTCAGCGCGGAGCATGTAGCGCGCCATTTCGCCGAGCTCGGCATGGCCAGCGAGATTGCCAGCCTTGGCCTCAATTGCGACGGCATGGCGCTGACCCAGCACATGCTCCACGACAAGAAGATGGACGCAGGTACGCTGCCTTTCGTCCTGCTGCGGAGCCTGGGCGAAGCTTTCCTGGCCAAGGATATCGCACTGGATGAGGTTGCGGAATTTCTCGACGACCAGCTGAGCTCCTAAGGTTGCAGGTGACATTCAGCTGCGCACCGTTAAACCGGTTGCAATTGCAACCAACGGGATGACCAGCATGAGTGTTGCCGACGCTACCCCCGATTTCGAGCACGACAGCGTTCTCGGCCCAGACGATCGCGCGTTCCTGGGCCATCCCAAGGGTCTCGGCTATCTCGCCTTCGTCGAAGGGTGCGAACGGTTTTCATACTACTCGATGCAAACCTTGCTGGTGCTTTACATGGTCAAGTACCTGCTGCTGCCCGAGCATATCGGCAATGTGATCGGGCTGCCCTGGCTGCAACAGGCAGCTTACGGTGGGCAGCAGGGCCAGCCGCTCGCCTCGGCAATCTTCTGCGACTATTCGAGCATGGTCTACCTCACCCCGATCGCGGGCGGACTGATCGCCGACCGCTGGCTCGGCCGCCGCGCGACGCTGCTGGCGGGCGCGGTAATCATGTCGATCGGCCATTTCCTGATGGCCTTCGAAGGACTGTTCCTCTTTGCCTTGCTCGCGCTTATTGTCGGCGTCGGGCTGTTCAAGGGCAACATTGCGAGCCAGGTGGGCGAGCTTTACAAGCCCGAAGACTTGCGCCGGGCGATGGCATTCCAGATCTTCTATATCGCTATCAATGTCAGCGTGATCGTGGCGCCGCTGATCTCAGGCACCTTGGGCGAGAAGATTGCGTGGCACTACGGCTTCGGCGCGGCGGGCGTGGTCATGGTCCTGGGTCTGCTGCTTTACATCAAGGCCGGGCCGTGGCTCCCGGCGGACAATCGAACGGCGACGGCAGGGAAATCGGCGTCGGGGATGAACTTCCCGGTCCTCGCCGGGGTTGCCGCGGGGATCGTGGTCGTCCTGCGGCTGCTGGCGCCATCGGTTCCGGCGATTTCAGCGGCGGGGATTTCGGGTCAGGTCGGGTTCGCGACTGCCCTCGCCCTGCTTCCTGCTGTAAATTCGGCGGATCGTCCGCGCGTGCTGGCGCTGGTCCTGCTGATTCCGATCCTCGCGCTGGCGATGCTGACAAACCAGGAAATCTTCAATGCTTACTTGGTCTGGGCGGACGAGCATTTCCAGCTGACCTTCTTCGGCACAACGCTGCCGACCAGCTACATGATCACGATCGACGCGGCGCTCAGCTTCTCGATGCTCGCCGCCGTGGCGCTGTTCTGGAAGTGGCGCAGCAATCTGGGCGCGTGGGAGCCGGATGAGATCGGCAAGATGATTATCGGCAGCTTCTTCGTGATCGCCGGCGGGCTGTGCCTCTACACCGCCGCGCTGACCCAGGGCAGCGGCAAGATCGGGCTGTTCTGGCCGGTGATGTTCCACCTGCTGAACTCTATCGGCTTTGCCCACATCATGCCGGTCAGCCTGGCGCTGTTCACTAAGATCGCGCCGCGGGCAATCCTCGCGACGGTGGTGGGGATCTACTACCTGTGCTTCTTCGCGGCGAACAAGACCGTAGGGATCATCGGCGGGTGGTATTCATCGATGCCGACGACACAGTTCTGGCTGCTCCACGTCGCCACAGCTGTCGTCGGACTGGTCGGCTTCGTGCTGTTCCGGATGGCATCGGGCCGCTTGCTCAACGCACCCACATCTGCGACCAGCTGACGGAACCAAAGCATTGTTCAGGCTTTGCTTTTCGGGGCGTACAGTCCCGGAGAGCAAAGCAATGCCCGCCAAGAGCCAAGCCCAGCAACGCGCCGCCGGCGCCGCCCTGTCCGCCAAGCGCGGCGAGACCCCCAAGTCGAAGCTCAAGGGGGCTTCGAAGGACATGTACGATTCAATGAGCGAGAAGCAGCTCGACGAATTCGCCTCGACCAAGGTCAAAGACAAACCCGGTCACGTCGGTGACAGGAAGAAGAGCTAGCCGAACAGCGCGATCGACTGCATCCCCACCGCGACCGCTTCGCCGCGGGTGTTCCAGATCGCCATGTTCTGGCTGGAGCAGCCCTTCTCAGCATAATTGCCGAGCGCGCGCAGCAGGAACCACCCATCGTCGGTTTCGGGCAGCGGGGTCAGCAGGTTGATCAGCCAGGTCATCGAGCTGATTGGCGCGGGTCCCGTGAGCGGCATCACCCCCGGCGGCAAGGCGTCAGCGAGCAGGATCAGTGCGACCATCGGGTCCAGCCCTTCGGCGTCCTTGATCCGCTCCCACCAGCACACTTCGGGCAGCTTTTCGCCGGACTGCGGCAAGGCAAACCGGCGATCGAGATTGGGTGCAAAGCTGGGGCCCGCCCGCTCGGGCAGCGGCACCGCCTGATCGAGTGGGATGACACCTGCGGGCATAGGCACATCATGCAGATGCAATGCGCTCGCCTCGACCGGGCCCATGAACACGAATGTCGCAGTCAGGCCGATACCTGCCTCGTTCGAGACCTCGGCGTCGATCCAGGTCGCGTTGCGCCCGCGGCGGAGCACCCGTGCCCGAACCTCGACATCGCCTGCCAGCGGGCCGACGAAATTGACCGTGGCCGAGCGCAGCGGCGGCAATTCCTCACCCAGTCGCTGCGCCGCGACGAGCGCCAGCGCCGCCGAAAAGCCGCCGTAGGTGGTGCGGCCCTGCATCCAGTTGTCCGGGACGGTGACGGCGAAACCGCCTTCGATGGGCCGCGCAGCAGCAAGGGTCTGGGGTAAGCTCATCCACTTTCCATTGACGTAAACGGAAAGCAGTTCAATCCTCTCCCGATGACGACGTTCATCGACCTCTCAATCCCGATCACCACCAAGGTCATTTCCGACCCGCCGGTGATGCTGCCGCAGATCCACTACACCGATCACAGCGAAAGCTGGCAGCAGATCGCGCTGTTCTTCCCCGGCCTGACCAAGGAAGATCTGCCCGACGGCGAAGGCTGGGCGGTTGAGAGCCTGACCTTGTCCACTCACAACGGCACCCACATGGACGCGCCGTGGCACTATCACTCAACGACCGACGAAGGCGCCCGCCGCGCCCCGACGATCGACGAAGCCCCGCTCGACCGGTTCTTCCGCCCCGGGGTGAAGCTCGATTTCAGCGCCCTTCCTGCCGGAACGGTGGTCAGCGCCGCGCAGGTCGAGGCCGAGCTGGAACGGATCGGCTATGACCTCAAACCGCTCGATATCGCGCTGGTTCAATCGGGTGCGATCTATGGAACCGACAACTTCACCGACCAGGGCGTCGGCCTTGGCGCGGAGGCCACGCTGTGGCTCACCGAGCGCGGCGTCGAGGTGGTCGGTACTGACGCCTGGTCATGGGATGCGCCGTTCAGCCACACCGCGCGGCGCTGGGGCGAGAAGCGCGACCCGTCGATCATCTGGGAAGGCCACAAGGCTGGCCGCATCCGCCCCTATTGGCAGATCGAAAAGCTTACCAATCTCGAAAGCCTGCCGCCCTACGGCTTCACCTTCAGCTGTTTCCCGGTCAAGATCGACGGGGCGAGCGCCGGGTGGATCCGCGCAGTCGCTCTGGTGGAGGATTAAACCTTCACCACGCCCTTCTCGATCAGGCTGTTCGCGCAGTCGATGATCGAATCTTCGGGAGGCCGCGGCTTCCACCCAAGCACCGATTGAGCCCTCGCCGAGCTGGTCGCGCGGGTGCGGCCGAGTTCGCCGAGAAGCTGCCGTGCCGGGGGCATGAACCACGAGAGAACGTACACCGCCCAGTCAGGCATGTTGCGGCTGGGCACCTTGCGCGCCTTGGCCCCGAGCTTTTCGCGCAGCACCGCCGCCATATCGGCAAATTTGAAGAACCGCCCCGAACTGCCGAGAAACCGGTCGCCGCAAACCTTGTCGGCCGGTGCCTCAAGCGCGAGCACATGAAGGTTTGCAATGTCGCGCAGGTCGACGATGCTGAAGCCGACATCGGGCAAGGCCGGGATCGAGCCGTTGAGCAGCCGCAGCACCGGTTCGACCGAGGCGGCGAAGTCCCCGCCCTGCACCGGTCCCAGCACCATCACCGGGCACACCGCGCAATATTCCATGTCCCCGCCTTCAGCCGCGATCCAATCGCGCGCGGCGCGTTCGGCGATGGTCTTGGACTTGATGTAGGGCTGGACTCCCGGTGCATCGACGTTGGTCCAGTCGTCTTCGTTGTACTCGCTCTTGCCGGCAGGATGGCCATAGGCGATCGCCGCCGCGGACGAAGTCATCACGAAGCGCTTGATCCCGGCCGCCTTGGCAAAGCGCAGCGCGCGCAAGGCACCTTCGCGCGCGGGCACGATCAGGTCGTTCTCGTCCTTGGGCACTTCGGCCGGGAACGGCGAGGCCATGTGACAAACCGCATCGCAGCCCGCCATCGCCTCTGCCCAGCCAGCGTCGCTCATCAGGTCCGCAGCGAAAAACTTCAGCGTTTCGGGCGTCCCGCCCAGCTGCGACCGCAGTTCCGCCTCACGCGACAGGCTGCGGACCGTGGTGTGGACGGTCCAGCCGTTTGCGAGGAGCTGGCGGATCGTTTCGCCAGCGATGTACCCGCTGCCGCCGCTGACCATGACTGTGCCTGGCATCGCTTATCTCCCGTCAAAATTTCAGCATGATCCGCCGCGCCAATGCGGGTGATATCGAATGAACCACCTGCAGCAGCTTGACCAGCCCGACATTTGCCTCGGCGGCATTGCGTTCCATCGCGACAACGAATTGCCGCGCACATTCGGCGGCGGGCATTTTCCCGCCGTTCCGCCCAGCAGTCATCTTGGTTTCCACGACGGGCGGCAAGGCCTCCACCACGTGAATGCCGGTACCCTTGAGCTGCGCGCGGAGTGCCTGCGTATAGCTGCGGAGCCCCGCCTTGGTCGCGCAATAGACCGGGCTGCCCGCGCGCGGCGCAATCGCCAGGCCCGAAGTTGTGTTGACGATCATCGCCTCCGGTTGTGAGCGGAGCATCGGCATCAGCGCGCAGGTCAGGTGAATAGGGGCGTCGAGGTTGAGGAAAATCACTGCGTCAGCGGCGACCGGGTCCGGTGCATGGTCACGGAAATCGTGATCGACCCCGGCTCCCGCATTGTTGACCAGAATGTCGATCGTCCGCCCGGCGACCGCATCGATCACCGCCCTGACCCCTTCCGCAGATGAAAGGTCCGCTTCGATCACTTCGAAGCCGTCGGCCCGGGTTGCGGCGACCCGGTCGGGATTGCGGCCCTGGGTTATTACGGTGACGCCCTTGTCCCGCAATTGCCGGATCAGCTCTGCCCCGATCCCGTCAGTCCCGCCCGTTATCAGTGCCGTCTTGCCACTCAGCTGCATTGCCCGTTCCCCGCTTGCGTTTACGTGAACCTAGATAATTAGTTGCGAAACGCAACGCAATTGGCGTTTCGCTTTAAACGCGTTTTAACCATAGCCGCCGCAGGATGCAGCCGAGCGATCAAATCCGCTCGCTCGGGGGCGGTTCAATTGGAAAAGCACGGAGTGATCAGTCGCCCGCTTTCGCTCGCGCTGGATGCAGTGCGGGCGGTTACGGCGCTGGTGGTCGTGCTGGGGCATAGCCGGCCAGTCGGGTTCTATGTCGGCCCGGTGGCCTTTCCCTGGGTCATGCACCACGCGGCGGTGATCGTTTTTTTCGTACTCTCAGGCTTCGTGATCGCGAACACGGCGCAGGCCCGCGAAACCGACCTTGCCAAATTTGCTGTCGCACGGTTTTCGCGGATCCTTCCCGTTGCCTGGCCGGCGCTGCTGCTGGGCACGGCGGTATGGGCTTTCAATCGCGCCCTCGGCGGCCCCGATATCCCGCAGGAACCGGGCTATCAGACCGGTAGTCTGGCAAGCCTGCTTTATCCGCTGATGTTCCTGAGCGAGCTGCCCCAGGCCAGCGGTCCAGTGTGGAATTCGCCCTATTGGTCGCTGTGCTACGAGGTGTGGTATTATGCACTGTTTGCCGCTGCCGTGTTCCTGCGCGGTTCGCGCCGGCTGCTCTGGCTCGCTGCGCTGGCCCTGCTCGCCGGCCTCAATGTCGTGATGTTGATGCCGGTCTGGCTCGCCGGGGTATGGCTGGCACGGCGCCTGCCGCAGATGATCCTGTCGCCGCTTCAGGCAGCTTTGCTGGTCGCGCTGGGCTGTTGGTTCTTCTGGTTGTTCGCCGGTCTGGCCGAACCGCTTCTGAACATGACCATGCACCGCGTTCCGATCGCTGCGCTCAACGCCAGCTACTCACGCGTATGGCTGGCCGACTGGCTGATGGCACCGGCTCTGGTCGCGGTGTTCGCCGGACTGGGGCCGCTGGCACAGCGCGCCGCCCCGCTGCTCGAACGGTGTGCGCCTGCCATAAAGCTGCTCGCAGGCAGCTCGTTCACGCTTTACCTGATGCACTGGCCGGTGATGTGCCTGCTGATCACGCTGGGCATCAAGGCGCACAGCATGTGGACCCTCGCCCCCTTGATCGCGGCGCTGCAGGCGCTTGCGATCGCGGGCGCAAGCCTGTTCGAACGGCGCTGGACGCCGCGGCTGCGCCAGGTGCTGACCGCGGCGATGGAGCGCCGCGGCCTTGAAGTGGCAAAAGCCTAGCGCATCAGCACCAGTTCTTCGGACATCGACGGGTGCAGCGCGACGGTCGCGTCGAAATCGGCCTTGGTCAGCCCGGCACGCACCGCAATCGCCACTGCCTGCAGGATCTCCGGGGCTTCGGGGCCGATCATGTGCACGCCGATGACCTTGTCTGTGCTTTCATCGATGACAAGCTTGTACAGCCCGCGCTCGTGCCGGCTGGCGAACACGTTTTTCATCGGGCGAAAGTCGGCGGTGAAGATCTTGACCGCCCCGGCCAGCTTCTGCCGCGCCTGCGCCTCGGTCAGTCCCACCGAAGCGAGCGGCGGCTGCGAAAACACCGCCGAGGGAATCGCCTCGTAATCGGTCGAGCGCGGATTGCCGCCGAACAGCGTGTCGGCCACCGCATGGCCCTCGCGGATCGCGATCGGGGTGAGCTGGACCCGGTCTGTAACGTCGCCCACCGCATAGATGCTGTCGCAGGTTGTCTTGCTGAACTGATCGACCGGAATTTCACCGCCCTCACCCAGTTCGATTCCCACGCTATCAAGGCCTAGTCCCGCCGTTTTCGGCCTGCGCCCGGTGGCAACGAGGACGACATCGGCCACGAACGGGTCGTGATCGCCAGCGGTAACCTGCAGGCACCCGTTGTCGAGCTTTTCCACCTTCTTGAGCGGCGAATTGAATTTGTATTCGATCCCGCGCGCCATGGTGATTTGCAGCAGGCGATCACGCAGTGCGGAATCATACCCGCGCAGTACCGTCTCGCTGCGGTTGACCACGGTCACATGGCAGCCGAGCGCGTTGAAGATCCCGGCAAATTCCATCGCGATATAACCCGCACCCTGGATTACCACGCGCTTCGGGAGTTCGGGCAAATGGAACACCTCGTTCGAGGTGATGCAGAGCTCGCTGCCCTCGAACTCGGGCATTACCGGCCAGGCGCCGACCGCGATCAGGATATATTTCGCACTGATTTCCCGTCCCGAGGCGAGTTTGACCGAGTTCGGCCCGGTCACAACCGCGCGCTCGTGGAAATGCTCGACCTTGTTGTTGTCGAGCGTCGAAATGTACGCGGTCTCCAGCCGGTCGACATCGCGCAGCACCGTATCGCGCAGCACGTTCCAGTCGAACTTCATGCCCTCTACCGACCAGCCGTAATGCGCCGCGTCCTGCAGTTCCTCGGCAAAGTGCGAACCGTAGACGAGCAACTTCTTGGGCACGCAGCCGCGGATCACGCAGGTTCCGCCGACCCGGAACTCCTCCGCCACCGCCACCTTCGCGCCATGCGAGGCTGCAATCCGGCTCGCCCGCACCCCGCCCGAACCGGCGCCAATCACGAAGAGGTCGTAGTCGAAGTCTGCCATTCCCGCGCTCCTGTTGTGCGCGCGATATGGGGCGGGATGGATCGCTTTGCCAGCCGGTTTTCCTCGCAGCCTCGAAAGCGGCGCTACTTGATCCCCGCCTCCGCCAGCAGCGCCTCGGTGCTGGCGTCGAACGTGGCGCCGCCGGCGACGATGCTCTTGGCGATTTCCTTGCCCAGTTCCACGCCGAACTGGTCGAACGAGTTGATGCCCAGCATCACCCCGTTGGCGAAAGTGCGGTGCTCGTGGAA
>JBJTMA010000058.1:0-3557 GCA_046063295.1 Novosphingobium sp.
AAGCGCCGGGCCGAACTCGACATGGCAAGTTATGGCGCAGGCAAGCTCGATCTCGGGAGCGCTCTGCTCTCGACTCTCGCCTTGGCCGAAGCTGAGGTTGATGCCTTGTCGCGCGAAGCCGATGTCGCGCGCGACGTAATCCGGATCAATTATACCTATGGGGAGATGCGACCATGAGCATGGACGCGACAACGGCGGCGCGCTGGCGCGCTGGATTGATGGCTGCGGTGCTGATCGCGGGCGGCGGCGGATACTGGCTCGGGCAACGCGGCGGATCAGGCACCGAGACCGGTTCCAGCCAAACCGAACGAAAGATTCTCTACTGGTACGATCCCATGGTTCCAGCCGAGCACTACGACAATCCCAATTCGCTTTCATCGATGGGGATGAAGACCCAGCCCAAGTATGCGGATGACGGCGCGACGCCGGGCGGCCCTCCCGGAGTGACGATCGATCCCGCGGCTATGCAGAACCTCGGCATTCGGGTGGTTCCAGCACAGATGGGCAGCCTCACCGGGTCGCTCAACGTCACTGGCAGCATCGACTTCAACCAACGCGATGTCGCGATCGTTCAGGCGCGCTCGGGTGGCTTCGTTGCCCGCGTCTATGCCCGCGCGCCCGGTGATGTCGTGCGTACCGGGGCGCCGATCGCCGATGTGCAACTGCCCGAATGGAGTGGCGCGCAGACTGAGTTCCTCGCGGTCAGGCGGCTGGGCAGACCCGATCTCACCACCGCAGCGCGCCAGCGGCTCAAGTTATTGGGCATGCCCGACGGCTTGATCGCCAGTGTTGAGCGCAGCGGGCGAACCAACAGCACGATCGCGATCACATCGCCGATTTCGGGAGTGATTCAGACGCTCGACGTCCGCGCCGGAATGACCCTGTCCCAAGGCCAGACCCTGGCCCAGGTCAACGGCATCGGCACGGTGTGGCTCAATGCCGCCATGCCCGAAGCGCAGGCAGGTGCGGTGCGCGTCGGTCAAAGTGCGAGCGCGACTCTCACTGCCTTTCCGGGCGAGGCCTTTGGCGGGCGGATCATCGCGATCCTGCCTACAGCGCAATCCGACAGCCGGACAATCACGGTGAGGATCGAACTCGCCAACCGGGGAGGACGTCTGCGTCCCGGCATGTTCGCGCAGGTCGCGTTCGGCGGAACGGGCAGCACGGCGCTGCTGGTGCCGAGCGAAGCGGTTATTCGCACGGGCACGCGTACAATTGTCATGCTGGCCATCGGCAATGGTCGCTACCAGCCTGCGGAAGTTCGCACCGGTCGCGAAGGTGGCGGACAGACCGAGATCCTCGAAGGCTTGGCTGTCGGCGAAAAGGTGGTCGCTTCTGGACAATTCCTGCTCGATTCCGAAGCGAGCCTGACCGGGATTCCGGCCCGTAAGCTGGGGGCGAAGCAATGATCGAATGGATTATCCGCGCCTCGGTCAAGGCACGCGGGCTCATCGTAATCGCGGCGCTGGTGCTGACGGTGATCGGCATTGGCGCGGTGCGAACCACGCCGGTCGATGCGCTGCCGGATCTCTCCGACGTGCAGGTCATCATCCGCACGACATATCCTGGCCAGGCCCCGCAGATTGTCGAGAACCAGGTTACCTATCCGATTACTTCGACGATGCTCTCGGTGCCCGGCGCGCGGGTTGTGCGGGGCTATTCCTTCGTCGGCGACAGCTTCGTCTATGTGCTTTTTGAGGAAGGCACCGATCTCTATTGGGCGAGATCGCGCGTGCTCGAATATCTGAGCCAGGTGCAAGGAAAACTGCCAGCGGGCGCAACCGCTTCACTCGGACCCGATGCAACCGGCGTGGGATGGATTTACGAATATGCACTGGTCGACAAGACCGGACAGCACGACCTCGCGCAGCTCCGGAGCATTCAGGACTGGTTCCTGCGCTATGAGCTGAAAACGGTCCCAGGCGTCGCCGAAGTCGCCAGCATCGGCGGCATGGTCAAACAGTACCAGGTGGTGGTCGATCCGCAGAAGCTCGCATCCTATGGCGTTACGGCGAACGATGTGGCCGAAGCGCTCAAGCGCGCTAATCAGGAGACGGGCGGCGCGGTCGTCGAAATGGCCGAAGCCGAATATATCGTCCGCGCCTCCGGCTATCTCAAGACACTGGACGACTTCCGCGCCGTTCCGATCCGCACGGCAGCGGGCGGTATTCCAGTGACATTGGGCGATGTCGCCACGGTGCAGGTCGGCCCCGACATGCGGCGCGGAATTGCCGAACTCAACGGCGAGGGCGAAGTCGCGGGCGGTGTGATTGTCATGCGCCAGGGCAAGAATGCCCGCGAAGTGATCGAGGGCGTCCGCACCAAGCTAGCGCAACTCAAGGCCAGTCTGCCGCCCGGTGTCGAGATCATCACCACCTATGATCGCTCGGGCCTGATCGACCGCGCGGTCGAAAACCTCACCGGCAAGCTGTTCGAGGAATTCCTGATCGTCGCGCTCGTCTGCGGCCTTTTCCTGTGGCACGCCCGCTCGGCGCTGGTCGCGATCCTGACACTGCCGCTCGGCATCCTGTTCGCGTTCATCGTCATGCGGTTGCAGGGTCTCAACGCCAACATCCTGTCATTGGGCGGTATCGCCATCGCCATCGGCGCGATGGTCGATGCGGCGGTCGTGATGATCGAGAATGCCCACAAGCATCTCGAACGCTGGGCCCATGACAATCCCGACAGGGAACTGGAAGGATCGGAGCGGTGGCGTGTCATCACCGATGCTGCGGCGGAGGTCGGCCCGGCGCTGTTCCTCAGCCTGCTCATCATCACCTTTTCGTTTATCCCGATTTTCTCGCTGCAAGGACAGGAAGGGCGGCTGTTCGCGCCGCTGGCCTTCACCAAGACCTATGCGATGGCGGGCGCGGCGCTGCTCTCGATCACGCTGATCCCGGTGCTGATGGGCTGGCTGATCCGGGGACGCGTCCCCAGCGAGGACAGCAATCCGATCAACCGTTTCCTTACCCGTATCTACCGCCCGGCGCTCGACTGGGTTCTGGCCAAGCCCAAAAAGGCGCTGGTCATTGCCGGGCTGGTTTTCGCCTCCAGTCTCTGGCCGATCAGCCAGACCGGCGGTGAGTTCATGCCGCAGATGAACGAAGGCGATTTACTCTACATGCCCTCGGCTCTGCCGGGAATTTCGAGCGCGAAAGCGGCGATGTTGCTCCAACAGACTGACCGGCTGATCAAGACCGTCCCGGAGGTTGAAAGCGTATTCGGCAAGGCTGGGCGAGCCGACACTGCCACTGACCCGGCTCCGCTCGAGATGTTCGAGACCACCATCCGGTTCAAACCGAAAAGCCAATGGCGGAGCGGCATGACCCAGGCCAAGCTGATCGACGAGCTCGACAGAACCGTCAAAGTCCCCGGTCTCGCCAACTTCTGGATTCCGCCGATCCGCAACCGGATCGACATGCTGGCCACCGGCATCAAAAGCCCGATTGGCATCAAAGTGTCGGGCGCGAACCTCGACGACATCGACCGCACCGCGCGGGAAATCGAAACGGTGGCCAAGACGGTGCCGGGGATCGGCTCAGCTCTCGCCGAGCGGC
>JBJTMA010000059.1:0-4843 GCA_046063295.1 Novosphingobium sp.
GCAGAATCAGCGTGTTGAGCAGCGGCAGGTCCCAGGCGTTGAGCACGGCTTCGAGCGCCTTGGGCGGCCACTGCCCGCCGACCACGTCGGTCAGGGTCGAGGGAAACAACGAAAAGTCGAAGAACGCCCAGAACCAGCCGACGAAGAACATCACTTCCGAAGCGATGAATGTGATCATGCCATAGCGCAGGTGCAGCTGGACAACCGGGGTGTGATGGCCCTGGTGCGCCTCGGCCACGACCTTGGTCCACCACTGCCACATCGTGAACAGCACCGCCGCGAAGCCCAGCGGGAACACGAACTTACCCGCGGGCATATCGTGCATGTAAAGCACCAGGCCGCTCGTCATGAGAAGAGCGGAGAAGGCACCCATGAACGGCATGATGTCCGGATCGAGGATGTGATACTGATGGTTCTTGGTGCCGGCCATGATGCTTTCGGTCCCTGTTGTGCCAAAATTGCCGGAGCCGCGAAGCTTCCGGCGCAAAACTCGATTAGGCCCTTATCGCGCCGTTTCCGCCCGGTCCAGTGCCTTTGACGCTGGCTCAACAGGTGCAGCCTTCGCGGCGCTCTGGTCGGCGGACACGTGGAAGGTGTAACTCAGCGTGATCTGCGTCGTCGCCGCGCTTTCGGGGTCCTTGAGGATCGCGGGATCGACGTAATAGAGCACCGGCATGCGCACCTTTTCATGCGGCTGCAGGGTCTGCTGGTTGAAGCAGAAGCACTGGATCTTCTTGAAGTAGAGCCCCGCAAGGTCCGGTTCGACATTGAAGCTGGCCACCCCGGTAATCGGATGGTCCGAAGTGTTTTCTGCGGTGAAGTAAGCGATCTTGCGCTCACCGATGCGCATGTCCTGCGTCACCTGTTCGGGGCCGAACTTCCACGGCATCCCGTTTTCGACATTCCCGTCAAACCGCACCGAGATGGTCCTGGCTGCAACCTGGACCTTCGCCGCTTCAGCCGCATTGGCGCGCTGGGTCGTTCCGCCAAAGCCGGTGACCTGGCAAAAAATGCGATAGAGCGGGACCGAAGCGAAGCCCATCGCCAGCATGAACGCAGCGAACACCGCGGCATAGATCGCCACTTTGCGATTGAGCTTGAGATTGGGAGTGACCCGCGAGGCCACGGTCAGGGCATCCGCTTTACGATGGTGATCGCGAAGAAGAGCACCACCAGGCCGAACAGCACCAGCGCCAATGCGCGGTTGCGGCCCTTGATGATCCGTTGGCGTTCGGCATTGGGGTCAAGATCGGTCATGCGAGGATCATCCCAGGATCATGCGGTCCGCCACCAGTGCGGCGAACAAGGCAAAAAGGTAGAAAACGGAGAAAGCGAACAACCGTTTTTCCGCGCTCATGTCTGCATCGTTCTCTGCCGTGCGGAATGTCGCAACGCGCAGCGAGAGGAGCAGGAACACTGCACCAAGCACAAGCGCCGATGCCCCGTAGATCCAGTGGGTAAGGCCGAGCAGGAACGGTGCAAGCGCGATCGGCAGCAGCAGCACGGCATAGATCAGGATCTGGCGCCGGGTCGACTTGTGCCCGGCAACCACCGGCATCATCGGAATGCCGGCAGCGGCGTAGTCGGTCTCAACGAACAGCGCGAGCGCCCAGAAGTGAGGCGGGGTCCAGAAGAAGATGATCGCGAACAGCAGTATGGGCATCAGGGTGACCTGGCCCGTCGCGGCAACCCAGCCGATAAGCGGCGGGAAGGCACCTGCCCCGCCGCCGATCACGATGTTCTGCGGGGTGCGCGGCTTGAGCCACATGGTGTAGATCACCGCGTAGTAGAAAATCGAGAAGGCCAGGATCGCGGCGCACAGCCAGCTTGCCGCCAGCCCCATGACCAGCACCGAGCCAACCGACAGTGCAATCCCGAAATCGCGCGCCACGGTGCGGTCCATCCGCCCCGCCGGCAATGCGCGATTGGCAGTGCGCTTCATCTTCGCGTCAATATCGGCTTCCCACCACATATTGAGCGCGGCCGATCCGCCGGCCCCCACCGCGATGCACAGCACCGCCACGAAGCCGATCACCGGATTGACCGAACCCGGCGCCGCAAGCAGCCCGCACAGTCCGGTGAAGATCACCAGGCTCATCACGCGCGGCTTGGTCAGCGACCAGAAGTCGCGCCAGTCGGCGGGCAAGGGAATCGGTTGGGCGGGGGCAGTAGACATGATCGAGCGCGCCTATAGGCTCGAAAGTGCCCGGACGAAAGGGATCAAACGGGACTACCGGCAATCCGCCGGTCGCGCACCGCTTCGGCATCCTGCCGCGCTGCGAGGTCTAGCGCGGCGAGTTCGGGCGGAATGAACCAGTGGAGTCGGTCGCCTTCCCACGCGGCCCAGGCGGCCTCGGCGACGGCACTCGGCGGGATGACCCGCAGCGGGCCTTCGTTCGGCAGCATGGCTTTTTCAGCCTCTGACAGCATGCCGGTATCGATGATGCCAGGGATAAGATCGGCCGCGCGCACACCGTGCGGCGCCAGTTCGACAGACAGAGCCTCGGTTAGCCCGCGCACGGCGAACTTGGTTGCCGAATAGACAGCCATGTTCTGCTGGCCAAAAATCGAGGAAGCAGAACAGGTGGTCAGACAGAGCGCGCGCTCGGTCTGCGCAAGCAGCGGAATTGCCGCGTGGACCAAGCTCATTCCGCCCAGGAGGTTGATCGCTACGAGACGTTCGATCACGGCCCAGTCCATTTCGGCAAACGGTCCCTTGGCGTCGATACCGGCATTGTTGTGAAGCACGTCGAGCCGACCAGCGACCTCACCGAAACCAGCCACGACAGCGAGCACTTCGGCCCGGTCTGTCACGTCGACTGTCGCCGTCCACACGGCATTGCCGAGTTCTGCTGAAAGCCGGCCCAGACCCGTTTCATCGCGGTCCAGCGCGCCGACCAGCCAGCCCTTACCCGCGAATAGACGCGCGGTTGCAAGGCCGATGCCCGATGCCGCACCGCTTATCAGGATGGCGCGCTGCGCCCCGGTTTCGCTTTTCGCGCTCATAACCGCTTCAACCAGTCGATCAGCAGGGTATTCACCTCGGCCGGGCGTTCCTGCTGGGTCCAGTGGCCGACGCCGCGCAGGACGTGACCTTCGACCTTGGGCGCGACCAGGCGCATCATCGCCACCGGGTCCTCGACCGCGCCGAACAGCGTGGTCGCGGGATCGCGGGTGCCGCCGATGAATAGGCACGGCTGCTCGATCCGCTTGCCCTGCCAGGCGCGCAGCCATTCGTAGTCGGCCTCGTGATTGCGGTAGCGGTTAAGCGGTCCGGCAAAGCCCGAGTGCCGAAACTCGTTCTCGTAGTAATCGAGATCAGCCTCGCTCAGCCAAGGCACGGGCTGCGGATCGGGCAATCCCTCAAGGAACGTGGCTCCAAGCTTCTTCGACCAATATTCACCTTCGGGCACATCACCCGAGATCGAGTACATCATCCGCGCCACGAAATCGCGCGGGTCCGCCTCCGCCTCGGCCTCAGCCACGCCGGGCTCCTGGAAATATTCCTGGTAGAAGAACCGTCCCTGGCTGGTGAAATGCTCGCGGAACACATCGGTGAACGGGCGCTGCGGCGCACCGCTGAACGGCACCGAAAGCCCGGCGACCGCGCTGAAATGCTGCGGATTGGTGAAGGCCGAATTCCACACGATGGGTGCCCCCCAATCATGACCGATGAGGATCGCCTTCTGGTCCGGCGAAAGCACCCGACGCAGCCCGACCAGATCGCCGACGATCCGTTCCATCGCGTAGGCCGAAACGTCCTTCGGCTTGTCCGACCCGCCATAGCCGCGCACGTCGATCGCGCAGGCGGTAAAGCCGGCATCGGCGACAGGGCCGATCTGGTGCCGCCAGGAATACCAGCTTTCGGGAAAGCCGTGGACCATGATCGCCAACGGCCCGCGCCCTTCAATGGCACAGCGAAGGGTTACCTCGCCAACGTCGATCATGCGGAATTCTGGCATGTGCTAATCCTCTCCAACGAAAAAGTCCCGGCCGCAGGGACCGGGACTTTTCGTGATCAACCTTACTGCAGTCCGCCTCAGTGGTGCGGCACGTCTTCGATAACGGGCAGCGTTTCGAACTGATGGAACGGCGGCGGGCTCGACAGCGTCCATTCGAGCGTCGTCGCGCCTTCGCCCCAATAGTTGTCGGCAGCCTTCTTGCCGGCCGTGAAGGCGTAGATGATGTTGGCGAACCAGATGAAGATCGATGCCGCCATCACCAGATAACCGATCGACGACCAGTGGTTCCAGTAGGCATAGGCCGGGGCATAGTCCGGATAACGGCGCGGCATGCCCTGGTAGCCGAGGAAGTGCTGCGGGAAGAAGATCATGTTCACGCCGACGAAGAACACCCAGAAGTGCAGGTGCGCGAGGAATTCGGAGTGCATCCGCCCGCTCATCTTCGGGAACCAGTAATAGAAGCCCGCGAACAGCGAGGTCACCGCACCGAGGCTCAGCACGTAGTGGAAGTGCGCAACCACGAAGTAGGTGTCCTGCACCACGTCGTCGATGCCGCCGTTGGCAAGGTACACGCCGGTCACACCGCCGACGGTGAACAGGAAGATGAAGCCAATCGCCCAGACCATCGGGCTCTTGAACTCGATCGAGCCGCCCCACATCGTCGCGATCCAGCTGAAGATCTTGATGCCGGTGGGCACCGCGATCACCATGGTGGCGAGGTTGAAGTACATCTTGGTGTCGAGGCTCATGCCGGTGGTGTACATGTGGTGCGCCCAAACGACGAAACCGACCACGCCGATCGCGACCATCGCGTAAGCCATGCCGAGGTAGCCGAACACCGGCTTCTTCGAGAAGGTCGAGATCACCTGGCTGATGATGCC
>JBJTMA010000060.1:0-19479 GCA_046063295.1 Novosphingobium sp.
CTTATCGCCGTTAGCGCGGGCTTTGGCGTTCAATCTGTCAGGCACTTCTACGTTTGGCGTAAGCGCGTCGAAAAGTGGATGACTCCGCCGGATCCAGTCTCTTACTGCCGAGACCTCCCGGACCATCGTGTTTGGGCCTACCGAGAGAGGTTTGGCGAGACGTCTCGCGAATGGATTATCGCGCGGCGCGAATTAGCGAGACGTAAGCTGCCTCGCTGGAAGCGTGGTCTCTACGACTACTTCGGATGCGCATATTGGCTCGCTGGGCCAATACCTGACCCTGGCCTCCCGCCGACATCTGAAGAATAGCGGTTGGCTGGTTTGACGGCCGGAGTTCGCGATGTCCGCTTTCCACCCCAATTTTTCCGTTGCGGCTGGGCAGAAGCGACCCGCTTGCGGACATTGAGTGCAATCGGCAAAATGCAATTTTGGAGACGTTTAAGCCTATGGAGCAACTCGGCCGGGCAGATCCAATCCCAGCGCCGATGCAGGGACGCTGGATTGATGCAAATGACCCCACTGTCGAACTGGTCATCGATGGAGGAGAAGTCGCCTGCTTTGGCCAGACTGTTGAATACGACTATAAGTTGATCGAAGTGGATGATGGGGCCCTGACCGTGAGCCTAATGGTCGACGATGATTCTGACGAGGACACATTTCAGCGCTCTAACATAACCGGACTCGTTATCACCCCAGACGGGTCGTTCCATGCCTACAATGTGAAGTTCGTAACTCAGTTCGTCCGCGCTTCTGACTGAGCCGCCAACGTCCGCTTTCCACCCCAAATGCGTCGTCGCGGCTGCTCGATGAAAGACGCCATTGCGGACCGAACGGGCCGCGCTCAAGGTGCGAACATGCAAGCCGGGTTGCGCCTCACAGTGATCGCTTTCTTAACAGCGTGCATAGCTCGCTCGGCAATCACACAGTCCGATGCTTGCTTGTCAGCTTCGCATGCGACTTACAGGGGTGTGGCTATAGCGATAAGCACTGGCGACGCGACATTTGCGACAGCTTACCCTTATTGCACATTCCGGATCAGTGGGCCTTCAGAGGTTTATGATCGCATTTTTGGGGCGTGGCGCGCTGCGCCATACGAAGGCGAAATTCGGCCAATTTTTGTTTCGTTGGAAGGCAGGCTGACGTCGGGCCATTTGCCTGGCGACGTTATGACCTTTGAGGTGGATGGTCTTCGCGAAGTTTCGGCGAGCACCAACGAGAGCGAAGCGGCTATGCAATTTAGACGGCGCTTCAATAGATCCCTACCTCAACACCGCACAGGGACTGACGACCCAGACCCTGCCGAGCGGAATATCGCGATTTAGATGTCCGCTAACCACCCCAAAGCGGAATTTAGGCCTAGAAAATAATCGACTAGAATGCAGACTCTAACGGTTCCACGGCTCAATCGCTGCAGCCAAAAGCAACAACAAGCCAAAGGACACGGATATCGAAGCAAACTTGGCCAGTCCCGCATTCGCTGACTTGAACGAAACGTGAGTTCCGCGAAACGCCTCTTGATTGGCGGCTCGAAGGAAGGGGATGCACCAACTTGCCACGTTTGAAGAGAGCATTGCCATCGGGACTACAATGAAAATGATGCCCATGCCGACGTAAACTGCCGTTGCCCCGCGCGATGGCCCATTTGCCCCCAGGCTGCTTTCCTGAAAGAAATGGAATAGCTTAAAACTCACCGCACCCCACAGATGTCCAAACGCCAGAATCATTAGAGTTTCACAGTTTCTAACCCACCATGGGAGATCGGCCCTGACTGCTCTGCCTTCGATATAGTCGGCGGTTCGGCTCCGCCGACGCATAATCACGGCAAGTACCACCAGTGGGAGCGCGAGGACGCCCGTAATCCATAGCGCTTCCATGATTGGCATCAGGCATCCTCACAATGCATGCTCGCAAACGCAAGGGCGAACGTCTGCTTTCCACCCCAATTGCGACGTTCCGGCTTTTCGAGCGACCACGCCATTGCAGACATTCCGAGCTTACCTCATGTGTTTGCCGTGAATCTCCGCACAAGCATCTCTTGCGCAATTTCGGCTCTGCTTCTGTCCGGCTGTGTCCCTTCGCCGCGTCCACAGACTGCAAGGGATTGTCTGGATCAAAGGCGATCGACTTGGCGCGCGAGGCAAAGCACGGAATGCTCAATCGCTCGACAAGGTCGGAGCAGGAAAGATACGCTTCTGATGCAGCAGAAGTTGCAAACGACAGTCCGGGCTACGTCGCGAAGGTAATCTTTATCGGAACCGATGGGAGCCAGCTTGTCGGTTTGATTGACGAAGACTGCTACGTCGGCTGGACATACAATGGCCGCTAACCACCCTTAATTTGATGCTACGGCCGGCTTCGGAATGGGCCGAAAGCTGCCAACCTGACCACGAGCTTTACGCTCAGCTCGTCGACGCTATCATGGATTGTATGATCCGGGCGATCTTCTTCGACGTTGGTGAGACGCTGGTTGATGAAACTCGGCAATGGAGCCTTTGGGCGGACTGGCTTGATGTTCCTCGTCTGACATTCTTTGCTGCGTTCGGTTCAGTTTTGGAACGAGGCGAGCACCACCGACGAGTCTTTGATTATTTTGCTCCAGGTGCCGATCTGGATCAGCTGGCGCGTGATCGTGAAGCAGCGGGCGCGGGTTACCAGATCGAGGTGGGGGACCTTTATCCTGACGCGCTTCCTATCCTCGCGAAGCTGCGGAAGCAGGGCTATTTCATAGGCATTGCAGGGAACCAGCCCGAGGCGGCTGAGGCCGCGCTCAAATCTTGCGGCGTCAATGCTGACCTTGTTGCGTCCTCGATGGGTTGGGGAATCGAAAAGCCATCGGTGCGCTTTTTTGAACGGATCATTGCGGAGACTGGATTTCAGCCTGAGGAAATTGCCTATGTCGGCGACCGCCTCGACAACGACATTCTGCCCGCCGGTGCAGCGGGCCTATTTACCATTTTCGTTGAGCGCGGACCTTGGGGCATTCTGCATGCCCAAAAGCAAGAGATCGCAATCGCCGATAGGAAAATTCGATCGCTGGCGGAAGTTTGCGACGTCTTGCCAAACGACCGCTAACCAACCCAAATGCTCCGTTGCGGCTGGGCCGGCAACGACATGATTGCGGACATCACCGAGTTGCTGCAAGCTCGCCCTATGAGGTCTGCTGCTGCGCTCCCGTTAATTGCGTCCGCATTGCTCGGGTGCTCAGGGCAAAACCAACAATCAAAGCAGAACAGCCGCCTCGTTTCACTGGCCTCCTATACCCACGATTTATCGTGCTGGGGGCAGGTCGAAGGCGGTCGAATTTCAATAACGGGTAAAGCAATAATTACGAAGGTGGCTCAGCAGCGACTGGCGATTTTTCCGATTTCGAAGAACTGTCATCTCAGTCATGATGATGCAGTAGGGCTGGCATATTTGAACGTCCGGATCGGTAGCGTCATCAGGAACGTTGTAGCGGATCGGATTTTGCAGGGACGGTCCTTGGACCCCTGGCTCTCGTCAGAACATTCCTACATCAACAAAAGCTCGACGATTTCTGATCTCACCGCTTCATGCCGACCCGGACATGCCGAAAGAGAGCCTACTTCATTGATTCTTTCGGACTGTGAGTTGATCCAGGTCGCCGGGAGTCAGCCGATTTCGCAAAAATCTATCGACTCAATCGGGCAGAATTGACTGCTCGCGAACGGCACAATCCGTCCGCTTTCCACCCCAAATGCCACATTGTCGCTGGTGGGCGAGCGCCCCTATTGCAGACATTTCTGAGATTAGTCAGACCTCGCTAATGCGGCTTCTCGCCTGGAACCTTGTTCTCATCCCCTTGATGGCTTTCGGGCTGCTTGTGATCGCAGCCACGAGCGGCAGTCGCGCCATGGTGGCTGGGGCTGCTGCCATTGCAATAGTCTATATGATCGCAATCTCATCGGTGACGGATGGTCCCCGATTGCATCTAGCGCTTCGTATCTTGGTCGGATTGTTGGCTACCGGGTTGCTGACATGGCTCTTAGGCTTCTGGCTTGTTAGTCAAATTTGAACTGGCATAATGTCCGTTTTCCACCCCAAAGGCGCCTTTGCGGCTAGGCTAGGAACGACCCGAGGCGCTGTCAGACCAAATTGCCCCGTTCCCGAATGTGCTGCTAGCCAGCGCCGATGCGCCGCTACAAACCGGAGCCTGCCAGTCCGTTCCGCTACTTCAACTCCTCGCCCGAGGTGATCCGCCTCGTGGTGATGTTGTACGTGCGGTTCCCGCTGTCGCTGCGGAACGCCGAGGACCTGCTGTTCGAGCGCGGGATCGACCTGTGCCATGAGACGGTGCGGCGCTGGTGGAACCGGTTCGGGCCGATGTTCGCCGGCGACATCCGGCGGCAGCGGGTCAGCCGGATGCGCGGCTTCCGGTAGTGGCGCTGGCACCTTGATGAGATGTACGTGAAGCTGAATGGCGAGATGGTCTACCTGTGGCGCGCGGTCGACCAGGAAGGCGAGATCCTCGAGAGTTACATCACGAAGACCCGCGACAAGGAAGCGGCACTCCCCTTCATGAAGAAGGCGCTGAAGCGCCACGGATCGCCGGAAAAGATCACGACCGATGGCCTACGCTCCTACCGCGCCGCAATGAACGAGCTGGGTAATGCCGACAAGCAGGAGATCGGCCGCTGGGCCAACAACCGGGTCAAGAACAGCCATCTCTCGTTCCGTCGACGAGAACGCGCGATGCTCCGCTTCAGGCGAATGAAGACGCTCCAGAAGTTCGCCTCGGTCCATGCCAACGTCCACAACCACTTCAACCAGGAACGCCACCTCGTCGATCGAAAGACATACAAGGAGCGACGCTCGGCCGCACTGGCCGACTGGCAGTCACTCATGGCCTGAACCCTCGAATCCAAAGCTACCACTCCGCCATTCGGAGACGAGTTGCGATTAGACTGACAGCACCGCCAGCCGGTCTCAAAAGGCCGGGACGATCCCAATACCGCCGACAGCGCCGCCCAAACGTCAAAATTGGGAGAAGGAAAATACGATCCGATGGCGATAGATACCGCCCGGAACGATTTCGATAGAGCCGAATTCGGGCCGATTGGGCGTGTCGGGGAAATTCTGCGGCTCAAGCGCAATACCGTCACCCTTGCGGTAGTACTTGCCCGATTTGCCCATGCGCGTCCCATCGAGGAAATTCCCCGAATAGAACTGCACCCCCGGCTTGTCCGTCCAGACCTCGAGCGCCCGGCCTGACCGAGGATCGGCAAGTGTCGCAGCCAGCCGCAAGCCTTCTGCGCTGCTCAGCACCCAGTTATGATCATAGCCCCTTGCGATAACGAGTTGCGGATCAGTCCAATCACCAAACCCGGCTGCGATTGTCCTGGAAACGCGGAAGTCGAACGGTGTGCCGCCGACCGGAATGAAATTGCCGGTAGGCAGCGTCTCTCGGTCAATTTCAAGAATGGTCGCTGCGGGGATCATCAGCACATGGTCGAGCGCATCATGCCGACTGCCCTCGCCGCCGAGGTTCCAGTATGCGTGATTGGTCAGGTTTACCGCAGTCGCCCGGTCGGTCGAGGCGCGGTATTCGACGTGCAGGCGGTCCTCCGGATCGAGTCGGAAGCTTGCGTTGACAGCCAGATTGCCGGGAAAGCCCTGGTCGCCATCCGGACTTTGGAGCTGCATGTTAACTCCCGGACTTTCTCCTTGCTGCAAGCTCGAAATCGTCCAGATGCGCTTGTCGAACCCGTTTACGCCACCATGGAGGGCGTTGCGCCCGTCGTTACGGTCAATTCGGTATTCATTCCCGGCAACCGGGCAGCGACCGCCCGAAAGGCGGTTCGCGACACGCCCCACCGTTGCGCCAAAGTAATGCGGGCTGGCGCAATATTCGGCTGGAGTGGCATGGCCAAGAACGACGTCTGCAAGTTGGCCTTCGCGGTCTGCAACCATGATCGACTGGATCGTCGCACCCAGGGTAAGCAGGGTGACCTGCGCGCCGCCTGCACCGACCAGCTTGATCGCATAGACATGCTCCCCCTCTTCCGTGGTGCCGAACGGGCGAACTGTTGCGCTGGGAACAATGGCCATGCCGCGGCCCCTTGGATGGGATCGATCAGCTTTCTGGTGATGCGAAATGACTGGCTAAGTCAAACGAGCTCGATGGGTTATCGCCCATCGAATTGCACCCTTTAGATTTCCCTGCAGTCACGATTGCGGATCGGCGCGTCCGGCCAATAGCTCGTCGACTGATACTGCTTCGTCCTCTTGTGCCTCTCGCGATTGAATTACCTCGCGTTCGAGCGCTTCCCGGATGCGCTCGATCTCGATATCCTCAAGCCGTTCGATCCCGACGAAGCCGCTGCGCGCTTCACCGATTGCCCGCAATATCTCGTCCAGTTTCGCCTGGATTGCAGCTCCGTCGCGGTTCTGGCTGTTCTGGATCAGAAAGACGGCAAGGAAAGTCAGCACCGTAGTGGCGGTGTTGATCACCAGCTGCCAGGTATCGGAATAATTGAATATCGGTCCGCTGACTGCCCACACGATGCAGGCCGCGGTCGCGCCGATGAAAGTGGCCGGTTGACCCATAAGCGTGGCGCAGCGCGTCGCTAGCTGAGCGAAGGAAACGCGCTTCATCGCCGTTTCCCGTTTGGGGATAGCAGTGGGCAGGTCCGCATGCCTTGTTAAACACCTTGGCCCTTCGCCCGTTCCCGGGTGCGGTCAGGTGCACTTCGTTGCGACCACGTAACGACAAATAAACCATTGCAGCGCACATTGGCATCTCCGCCAGGCCCGGGAAATTGCGTGTGACCACCATCGTCATCGATGGATTGAACGAAGAAGACTTCCGCCGTTCGGTCCAAAACAGGTTGCGAGAAGGACGGGTCAGCCCGGCCATTGCCCGCCTGCGCGCCTTGCTTGCACCCTACACCGGGCCGAACGGCCTGCTGCCGGAACGCTTCATCAAGGTAGAGCCGGAAGATCTGGTGTTCGCAGGCTGGGACAGCCTTGGCACGGCGATTGGCCGCCATGACCGGCCCGGACGTCCGGTCACCGCTCTATCGATCGCTTTCGGCTGGGCCGGTGAGGAAGTCCCGGTTCCGGATGCCGAAGGACGGCTCCAACCCCATATCGAAACCGCTTACTATACCGACGATGCTTTCCCCTTTTCGCAGAGCAGCCGCGACGACTTGCTTGAAGGTTATTCGTCGGAGGGTTGCACTTGGGGCGGAGATTGCGAAGCGGCCGACACTGCGCTTGCCGTGCACGGAATCGACGATCTTTATGGAGCGCTCGCCGCGCTTGAGGCCGAACTGCTGTCGAGCGACGAGCCTGACGAGACCGGTCTGCTCGCGGGATCGATCGGCGCCTGCCTGCTTTCTGCTCTGCTGATCGAAGCCGTAAAGGGACAGGTGGCGCGGCACGGACTGCCGCGGCCATTATGCGTCACGGCGGGAAGCAACGGGGTTTATCCATACTTCGATGCACCCGTTGCGGGCATGCCCGCTGACGTGCTCAAGGCCAACGAAGGCGAGGAGGACACGGTGCCCGCGGGCCAGGGCGTGCCGGTTCCGCGTTATAGCAGCCTGCTCGTCACCAGCATCCCCCGCGCACGCAAACGCGCCGTACTGGTGCTCAACGAGAACGAAGACGAAATGGCGCAGCGCATCGCCAGCTTGCGCCAACTGCATCATCCAGAAGATGCCGGACCGGCGCCCGATCCCTTGCCGGATCAGCAATTCGCGCCAGACAATCATGCCGACGGACAGTTCGAGTCTGACTGCGAACCGGAGTTCCACCCCGACACAGGCGGCCTCCTGCTAGCCAAGAAACCGGTCAAGACGGGTTCCGAGATCCGCGATATGCTTGCACCGCGCGACCACGACCTGCAACAGCGGCTGCAAAGCCTGCTTGCAACTGCCGCTCCCCGACCGGTTGAGGCCGGATCAATGGCGGTGCCAGAACCCTCGATCGAATGGGAAGCGGCGCCAAGCTGGACGCTGGAGCCGGCCGGCCTTCCCGCTCAACAAGATCCTGCGCCAGCCGAGGCTGCTCCGGAGGCTGCGTTCGAGCCTGGATTTGCCGAGATCGATTTGCCGGTCTCGCGATGGTCACGGCTGAAAGGGCTTCTCGGCAAGCTTCTTCGCAGACGCTGAATGCAAGTTTGACGGCACCCTCCGTTTGTCGGCGGTCAAGTCAATTCAGTTCGCCGGCATTCGTTCCAGCAAAACTTCGCCCGCCTCAGTTCAGCCGGGAACCGAACTCGCGCTTGTCAGTTGAATTGACCGGATTAGGAGGCAATTCTGCAGTGAAGATACTGATTGTCGAAGACGAAATTTTTGTGGCTATGCATCTGGAAGAGGCATTTGAAGACCTCGGATGCAAGGTAATCGGCATTGCCCCGGATTCCGAAACGGCGCTGGAACTGGCCAAGCAGGAACCGAAGGTCGCGGTGGTCGATCTGAATTTACGGGATGGATTCACCGGACCGCAAATCGCCAGGGAGCTGGCAGGGCGTTATGGAACCAAGGTATACTACCTGACCGGTAATCCGCGCGAAGCCGGTGAGCCCTTCGAAGGCCTGCTCGGCGTGAAGAGCAAGCCGTGGAATGACAGCGATATCGAGGAAATCGTCGAAGCTGCCAAGGCCTGATCGGCTCAGGCACTTGTTGCTCTAGCGGTGTAGCCGCGAGCACTTCAGTTCGATTTGTACCTCCAAACCTTCCGGCTTCCATAGGTTTTTGATCGACCCGCCAAGCTGACGTTCGACGCTCAGTTCGGCAAGTTGCGTGCCAAAGCCGCTCTCACTGGGAGCGCCAGCCAGATAGGGGCCGTTCCGCTCGGTCCAGTTAAGCGTAACAGCGTCCCCGTCTCGAACGATATCGACATTCACACGGCCATCCTCGGTCAGGAGGGCGCCATACTTGGCAGCATTTGTAGCCAGTTCGTGGATCACAAGCGCGATCGGGGTGGCGCCGCGATCGTCGATCGCCACATCGTCCCCGCTAACCTTGATGCGTTCGATGTGAGAGAACTGGTAGGGCTCGACGATTTGGGTAATCAGTCCGCGAAGGGTTCCCGCGGGGGACTTAGGCGCAGACTTCTCGCTATGCGGCCGGGCAAATTCGTGCGCACGCCCAAGCGCGGCGACACGCTGCGCCAGTTCCGCCAATTCGGGCCGCGGGCCATCGGCGACCCGGCGGGTCAGGTTGATCAGCCCCGAGATGATCGCAAAGATATTCTTGATCCTGTGCGACAATTCGCGGCTGAGCAGTGCGTTATGCTCGGCAATCTGTTTCTGTTCGTGAATGTCGGTGCAGGTCCCGATCCAACGGGTAATCTTGCCTTCGACGTTGCGTACGGGGAGCGCTCGTCCCAGGGTCCAACGGTATTCGCCGCTGTGGTGGCGCAGGCGGTATTCGATCTCGTAAGGTTCGCCAGTTTCGAGGCTGTACCGCCAGGTCGCCCAGGCGCGCTCCTGATCTTCGGGATGAAACATCCCGTTCCATTCCTCACCATCGGTCGATCCGACGGGAACACCGGTAAATTCGTACCAGCGCGAGTTGTAGAAGTCGTGATAACCATCGGGTAGGGTCGACCAGACCATCTGCGGCATCGCGTCAGTGAGTATCGCAAAGCTGGCTTCGCTGTCCGCCAAAGCAGACTCAACAGCGAGCAGGCGCGCTTGGTCGTTAGGAATCTGGGCCTCCGATCGGCTGACAGGCCTTCGGCAGCAAATGCCGACTTGAACCCTACACCCACGCATAATGTTTCCCCTGAACCGGTCAGGGGTTCCATCAGGTGCCTGAACGTTCGACGCCCCCGATTGGTTCCAATGCAAAGCTGTTTATTAGTCAGATAAGTGCGGCGATATCCACGATCTCAAGCCCGTGTCTGGCAATCAGGTCTGCGACATCCTCAATCCGCGCCATCTCACCGTCATCACGCATGATCGAGCAGATCACCGCAGCGTCGCCGGCACCGGCCCGGCGGGTCAGCTCGATCGCCGCTTCGAGCGCGGCCGGGCGTTCGGAAAGGCCGCCCGGCGCGGCGATCAGCGGGAAGACGTGACCGGGCGAGACGAGGTCGTCGGCGCTCGACGCGTCATCGATAGCGACCGCGATGGTATGTGCCCGGTCGGCCGCAGAGATCCCGGTCGAGACCCCTTCGCGCGCCTCGATCGATCGGCCATGCGGTCGGCCCGACTGGCGCGCGGCACCAGGATTGATCAGACCAATGCCCAATTTCATCGCCCGGGTCGGAGTAAGCGCCAGGCAGATCAGCCCTCGGCCGTGGGTGGCCATGAAGTTTACAGCCGCCGCATCGGCATGTTTGGCGGCTACGGCAAAGTCGATGTCACCGCCGCGCAGCTTGTCGCCGGTCAGGACGATGATCCGTCCCTCCGCCAGTGCCGCGACTGCTGCGTCGAGCCCGCTGCTCATTGTTCGCCCTTGGCAAAGGCTGCGGCTCCGCGGCGGACCTGCGCGCCGACCAGTTCGAGCTGCATCCGGGCGCGATCTTCAAGGCATTCGCCATCGGGTGAGAACAGCCCCTGGTAAGTGCGGATCGTCGCGCCCATCGGGGTTGGCCACCCGCGCAGAGCATGGACGATCGAGCGCAGGGTCTGCAAAGTGCTCATCGTCGCCTGGTCGCCATAAGCGGTCGCGATCAGTCCGACCGCGCGGCCATCGAGATAGGGCCGCTCGTCCCTGGCCAGCTCTTCAAGGTAGTCGAGTGCGTTCTTGACCAGCCCCGAGATCGTGCCGTGATAGCCCGGCGCGGCGATCAGCAAGCCGTCGGCCTGGCGCACCGCCTCGACCATGTCGGCGCCGTCGGCCAGGGTGTGCCCTTCGCCGCGGTAATGCGGTAGGGCGCCGAGATAGGCCCCGCCGAAGACCTGGACCTCGGCCCCGTCCTTGCCGGCTTCCGCAGCGGCAAGGCGCAGTGCCTGTTCGGTGGTGCTGCCGGGATTGACGGTGCCGCCGATGGCGACGATGCGAATGGGCAAGTCGAATTCCTTCTTCAGCCGAAGTCGAGCGGACCGTGCTCGAGCTGCGGCAGGACATGGCGGGCAAACAGGTCGGCCTCGGCGGCGTGGGGGTAGCCCGAGAGGATGAAGGCCTCAATGCCCTCGGCCTGGTAGGCGCGCAGCTTCTTCAGCACCTGATCGGGATCGCCGACGATCGCCGAACCGCAGCCCGACCGCGCGCGGCCGACCCCGGTCCACAGGTTCTCCTCGACATAGCCGTCGTTGTGGGCAGAGGCGCGCAGTTCCGCCTGGCGCTGGACGCCGTAGTTGGCGGCATCCAATGACTTTTCGCGGATCGCGCGGCCGATGTCGTCGTCGAGCTTGGAGACGAGGCGATCGGCGGCAGCGCGTGCCTCTTCCTCGGTATCGCGTACTACGACGTGGACGCGGTAGCCGAACTTCAGTTCACGCCCGAAACGCGCAGCGCGTGTCCGCATGTCGGCGATCGTTTCGCGGACCTTGTCCATCGTATCCGGCCACATCAGATAGACGTCGCAGCCCTCGGCGGCGCACTCACGTGCCTCATGGCTCAGCCCGCCGAAATAGAGCGCGGGCGCCTTGCCCGAAAGCGTGGTCATCCGCGGTGGGTCTAGCTCTATATTGTAGAAGTCGCCTTGGTGATCGAGATGCTCGCCGCTGAGCAGCGTCTTGATGATCTTGATCGCCTCGGTGGTGCGGGCATAGCGCTCGGCGCTGCCCAGCTTTTCCCCCGGCATATCGGATGAGATAATATTGACGTTGAGCCGCCCGCTGGTGCCCGCGGCGTTGGCGCCAAGTATGCGGTCGAGCGTGGCGATGCGCCGGGCCAGCTGCGGCGGCCAGTCCTCACCGATGCGGGTTGCCCACAGGAGCTTGAGGCGACGCAGGAACGGGGCAATTGCGGCAGCGAACACCGTGGTGTCGAGCCCGAGCTGGTAGCCCGAAGGCAGCAGGATGTTGTCGTAACCGCCTTCCTCGGCCGTCAGCACGATATTGCGGCAGTGCTCCCAACTCGATTGGAGCCTGGTGTCAGGCACGCCGAGGAATTCGTAATCGTCATCGCACAAGGCAGAGAACCAGGCGACTTCGCATTGCTGCTGCTTGCTCATGGCAGGCGCTCCCCACGGGCGGCGACCAGCACCGCGTACCAATCCTCGCGCGTCCAACGCACGCCCATCGCAGCGGCGCCTTCGGCAATCCGTTCGGCATTCTGCGATCCTATAATCGGGACGATCCCGGCCGGATGCGCCATAAGCCAGCTGTAGGCGGCGACCGTCCGCGAGACCCCGGCCTTGTCTGCCACCACGTCGAGTGCCGCAGCGACCTGCAGCGCGCGCTCACCCGCCGGCGACGCGAGCCGCCCGCCGCCGAGCGGCGACCAGGCGAGCGGAGTCAGCCCCAGCATCATGGCCTGGTCGAGTTCGCCGTTTTCGAAACAGTCGATCCGTAACGGCGAAATCTCGGGCTGGGTGGCAACCAGCTTGTGGCCGAGGAAATGGTTGAGCGCAGCGGTCTGCTCGGTGGTGAAGTTCGATACGCCGAGTGCGCGGATCTTGCCTGCGCTGACCGCGGCATCGAGCGTCTTCGCCACCTCTTGCGGGTGGGCGAGGATATCCGGACGGTGGATCTGCCACAGGTCGATCACGTCGGTCTTGAGCCGGCGCAGCGAGGCGTCGATCGCGGAATTGAGATAGTCGCTGCTCTGGTCATAAGGCAGTGGCGGCATGATCCCGCCCTTGGTCGCCAGTACCATCCGGCTGCGCAGCGCCGGTTCGGCGGCGAGGACTTCGCCCAGCAAGGCTTCGGCATCGCCGAACCCGCCCGCACCGTCGAAGCCATAAATGTCCGCAGTGTCGAGCAGGGTAATTCCGGCATCGAGCGCGGCGTGGACCAGCTTTGCCGCGTCGGCGGCGCCGCGGCCGTCTTCGGCAAGCCGCCACATGCCCCAGGCGATCGGCGACACAGCGATGCCACTACCTCCGAGAGCGCGGGTAGTGGGTACGGCGGGGAGTTGGCTCATGATTTGGTCCTGGCTGGCGGCGCGACCGATGCGCGCTCGATGAGGGTGTGCGGGAGGCGGCGATGGGTCAGTCCCCCGCCGCCGATGAGGATTTCGGCAGCCGTCCGGGCCAGATCGGCCATCGGCTGGTGGATCGTGGTCAGCGGCGGCCAGACCGTCCGGGCCAGTGTGGTATCGTCGAATCCAGCGACCGAAAGCTCGCCGGGCAAGTCGATATTGCGGTCATGCGCGACCGCGAGCACACCGGCCGCCATATCGTCGTTCGAGGCAAAAATTGCGGTCGGTGGGTGCGCTAGGCCAAGCAGATGCTGCGCCGCGGCTACCCCGCTTTCGAAATCGAACTCGCCCTCGCAGACGAGTTCGGGATCCAAGGCAATCCCGGTCCGCTCGAGCGCGCGGCAGTACCCGCGCAGACGGTCCATGGAGCCCATGTGATTGGGGTGGCCCTTGATGAACCCGATCCGCCGGTGCCCTGCGTTGATGATGTGCGTGGTCATGTCGTCGGCGGCCTGCGCATCGTCCATGTAGACCGAGCTGGTCAGCGCGTGGTTGGTGCCGGGCGAAATCCGCACGAAGGGCACCTTCATCGCCTCGAGCGTTCGCAGCACCGGGTCGCAATCGGTCACCGGCGAGGACAGGATGATCCCGTCCACATGGGTTTCGCGGATCAGTCCGCGGACCTGCTCGCCGACATCCGGATCGGCGACGTCGACCGGCTGGGCGAGCAGGCGGATGCCGTCGGCCTTGCAGGCTTCCCAGCACCCGGTCTGGATCTGGAACATGTAATAGGGGCTGTGATTATCGTAGATCAGGGCGACCTGGCCCGACTTCGCACCCGAGAGGATGCGCGCAGCGATTGAGGGGCTGAAGTCGAGCGCCTTCATCGCCTCGTCGACCCGCGCCTTGGTCTCGGCGCTGACATAGGGATGGCCGTTAAGCACCCGGCTGACGGTCTTCACCGCCACCCCGGCCAGCGCAGCGACATCGCGGATGTTCGAACGCTCGCTCATCCTTGAAGGGCTCCTGCAAGCCCGCTGAACACGTCCGCAAAGCGGCTGGTCGGCAGGACGAATACCGGCGGTTCGCCGACCGGCGCGGGAATCGTGTGTCGGCCCGGTTGGTAGACTTGCCCCGACCACACATGCTGCCATGGCGCTTCACCTGGAAGCACCACCTCGCGCGCAATCGCGCCTTCCTCGATCACCGGAGCCACCACCATGTCGGCACCGTAGAGGAACTGATCCTGCACCGTCCAGAGTGCGGGATCGTCGGGGTAATGGAGGAACAGCGGGCGCTGGGCGGGCAGGCCGTTCTCGACCGCCTCATTGCACAGGTGCCGCACGTATGGTGCGAGCGCCGCGTGGACCCGGCTCCATCGGGCGAAACAGGCGAGAAGTTCGGGGCTCGAATCGTACTGCAGGTTATCGTCGGGCCGATTGCCCTCATGGCTGCGCATCACGGGCGCAAAGGCAGCCAGCTCGCACCACCGCAGCATCAGCTCCTCGCTGCGCACGTTGCCGAGCAGAGAAGTGTAGCCGCCGCAGTCGGAATGGCTGTAGGCGTTGCCGACCAGACCCGACGACAGCGCTCCGGTGATCACCGTGCCGATCCCGTCGTGGCGGGTAAAATCGACCGACTGGTCGCCCGCCCAGAGCAGTGGGCAATGCGCCTGCACTCCCGAAAAACCCGCGCGCATGAACAACACCGCCTCGCCGGTCTTGCCGCGCGACGCCAGCGCCTGCGCATTGACCTCGCCCCACAGTACTGGCCAGAGATTGTGCGCCTTCATCGGATCGCTGCCATCGGCCAGGCGCACGTCGGTCGGCAAGTACTCGCCGAAATCGGCCATCCACCCGGCGATGCCGATGTCGAGCATTTCGCGGCCCAGAACCTGCTCGGCAAACCAGCCTCGCGTTTCGGCGCGGGTGAAATCGAGCACCCCGGCCTCGAACTCGCCGAAGTCGACCAGATAGGGTTCGTCGCTGTCCTGCCGCAGTGCGAAATGGCCCTGCTCGCGCGCGGTCTCGTAAAGGATGCCGTCGTTGCACAGGTAAGGATTAGCATAGGCCATGAAGCGGATGCCTCGCGCGGCCAGTGCCGCGATCCGCCCGGGCAGGTCGGCATAGCGCTGGTTGTCGCGGCGCCAGTCCCAGAACAGGCGCCGACCGAAGCTGGTTTCGCGCACCCCTGCCCAGTCCTCGCACCACAGGCCGGATACCGCCGCACCGGCTTCTATGAACTTTTCGAGCCGCTCGAAGCTGGAGAGCCCGTCCTTGAGGCCCACTACCGCGCCGCCGATGATCCAGTCGGGCAGGGGCGGCTGGCGGCCAAAGCGGGTGGAGAGCTGGCCGACCAGCTCGGCCGGTCCGTCTGCGGCGAACAGTTCGAACCGGGCAGCACTCGACCACACTTCGACCCGGTGGAAGGCAGGATCGCTGAAATCGAGCACCGAATAGCAGGTCGCATCGAGGTGCACCGCCAGCCAGCGCGAGGTCAGGAAGGTCGGCTGCGGGTAATTCGTGTTCCAGTAATCCCCCCCTGCCATCCCGTTGGCGTCCATCTGGCGGGTCAACTCGGTCGACTTGTCGCGGCCAACGCCAGGCTCGCTGGTCCACATCGGGAAGGCGCGTCCGTTAAGCGCCAGGTAGCTCATCTGCTCACCGCCGCCCCACACCGCTTCGCCCGGTTCGGCGTGGAAGCGCAGGTGGATGCGGTCATACTCCGGTAACAGCGCCGCAACCTCGATCGCGCGATCTGTAAAGGTCAGGCGTGCCGCGGGTTGACCATCGGCAAAAAGCGTTACCGCATCCCTTTCGCTTTCCCATGTGGCTGGCTTGACCAGGCCGCGAGGGGCGTCGGTAATGCGGAAGTTGCCCTTGACCATGAGCACTTCGCTACTTCCGATCGCGAGCGACAGGACCGGCGCATCGCGCCTGTGCGACAGCACGAGTCGCCCGGCATAATGCAGGTCGAACCCATCATCCGCATCGTGCAACTCGAACGCCAAGGCGCGCTTTTCCTCTCCCTGGTGGCGGCTGTTGAAATTTTGCAACAGCCTATCCGCTTCGTATGACACCGCTTGACATATCGGTCACGTCGCCGCAATTCAAGCACCCTGGTGCAGCCGTTTTGTCGATGGCTGCGCAGGTTTGGCCGGACGGCGCGAAGACGCTGGCCGGTGTGAGGGAGAACATTTTCATGAAGACCTTGCTGCGTGCAACTTCCGCCATGCCGCTCGCTGCGTTCGCGCTGGCGGCTTTCGCTGCCCCGGCTTACGCCCAAAGCGCGCCGGCTGCCGAACCCGCCGCCGAAACCGACGATGCCGCTCCCGGCGAAATCGTCGTGACTGCGCAGAAGCGTTCGGAAAACCTTCACGACGTTCCGGTTGCCGTCTCGGTCCTGAGCGGGGACATGCTGGCTCAAGCTGCGCGACCGAGTATCGAAAGCGCCACCCAGATGGTGCCATCGCTCAACTTCCTGAAGTCGGGAACGTCGCTCAACCAGACGATCTTCCTGCGCGGCGTCGGCACGGCAAGCTTCTCGATTGCTGGTGAGCCTTCGGTATCAACCGTGGTCGACGGGGTGGTCTACGCCCGCTCGGGCGATGCGTTCAGCGACCTGGTCGATATCAAGCAACTGGAAGTGCTGCGCGGGCCCCAGGGCACCCTTTTCGGCAAGAACGCTTCTGCCGGTGTGATCAACATCACCACCCAGATGCCCGAGCATCGGCTCGGCGGCAGCGTCGAGGCGAGCTATTTCGATCGCAACGAATTCCGCGCGAAGGCTGCGGTCAACCTGCCGATGGGCGATGATCTCGCCGCGCGCTTCACCGGTTTTTACGGCGATTACGACGGCAACATCCGCAACATCACTACCAACCAGTGGGTCAACGGCTACAAGCACTGGGGCGTGCGCGCGCAGTTCCTTTATGACCCCAGCAAGGACTTCAAACTTTATATCGCGGCAGACTATCACAAGAACAACGACGATTGCTGCGCCGACATCATCGCCACACCGCCATTGACCGGGGCCGGCCTGCCGACCACCAGCCTGGCCTTTACCGTTTTGCCCACTCCGGACGGCGCCGACACTCGCGCAGTCGCGCAGAACCTGGTCACTTCGACCAAGGAAGAGGGCTGGGGCGTTTCGGCGCAGGCCGATGTCGCGCTGGGCAACAACACGCTGACCAGTATCACCGCCTATCGCAAGTGGGACAACACCGAAATCCGCGACGGTGACTGGCTTCCGCAGGCCTATGTCGGCTTTACCCAGTTGCATGACAGTGGCCCGCAGACCAGCAATACCTTCACCCAGGAAATCCGTCTCACTTCGCCGAGCAACCAGACGCTGAGCTACGTGCTGGGCGCCTATTACTCGCATGCTTATTCACGCCGGACTTTTACCCGCGATGATATTGCCTGTTCGGCCGCGGTCGGCGCACCGACCGGGGTGCTCATCCCGTGCTCGGGTCCCAATGCAACATCGATCCGCAATGTCAGCGGCACCGCGACCTTCGGCTCGACCTTCGACAACTTCGCGCTCTTCGGCCAGGCAACCGTGCGACTCACCGACACCACACGCCTGGTAGGCGGGCTGCGTTACACGCATGACAATCTCTCAGTCTTCCATTCCCGCGTCTCGACCGGGCTGCTGCTCGACGGGAGCGGCGATCCGGTCAACTTTGGCGGCATCCAGCCGTCGTTCGATCAGGGCGTCTACGACCAGTTCAACGTACTGATAGCGGGGGGGTTGTCGCAGGCAGTCGCGGCCCGCCGCGCTGCGCTCTCGGCCAACGGCGTGCCCTTCCGGACCAAGACCAGCAACAGCAATGTTTCGGGCAAGGTCGTGCTCCAGCACGATTTCGGGCGCGAAGTCATGGGCTATGTCAGCTATGCGCGCGGCTACAAGGGTCCTGCGTACAACGTATTCTTCAACCTGACTGCCACCGGCACCAATACGATCGAACCGGAGACGTCGGACGCGTTTGAAATGGGCCTTAAGAACAGCTTGCTCGATGGCAAGATGACGCTGAACATTGCCGGTTTCTATGCCAAGTATCACAACTTCCAGGCCAATAACCCTGACCTGGTGGCCGGCGTTCCTGTGACCCGCTTTACCAACGCGGGTGAGGTTTCGACCGTCGGCGTCGAAGTCGATTTGGCCTGGCGGATTGGCAGCAACACCACCCTGTCAGGCGGGGTTGCAGTTACCGACGCCCACGTCGACAAGTTCAAGGCAGCACCCGGGGCGACTGACATCGTTCCAGCCGGCACGCCGCTGGCATTCGCCCCGACCTGGAAGGGTTCGCTGGCGTTCGATCATCGCTTCGTAACCGGCAGCTTCGCCGATGTGACGTTCGGCGCGACAATGAATGCCCAGACGAAGCAGCTTTCGCTGTTCTCTTCGGATGCGGTCAAGCGCCAGTTCGGCACGATCCCAGGCTATGCGCTGGTCAATCTGCAGGTTGGGCTGGCTGACCCGAACGACAAGTGGAAGCTCACCTTCCAGGTTCGCAATGTCACCGACCATTCCTATGCTGCCGCTATTCCCGATACCGGCGTCAGCGGTAGCTATCGCTACCAGATCCCGCGCGATGCGGACCGCTACTGGGGTGTGACAGCACGGATCAACTTCTGATCCAGCCTGACCCGATCGGAAGAAAACCCCGGTGCGGATCCGCGCCGGGGTTTTTCCTTGCCGCTCCTAGACCGGTCAGACCAATTCGTCCTCTGCCACGATGCGCGGAACCAGTAGGTGGATCCAGCCAAGCGCAAGCAGGTAGGCGACTGCGGCAGTCAGGAACAACGGCTGGTAACCGAACCCGTGGGTGAGCAGGCGGCCGGTCACCTCCTGAATGCCGAACCCGGCGAGGTTGCCCGCGATTGCCCCGATCGCCATGACGGTGGCGACGCGGCTGGCCGGGACCGCATCGGCGGCAAAGCCGAAGATGTTGGTCGCAAAGCCCTGATGCGCGAACAGGCCAAGTCCGATAATCGCGGCTGCAGTCCACGGACTGCTCACCGTCAGAGCCAGCGGAATGGGAAGGATGACCAGGCCGTAGAGCAGCATGCCCCGCTTGCGCGCCGCATTCACGCTGGCGCCGCGGCCCAGCAGCACGCCGAACAGTTTCCCCGCGGTCAGCGCGCCCAGCGCGGCAAGAGTGAAAGCCAGCGCAGTCGGGCCGACCAGCTCCGACTGGTTGAGGTGAAACACCTTGTTGAACAGGTCGGGCAGCCAGAATGTGAAGAACCACCAGAACATGTCGGTGATCGCCTTGGCCCCGGCGATGGCCCACGTCTTGCGATCGGCGAGAGCCTCGCCAATCGCGGGTCGGGCCTGTTCGCTTCCCGTGCCGCGGGCGATGGGATTGAGGGTGCGTGTGCCGGCAATCCAGAAGGCGAGCCAGATGAAGCCCAGCGCACCGGTGACGAGAAATGCCGCCTGCCAGCCATAGGCAACCGCGAAGGGCACAACC
>JBJTMA010000061.1:0-24918 GCA_046063295.1 Novosphingobium sp.
CTCCCCGCTCCGCTTCTCCCCCCGGCGGAGCGGGGATACCCTTACGGCAAGGCTGGCCTCACTCCGCCGAGATGCTTATAGGCGCGCTTCAATATCTGACGGGGGATTTCCCAAGTGCATGACAAGACCCGCGCGCTGATGAAGCGCGGCACCGATTTCCTTGGCACCGAATATGCGATCCTGTGCGGCGCAATGAGCTGGGTGAGCGAGCGCAACCTGGTTTCCGCAATCAGCAACGCAGGCGGCTTTGGGGTGATCGCCTGCGGAGCAATGACCCCCGACCTGCTCGATGCCGAAATCGCCGCGACAAAGGCGCTTACGACGAAGCCGTTCGGCGTGAACCTCATCACCATGCATCCGATGCTGTTCGACCTGATTGCAATCTGCGCCAAGCACCAGGTCGGCCACGTGGTGCTCGCCGGCGGGATTCCGCCCAAGGGCAGCGTCGAGGCGATCAAGGCATTCGGCGCCAAGGTTCTGGTCTTCGCCCCCACGCTGGCGCTGGCCAAGAAGCTGCTGCGCTCGGGCGCTGATGCGCTGGTGATCGAGGGCAGTGAGGCCGGCGGGCATATCGGCCCGGTCGCGACGTCGGTGCTGGCGCAGGAATTCCTGCCCGAACTTTCGTCCGAGCATGTCGTGTTCGTCGCGGGAGGGATCGGCCGCGGCGACATGATCGCGGCATACCTGGAGATGGGAGCTTCGGGCGTGCAGCTCGGCACGCGCTTCGCCTGCGCGACCGAAAGCATCGCCCACCCGGATTTCAAGAAGGCTTTCTTCCGCGCCAATGCGCGCGATGCGGTGACTTCTGTGCAGGTCGACCCGCGCCTGCCGGTGATCCCGGTGCGCGCGCTCAAGAACAAGGGCACCGAGGAGTTCACCGCCAAACAGATCGAAGTCGCGCGAATGCTCGATGCTGGCGAGGTCGACATGGCCGCCGCCCAGCTCGAGATCGAGCACTTCTGGGCCGGCGCACTGCGCCGCGCGGTGATCGAGGGCGATGTCGAAAACGGATCGGTCATGGCCGGGCAGTCGGTCGGCATGGTCAACGCCGAGGAACCCGTCGCCGACATCATCCGCCAGCTGATGGACGAGAGCGAAGCCGCGCTCTCTCGTTAGGCGCGCTGATCGCATCAGCGATCAGCTTGGCAACACCAGCCAGAACGAAAAAAGGGCCGGAGCATTGCGCCCCGGCCCATTCAAGTTGTGTGTTCGCAGGAGGAACGTGGGTTGGCGGGCCCGGAGGGGAGGAGAGGAGGAACCTCCGACCCCGCCAATCTGGTGAAGGAAAGCGCTTAGTAGTTGTAGGCGCGCTCTCCGTGTTCGTTGAGGTCGAGACCTTCGCGTTCGGCTTCCTCGCTCGGACGGAGGCCGAAGACCTTGTCGATGACGAAGAACAGCACCGCCGAGACACCGCCCGACCAGACCAGGGTGATCAGCACCGCCTTGAGCTGGGTCAGCAGCTGGGCTGCGATGTCATAACCTTCTGGCGTCACCGCGACTGCGGGGAACACCGTGTAGTCGAAGTAGCCCTGGCCGCCGAGGCTGGGGGCCGCGACGATCCCGGTCGCCAGCGCGCCGAAAATTCCGCCGATGCAGTGCACTCCGAACACGTCCAGCGTATCGTCGTACTTGAACTTGTTCTTCACGAAGCTGACGAAGACGTAGCACAGCGGCGAAACCAGCAAGCCGATGGCGATCGAGGTCATCGGCGCGGCAAAGCCCGAAGCCGGGGTAATCGCGACCAGCCCGGCGACAGCACCGGTGGCAGCGCCCAGCATCGAGGGCTTGCCGTGGTGAAACTGCTCGACCAGCGACCAGCTCACCGCGGCGGCGCAAGTGGCAACCATGGTGTTGATGAAGGCGACCGCGGTCACCGCATTGGCCTCGAGGTTCGAGCCGGCGTTGAAGCCGAACCAACCCACCCACAGCAACGAGGCGCCGATCATGGTCATGGTCAGCGAGTGCGGCGGGGTGGCTTCCTTGCCAAAGCCGATCCGCTTGCCGATCATGAGGCAGCCGACCAGTCCCGCGATGCCGGCGTTGATGTGCACCACGGTGCCGCCCGCGAAGTCGAGCGCGCCAAGCTTCCACAGGTAACCGGCATCATTCTGCGCGTCAGGCAGGTAGTCCGGCCCCGCCCAGTACCAAACCATGTGCGCGATCGGGAAATAGACGATCGTCAGCCAGGCAACCACGAACAGCATCAAAGGCCAGAACTTCACGCGTTCGGCAAAAGCGCCGACGATCAGCGCGGGGGTGATCATCGCGAAAGTCATCTGGAACACCACGAAGACGAATTCGGGCAGATAGACATTGTTCGAAAAGGTCGCGGCGTAAGTGCTTGCCGATACGCCCTTGAGGAAGGCCTTCGAAAAGCCACCGACAAGCGTCGGCCATGGCGAGCCGGCGCTCGTAAAGGCCATCGAATAACCCCATCCCACCCAGACCAGTCCGGCGATCGAGACGATCATGAACACCTGCATCAGCACGCTGAGCATATTCTTGGTGCGGACCAGGCCGCCGTAGAACAAAGCCAGGCCGGGCACGCTCATCATCAGCACGAGCAATGCCGAAACCAGCATCCAGCCGGTATCGCCCTTATTGACCATCGCGCCGAGCACGGCGGGATCGGACGGCGCCTTGACCAGATCTGCGGCGAGTGCCGGGCCGGCGACGAGCGTGGCGCCCGCAATGGCCAGACCGGCAAGAAGCTTGCGATTCATTGAATTCCCTCCTGTCGCGCGCCGGATCACAGCGCGGTGTCCCCGGTTTCGCCGGTGCGGATGCGAGTGGCCGAGGCCAGTTCGAGCACGAAGATCTTGCCGTCGCCGATCGCGTCGGTGCTCGCCACCTGCTGGATCGTCTCGACCACCTGCGGCGCGAGCGCGTCGCTCACCGCGAGTTCGATCTTCACCTTGGGCAGCATGTTGGTGTGATATTCGGCGCCGCGGTAAATTTCGGTCTGACCCTTCTGGCGCCCGAAGCCCTTCACCTCGGTCACGGTCATCCCCGCGACCCCGAGCGCGCCGAGTGCATCGCGCACCTCGTCGAGCTTGAAGGGTTTGATAATGGCAACGATGAATTTCATGCCCGTCCCCTGGTAGGCCGGCCCCACGCCGGCTTCGCAGGTGCAGCAAGACGCGTGCCAAAACGCAATTATCGGGTGATTTCAGGGCCCAAGTCGAAATGATCTAATCACTCAACAACTGACTGCGCCTCAAAATTGCGCGCAGTGCCTATTTTTTGGGCAGCGCCAGCCTTGCCCAGACCGGCAAATGATCGGATGCCGCCGCGGCGAGTGCGCTGTGATGCACCCCGCTGCGATCCAGTTGCCATTCGGGTGAAATCACCACCCGGTCGAGTTGCGCCACCGGACGGCGCGAGGGGAAGCTGCGGCCCGGAGCAAGCACCCGCCATGGAGCGTGGAATTCGCGAAGCGAGAAGCCGTGCTGCGACCACTCGTTGAAATCGCCCATCAGCACGGTCGGACATGGATGGTCACAGCGCTGGCAATGCGCAAGCACCGCGCGAACCTGCTGGCGGCGGCGCAGGCCCGAGAGGTCGAGATGCATTCCTACGACCCGCACCCGCTGCCCGCCGATGAGCAGGTCGGCACGGATTGCCCCGCGAGGCTCGAGTGTGGGAAGCGGCACCACGCCCGCTTCGGCTATCGTGATTTCGCGCCGCACGAGGAGCGCATTGCCGTGCCAACCGATCGAGTGCCGCCCCATGCCGAGCGGGACCGCGCGATAATGGCCGTGCTCTTCAAGCAGCTGATGGGGCAGCACTGCGTGGCGCTCGCCGAATCGGCGATCCGCTTCCTGCAGCGCGATCACATCGGCGCCGATCTCGTGCAGCACCGCCATGATCCTCTCGGGATCGCGGCGCCGGTCAAGCCCCACGCCCTTGTGGATGTTGTAACTGGCGAAGGTCAGGTTCATTCGCTGAAAAACGGGGTCATCCCGCCGTTGGTTCCCCGGCGATGAAGCGGTCGGTCGGGCGGGTCGGCAGGCCGTCGATCGAGCGCGTCCGGCCGCTCATCTTGGCGACCCATTTTTCGGGATCGGACTGGGCATGGTATTTGGGCAGGGTCGCGCGTTCGTGATCGACGTGCATGATCGGCACGCCCCAGCCGCAGCTGGTCTGCACGCTTTCGACCGCGATATCGAAGATCTGGCGGGTGCCGGGCAGCAAGGTGAAATACGCGGCAAGCTCGGCCCAGCCGGCATCCTGGGGAAGCACCGGGCGGCCCCGGCCGTAGATGCGCAGAATCAGCGCGGGCTGTTCGAAATTGCACATCATGATGGTGATGCGGCCATCGGCGGCAAGGTGCGCGTGGGTTTCATTGCCCGACCCGCCGAGGTCGAGATAGGCGACCCGAGCGGGCGAAAGAACCTTGAAGGTATCCGCCAGTCCTTTGGGGCTGAGGTTGATCCGCCCATCGGCCGCAGCCGTCGCGGTGAAGAAGATCGCCTGCCGGGCAATCATGGCTTCGTGATCGGGCGTGAGAGTGTCGGTAAACTCCATGGGGTGAGCCTAGGCCCGCCGCCCCGCTGCGGTCAACGCTCCTTGGTCGCCGAAAAGGTAAGCTCCGGATTGCGTTCCTGCTGGTAACCGACGTCCCAGGCCGAGCGTGCCATGAAGACGGGATCGCCATCGCGATCCTTGGCAAGGTTCGACTTGTTGAAGTCCTCGAAGGCCTTGATCGCGGCGTCGCTGCCCTTGAGCCAGCGCGCGGTATCGAACGGCGCGGGCTCGAGCATCGCTTCCACCTTGTATTCCGCCTCCAGCCGCGAAATCAGCACGTCCAATTGGAGCTGGCCGACGACCCCGACGATCCATTGGCTGCCGATCTCCGGATAGAACACCTGGATCACGCCTTCTTCGCTAAGGTCGTCGAGCGCCTTCCTCAGCTGCTTGGTCTTGGTCGGGTCCTTGAGCGCCACGCGGCGGAGGATTTCCGGCGCGAAATTGGGCAGCCCGGTGAAGCGCAGCTTGTTGCTCTCGCTCAGCGTATCGCCGACCCGCAGCGTGCCGTGGTTGGGAATGCCGATAATGTCGCCCGGCTCGGCGCTGTCGGCGATCTCGCGGTCCTGCGCGAAGAAGAGGATCGGCGAATGGATCGCCACCGGCTTGCCCAGCGCCGATGGGGTGAGCTTCATGCCGCGCTTGAAGGTGCCCGACACGAGCCGCATGAACGCGATCCGGTCGCGGTGCATCGGGTCCATGTTGGCCTGGACCTTGAACACGAAGCCGGTCACTTCCTTGCCTTCGGGATCGACAGTCCCGGCATCGCTCGGTTGGGGGCGCGGCGGCGGGGCATAACGGGCGATCGCGTCGATCAGTTCGGTGACGCCGAAATTCTTGAGTGCCGAGCCGAAGTAGACCGGGGTGAGGTCTCCGCTGCGATAGGCTTCGAGGTCGAAGGCCGGGTAGCCGCCCTGCCCCAGCTCGATTTCCTCGGCGATTCCCTCCGGAATGTCCGTCGCCGGCTCGACCTTGCCTAGGAACTCGCGGCTGGGGCCTTCCGGGCGGCTGATCGTGTTCGTCGCAAAATCGAGCACGCCCTGGAATTCGCCGCCCATGCCGATCGGCCACGACATCGGGCACACGTCTAGCGCGAGCGCATCGGCGACCTCGTCGAGCGTCTCGAACACCGACCGGCCTTCGCGGTCGACCTTGTTGACGAAAGTGATGATCGGCACCGAGCGCAGGCGGCAGACTTCGAACAGCTTGCGGGTCTGCGGTTCGATCCCCTTGGCGGCGTCGATCACCATGATCGCGGAATCGACCGCGGTCAGCGTGCGGTAGGTGTCCTCGGAAAAGTCCTCGTGGCCGGGGGTGTCGAGCAGGTTGAAAGTGATACCGCCGCGCTCGAAGGTCATCACCGACGAGGTGACCGAGATCCCGCGCTGCTGCTCGATCTTCATCCAGTCCGACCGCGCTCGCCGCGCCGCCCCGCGCGCCTTGACCTCGCCTGCCAGGTGGATCGCGCCGCCCTGCAGCAACAGCTTCTCGGTCAGCGTGGTCTTGCCCGCGTCGGGGTGCGAGATGATGGCGAAGGTGCGGCGGTTGGACATGGTGCGCGGCCATTAGCCGCCACGCGCCTTCCGGTCTAGCCGAGCCCGCCCTTCAACAACGCATTCGCCTGGGCCGCTACCTCTCCCAAATCCGCCTCTCCGTCCATCACGCCAAACCGCAGGCCAAGGAACACGTTCATCCCCATGATCGCCCAGGCGTGCGTCTCGGTGGGTTCAACACCGAGTTCGCCCTTGGCCTTGGCGGCTTGCAGGCGTTCAAGAATGCGCGCGGCGGTGTTGAGGTAGTGCGCGCGCCAGTCTTCCGGAGCGACGAATTCGGCTTCGTCGATGATCCGGTAGATTTCCTTGTGGGCGCGGGCAAAGTGAAGAAAGGCTTCAAGGGCGACGCCTTCTGCTGCAATCGCATCGCCCGAATGCTCGCGTAGCGCGGGGGCTACCATGTCGCGGACACGTCCGCTCATGTCTGCAACCAGCGCCTTGAACAGCGCCTCCTTCGATTCGAAATAGGTGTAGAAGCTGCCCAGCGCGACGCCAGCGCGAATCGTGATCGAGACGATCGAGCTTTCGTGAAACCCCTTTTCGCCGAATTCGGCCGCGGCGGCATCGAGGATCGCGCGCTGGGTACGGCGCCCGCGTTCGGTGCGCGGGATCCGGGCCGCCTTGTCGCCGTTCGCCAGGTTCACTCGCTTCTCCCCTCAGCGGCTCCGCACTGTTGCACAGTTGCCACTTCACCGCACCATTGCTTCGCACCCTTGTCCCCATCAGCATAACAAAGTTGAAAGTTGGTTCAACTTTTATATAAGCGCGTGCAGTGGCCTGTTCGAAGACGGCTGGCCGGATGTTTTTTGGGAGGAAACCGATGCGTCATCACGCCCTGCTCACCCGCGTTTCAATGTTTGCCAGCGCCATCGCCGCGCTCGGTGCCGCACCGGCCTTCGCACAAGACAGCGCCGACGCCGCCGCAAGTGCCGACGACCAAGACAGCGCAGCAATCGTCGTGACCGCACGCCGCCGTGAGGAAACACTGATCTCGGTGCCGATCGCGATCACCGCGCTGTCCGGCCAGCAGCTGGCCGACAAGGGTGCGTCGGATATCACCGCGCTGGCTGACACCGTTCCCAACGTGACGCTCGAATCGAGCCGTGCGACCAATTCGACGCTCTCGGCCTTCATCCGCGGCGTGGGGCAGCAGGATCCGGTCTCGGGCTTCGAGCAGGGCGTCGGGATCTACCTCGACGACGTCTATCTCAACCGGCCGCAAGCCGCGGTGCTCGACATCTATGACGTTGAGCGGATCGAAGTGCTGCGCGGACCGCAGGGTACGCTCTATGGCCGCAACACCGTGGGCGGTGCGGTCAAATATGTGACCCGTCGGCTGGACGACAAGGCGCACTTCTCGGCGCGCGCGACCTACGGCAGTTACAATCAGGCCGATGGCGTGGTGTCGGGCTCGGTCGCACTAGGGCCGAACCAGGTGATCCGCCTGGGCGGTTCGGTCGCGCGGCTGACCCGCGACGGCTTCGGCAAGAACCTGACCACGGGCCTCGACAACTACGACAAGAACATCTGGGCCGGCCGCGGCACGGTCGAACTGCACGGCACGGATGTCTTCGCGCGGGCCACGTTCGACTATACCCACGACAAATCAAGCCCGCGCGGCGGCCACCGCTTCGTGCCGGGCATGGTCAGCGGCACCCCGGTGCTGAGCAACGTCTACGACACCCAGGGCGGCCTCAACTATCCCAAGCAGGACATCACCGCATGGGGCACATCGCTGTTTCTTGAAGCGCAACCGACCGATGGTCTGACGTTCCGCTCGATCACCGCTTACCGCAAGGACGATTCAGCCACCCCGATCGACTTCGATGCCCTTCCCGCTCAGGACGTCGATGTCCCCGGCTATTACCGCAACAAGCAGTTCAGCCAGGAAGTGCAGATGCTGGTCAGCAAGGGTCGCTTCAACGGCCTGATCGGTCTCTACTACCTCGATGCCAATGCGCTGACCCAGTTCGATGTCCGGTTGTTCGTGCAGTACCCCTCGCCGTTCCTGCTGACCGCATACACCGATGCCAACATCCACACCGAGACGATGGCCGGATTTGCCGACTTCACCTTCGATATCACCGACCAGCTGAGCCTGTCGGCGGGCGGACGCTACACCTGGGATCGGCGCGACGGCACGATCCTGCGCCAGTATTACCTCGGCGGCGGCTCGCCGGTGTTTGGCGGTGCGGGTATCCCCTACCTTGCTCCGCTGACCAATTTTTCCGGCTTCAAGACATTCAACAAGTTCACCCCCAAGGTCTCGCTGACCTACAAGCCGAACAGCGATACGACGCTCTATGCCTCGTACTCGCAAGGCTTCAAGGGCGGCGGGTTCGATCCGCGTGGGGTTGGCGCCAATGCCCCCGCCGGCGTCTCACAGTCCGACTTCCTCAGCTTCAAGCCCGAAGTCGTCGACAGCTATGAGGTGGGTTACAAGGCCAGCCTGTTCGACCGCCGTCTCTATATCGCGACCGCGGCGTTCTACATGGACTACACCGACGTGCAGATCCCGGGTTCGGTCGCCTGCACCGTGGGCGGCTTCACCACCTTCTGCGGCGTGGTCAACAACGCCGGCAAGGCGCGGATGAAGGGCTTCGAATTCGAAGGCCGGGCCAAGCTGATCCAGAGCGATGCGGGCACGCTGACCCTGTCGGGCTCGCTTGGCTATGTCGATGCAAAATACCTGCGTTACATCACCAACGTCTCGAGCACGCCGACCGACGTGGCGAAGTACCGCCATGTCCAGAACACCCCGGCGTGGTCCGGCAGCGCCAGCCTCGATTATGCGATGCATCTGGGTGACGGCAGCCTCAACCTTGGCGCCGGGATGGCGTTCAAGAGCAAGACCTACCAGTTCGAAATCGCGAATCCCTATATCGATCAGCCGGCCTACCAGACCTATGATGCAAGCATCGTCTACCATGCGCCGGGCAATCGCTGGACGCTGGGGGTCTACGGCAAGAACCTGACCGACGAGCACATCAAGACATCGGGCTATACCTATATGGCGGTCAACCCGACCACCGGAGACCTGATCACGCCGCTGGTCTCGGGCCTGGGCAAGGAGGGCGTGCTGTCCGCCTTCTACGCCAACCCGCGCCAGGTCTTCGTGACCGCCACGCTCAACTTCTAGGTTACCTTCCAGGGAGACTGACGCCCCTGCACCTTTGGGTGCGGGGGCGGTTTTTATCGCGGGCGGCGCAGGACAATGTACAGCGCGCCTGCGCCGCCGTGTCGGCGATGCGCGGGCCGAACCGCGGCAATCTTCGAGGCTTGCGGCCCCAGCGCCAGCCAGTCGAGCACCTTGGCCCGGATGGCCCCGCGATGGCTGCCGCGATCCGCGGCCTCTGCCGGGCGCGGCCGGCCGGTGATCAGCAAAACCACGCGGGCGCCAAGGGTGATCGCCTGCGAAAGCCCCATATCCAGGCGCCGATGTGCCGCCTCAAGGCTGTGACCGTGCAGGTCCAGCGTGAAGTCCGGGTGAATCATCGCCTTGGCGAGCTTACGCTCCCACGACGAATCGAGGCCATGGCGATCGAGCGGGCGCAGCGGCATGGCTGGCTTTGGCGCCGCCCCTCCCGCCGCATTTGCCACACCGGGCGAAGAAGGTGCGACATCACACACAGCCTGCTTGATCAGCTCACCCTCGGAAAGGGAATCAGACGAAACAGACCGCGATTGCAGGGGGCTGACGGTCTTCGCCAGGGCGGCCCACAGCCGCGCCTCGTCGCGGCTAAGGCGGCGCCCTCTCACTTCGCGGTCAGGCGCGCCACCGTGCCTTTGGGCAGCAGCAGCCACGCATCGCCCCGGCCGCTCATCCCGCCGGCTGTGGTTCGCGCCGCTTCGCCCGCACCCCAGAAGCTGTCAAACCGATTGGCACCCTTGATTGCTCCGCCCGTATCCTGCGCGATCCACAGCCCGTTGGCTTCGGCCCGATCGAGCGACAGGATCACCGGCGCGCCAAGGGGCACGAATGATGGGTCCGCGGCCACGCTATCGCCGCCGCGCACCGGCACGCCCAACGCACCATAAGGCCCGTCCCCGCCGGACAACTTGAAGAACACGTAGCTCTGGTTTTGCCGCATAAGCTCTGCGCCCTCTTGGGGATGCTCGCGGATGTACTGCATGATGCCCTGCATCGAGCCCGAATATTGCCCCGGGCCGCTGCCGATCAGTCCCTGGGCCCGCATGACGCTGCCGATCCCGGTATAGGGCAGGCCATTCTGCCCCGCATAGCCGATGCGAATGATGCTGCCATCGGGGGCCTTGAGCCGGCCCGAACCCTGGACCTGCAGGAAAAACAGTTCGACCGGATCGGCCGCCCAGGCAATTTCCAGCCCGCGATTGGCCAGCGCGCCATCTTCGATTGCGGCCCTATCGTAGTACGGCACGAAAGTTCCGGTTGCATCGTAGCGGCCAAGCGGCTGGGTGCCGTTGTCGTTGGCAGGGGCATCGCCCACCTTGGCACGAACAAGATCCGGCGGAACGCCATAGACCGGTACATCGAAACCGGCTTGTCGGGTTTTCACCCCGGCGATCTCAGGCTCGTAATATCCCGTGACGAACGCCTTCCCATCGCCAACTTTTACTGTTTCGAACCAGTTGGCGAAAAACGCGCGGGCCTGCGACGCCGGCCAGGTTACAGCGGCATCGCACGGCCCTTTCCAATCGGCCTGGCGCGTCAACCCCGAGGTGTCGGTGCGGGCAAGGAGCTTGGGGCAGCTGGTACGGAAGGCAACGAGCGCACCCGTAGCGTCGGCATCCGAAAGCTTGAACCCGCTGACCGCTGGCCCGGTTGCAACGCCCAGCAACGCAGCCGTGCCAGGAGTGGTCGGCGCCGGGGTGGGAACAGGGGTAGGAACGGGTTGCGGCGTACCTGATGGCGGGATGAGCCGGACGCCGCAGCCCGAAAGGGCAACCGCAAGACCCAGCGCGGCGAGCTTGCGCACCAGTGCCACCCGGATTTAGCCTTCGTCGGTTTCGTCGACGAACCAGTCAGGCGTGGCGGCATTCACCGGCCGTGCAAAGGTCCACACATCGCGCGATTCGACCGCATCGCTAACCGAACCGGCGATGACGGTGCCGTCCTTGTCGCGGGTTACCGCCGCCACGTCTGCGGTGAAGCGCACCGCAATCCGGGCGACCCCGGCGTCGAGCGAAGCGGCAACCACCACAGCGTCCTCGATCCGGATCAGGCGGTTATCGAGCTTCTCGCCCGCCGCTTCGCGTGCGGCGATCGCAGCGTTGAACGTTTCGAGCACGTCAGCATCGCACAGCTTGGCCAGGGCTTCCCGATCGCCCGACCAGAACGCTTCCAGAACCATGCGGTAAGCACCCTTTGCGCCTTCAAGAAAAGTGAGCAAATCAAACCGTTTGTCGGCCAGTGCCACTTCCTTGAGCGCGCGCTCGATAGCGGGTGTTACTCCGGGAACGAGAACCCGCGGGGGCGCCCCGGCACCGGTGCGATCGGGCAGCTCTGCGGCCGGTACGCGCGGCGTATCGACCCGCGGCTCAAGTCGAGGCTGCTCTTCATGTTCGGCGCGGCGGCCCAACACGGAATAAAGCCGCAGCCCCAGAAAGGCCGCGACCATGGCCAGGATCACGATTTCTACGGTCTTGTCCAAAGTTCCAGTCCCTGCCGCAAAGGCGCGGCGTGTGTCAGCAATCTAACTGCAAATAGGTAGCCTTGACAAATGAACAACGCGTGGACGCGCGGATCGGTGCAATTTTTGCGTTTTGCCGGAACTCGGATCGCGGCGGCATACAGGGCAGTGCCGGGCAGAGACATGAAAACTCTCGACCCCCTTACCGCGCGATGCTAGGCGCGCGGCCAGTTTTTCACGCATCCGGGAAAGTAACGCAGAACCATGTCCGACGAAGGCAACATCATCACCGATCTCGATCTTGGCGCGCCGCAGCCCAACGGCGAAGACACGCTGCCTTCGGCTGGGATCATTTCGCAGTACATCAAGGACCTGTCGGTCGAAAACCCGAATGCTCCGGACAGTTTCCAGTGGACGGACACGCCGACCATCGACGTCCAGTTCAACATCGGCGCGCGCGACGTGACCGCCGAAGTGAGCGAGATCGAACTCAAGATCTCGATCACCTCGAAGAGCAGGGCCGGCACCCAGTTCCTCGTCGAGCTTTCCTATGGCGGCCTGATCGGCATGCGCAATCTCGACGATCCGAACAAGCACGCCTTCACTTACGCCGAAGCGCCGCGGCTGCTGTTCCCCTTTGCGCGCCGCGTCATTTCCGACGCGGTCCGCGATGCCGGGTTCCCGCCGCTGCTGCTTGAGCCGATCGACTTCAACGGTATTTACCTTGCCCAGCTGCAGGCGCAGCAAGGTGAAGCTGGCGAGGCGCCGGTCGGCACCGCCTGATCAACGGCAGCCGAGGGCCTTGCGGCGATGAACCTTACCAAGGCCCTTGGCACCGTAGGCGGGTTGACGCTGGTCAGCCGCGTGCTCGGACTGGTGCGCGACAGCCTGTTCGCGCGTTTCGTCGGGGCGGGCTTTGCCTCCGACGCGTTCCTTGTCGCGTTTCGCCTGCCCAACATGTTCCGCGCACTGTTTGCCGAAGGCGCGTTTTCCAGCGCCTTCATCCCGATGTTCAACAAGAAGGTTGCGGATCCTGAAGGTCAGGGACTGGCTGACGGGCTGGCCTTTGCCGAAGCCGCACTGGCCGTGCTTCTGCCGGTGCTTCTGGTCATGACCGCTCTGCTGGAGCTGTTCGCCTGGCCGGTCACCTTCGCGCTTTCAGGCAAGTTCAACGGCGTCGCTCCAGACCAATTCGCCTTTGCGGTCCAGCTCAGCCGGATCCAGATTCCGTATCTCCTTTTCATCAGCCTGGTTTCGCTGTTTGGCGGGATCCTCAATTCGCTGCACAAGTTCTGGGTCAATGCCGCTGCGCCGATCCTGCTCAACCTGACGCTGATCGTCGCGCTGGTCGGGTTTCACGATTCCGATCCGATGGTCACGGCGCGCAACCAGGCGATTGCGGTGTCGGTATCGGGACTGCTGCAGCTCGTCTGGCTTGCCTGGGCCTGCCGCGCGAACGGGGTGAGCCTGAAGCTGCGCCGCCCCAAGCTCAGCCCTGAGGTCAAACGCCTGCTCGCGCTGACCTTGCCCGCTGCGCTGGGTGCCGGCGCTGTGCAGATCAACTTGGTGATCTCCACGGCGCTCGCGGCCTCATTGCTCGCGCACGGCAGTGTGACTTACATTTACCTCGCCGACCGGCTCAACCAGCTGCCGCTCGGGTTGATCGGCATCGGATTGGGCACTGTTCTGCTCCCGACGATTTCGCGCCAGCTTGGCGGGGGTGAGAACGGCGCAGCGCTGGAAACGCAGAACCGCGGGCTCGAACTCGCGCTTCTGCTGACCCTGCCAGCAACGGTAGCGCTGGTCATCTGCGGCGAGCCGATTGCGGCCGGGCTGTTCGGCTATGGCAAGTTCGGCGCTGCCGACGTGCACTACACCGCTCAGGCTCTGGCCATGTTTTCGATCGGGCTGCCAAGCTATGTACTGGTCAAGGTGCTGACCCCAGGGTTCTATGCGCGGCACGATACCAGCACACCAGTGCGCTTCGGGGTGATCTCGATGCTGGTCAACCTCGCCCTCAACCTCGCATTCATCGTTCCGTTCCAGCACATGGGGCCGCCGCTGGCCACTGCGATCGCCTCCAGCGTCAATACCGCGCTGCTTTATGGCACGCTCAGGAAACGCGGGCATTTCGCCGCCGACGCGCGGCTGAAGCGCCGTGCGCCGCGCTTGCTGTTCGCGGCGGTGGGCATGGGCGGGGTGTTGTGGGCGGTGCAGGACCGGCTGCTGCCCTATCTCCACGGCGGATGGGGAATGCGCATCGCCGCACTGGTCCTCTTGGTTTCGGCGGGCGGCCTCGTCTATGGGCTGCTGACAGTCGTGTTCGGCGCATTCACCCGCGCCGATGTGGCCACCTTCTTCTCGCGCAAGGGCGCAGCAACCAGCGAAGCAGAGTAAGACCAATGCGTATCGTCTCGGGCATTCAGCCCACCGGAAGTCTCCACCTCGGCAATTACCTGGGCGCGATCCGCAATTGGGTGCGGATGCAGGACGAAGTCAGCGCCGCTGGCGGACAATGCCTGTACTTCTTGGCCGACCTTCACGCGATCTCGATGCCGCACAGCCCGGACGAACTGCGCGCGAACACGCTGGAGATGACCGCCGCGCTCCTCGCCTGCGGGATCGACCCCGCCAAGTCGATCCTGTTCAATCAGGCGCAGGTTCCGCAGCATGCCGAACTGCAATGGCTGCTCGGCGGCACCGCGCGGATGGGCTGGCTCAACCGCATGACCCAGTGGAAGGACAAGGCCGGCAAGAACCGCGAAGGCCAGTCGGTCGCGCTGTTCACCTATCCCGTACTCCAGGCGGCCGACGTCCTGCTTTATCAGGCGACCCACGTTCCGGTCGGCGATGACCAGAAACAGCACCTCGAACTGGCACGCGACATCGCGCAGAAGTTCAACAACGACTTCTGCGCCGACGACGCGCCGCTGTTCACGTTGCCCGAGCCGACGATACCGCCCGAAGCCGCCCGGATCATGAGCCTACGCGATGGCAGCGCGAAGATGTCGAAGAGTGATCCCAGCGACATGAGCCGGATCAACCTGACCGACGATGCGGACACGATCCTGCAGAAGGTCAAGAAGGCGAAGACCGATCCCGAACCGCTGCCGAGCGACCCGGGTGGACTCGAAGGCCGGCCCGAGGCGGCCAATCTGGTCGGCATCTATGCCGCGATGACCGCAACGAGCGTCGGTTCGGTACTTGGCGATTTCGGCGGCGAAGGGTTCGGCAAGTTCAAGCCCGCGCTGGGCGAAGTGCTGGTCAGCAAGCTGGCGCCGATCAACGCGCGGTTCGTCGAACTGCGCGAGGACCATGGAGCACTGGATCAGGTCTTGCGAGAAGGGGCGTCACGTGCCCGCGCATTGGCCGCACCGACGCTTGAAAAGGCTTACGCGGCCCTAGGATTGTTGTGCGCATAGCCTTTTCAAGTCGATTGATTTCAGAAAGCGAAATTAAACCCGATCCGCATCGAGGTTGCCGTCGGAACGCTTGAGACAATGTTGTAATTCGTCCCTGGCGATCCCCAGCAAACGTTCGCAGTCGGTCCGGCGAAGTCCATGTAACAGGCTGTATGGCGACCATAAGACGTGCGGGTAAATTCCGCCTTCATGCGGACTTTGCCCAGGTCATGCTCGATGCCGAAGCCATAAACATAGCCGGTGAACACTCCGGCGCTGCGCGCACCCCAAGGTTGGCCGGGCGTGCCTTTGCCAAAAGCAGTCGCCGGCGAGCTTTCCGAGAATTCGGCCTTTGCCAGCGCCACGCCGCCGGTTACATAAGCCAGGGTCTTGCCCGCTACGATCCCGGCACGTAGGCGGGCCGTCCCTTTCCATTTGTACTTCGACGTCCAGACGAAGGCGGCCGGAGTATTGGCCGGCACTTCGGGACTGCTTACCGTAGTGGTTGCACCAGTGCCGAAATCAGCCTCGATGCCGAGCAAGAAGTTGTCGTCTACCTGCTTGTTGATACCGGCCTGGACCCCTGCTTCAGCAGACACATGTTGGAGATTCGGCGCATCACAGGATGCCCAGCACCAGTAATCGCGCATGTCTGTTGAATCACTGCTGGCCCCGGCATACCCACCAAGGTAGCCCCCGGACCAATTGGCTTCCTTAGCTGAAGCGGTACCAGCAAACAGATTGAACGAAATCAATCCTACTGAGAGATATAGAAGCTTTTTCATATGCACCCCAATCAAATTACAAAATTCGACCCTGACTGCAGTTAAAGATTCATAATGAATATTGGATTCGCGCGATTGTAGGGTTTATTACGTACAACAATTCAGTTCATGGGGATTTTTGCTAAAGGAACTAAAATTGATACGTTTTCTTGCAGAACCCTCCGTCGGCTGCCGGATTTAAGATATCGCACAACAGGGCCCGTTTCCCGGTCGTTCGTTTCGAAACCGGCCATTCAACCCCGATTAAGCCGCCCTTGCCTAAACCCGGCGTAATCCTAAACTTTTCGCCATTCCGTGCGTTTGAGTCGCACGGGGTCGGCTTCGCAAGGAAACGGGTCAATGGCTTACACTCTCTCATTCGCAAAGCGCGTCGCTAAGGCCGCGGGTGCTGCGCTTCTGCTGACCGGACTTGCCGCCTGCGCTGCTCCGTTCAATGCCAATGTTTCGCGCTTCTCGGCCGCTCTCCCCGCGCCGCAAGGGCAGACTTTCGCCGTGGTTGCCGCCGATCAGGCGCTCGCCGGCGGACTTGAATTTTCGCAATATGCCAGCCTTGTGGTGAACAAGATGCAAGGCCTTGGCTATGTTCCCGCGGCCACCCCGGCTAACGCTGACATGATCGTGCGGTTCGACTACGGGGTCGACAAGGGCCGCACCCAGGTCCGTTCGACCGGGTTCGCCGATCCGTTCTACAGCCCGTGGTACGGCCCGCGCTTCGGCTCTTATTACGGCACCGGCTATTACGGCGGGTACCGTGGCCGCGGTTACAGCGGCTTCCGCCCCTATGGCGCATGGGGATACGGCTGGTACGATCCGTGGTTCGATCAGGGCGTGGAAAGCTATACCGTCTACACCAGCGGCATTTCGATGAAGATCGATCGCCGTGATGGCCAGCGGCTGTTCGAAGGCCGGGCCGAAGCCGCCTCGACCTCCAACCGCCTGCCTTACCTGGTTCCGAACCTGGTCGAGGCAATGTTCACCGATTTCCCGGGCCATAATGGCGAAACGGTGCGCATCTCTGTAGCACCTGAGAAAAAGCGGCGCTGAGCCACCGAGGCTTGCTGCGCCGCAGGGCGGGTTCCCATCGGGAACCCGCCTTTTTTTGCATGTCAGCTTTCCAGAGCGAGCAACCCGCCGGTCGAGCCGAAGCCGCCCTCGCCGCGCACCGTCTCGTCCAGCTCGTCGACCACAAGCCAGCTGGCCCGGGTCACCGGTGCGAGCACGATCTGCGCGATCCGGTCACCGCGGCGAATGTCGAACGCATCCTGCCCGTGGTTGATCAGGATCACCTTCAGTTCGCCGCGATAGTCGCTGTCGATGGTGCCGGGGGTATTGGGCACGGTGATCCCGAACTTGAGCGCCAGCCCCGAGCGCGGCCGCACCTGGATTTCGAAACCGTGCGGGATGGCCACTGCCAGACCGGTCGCCACTGCGTGGCGCGCACCGGGGGCCAGCGTCACGTCTTCGGCGGCGAGCACGTCCATCCCCGCGGCGCCTTCGGTTGCGTACTGTGGAAGCTCCAGGCCCTCGAAATGCGGCAGCCGCCTGACCGCCACCGGAACCTCAGTCGGCATCGACCTTTTCGGCTGACTTTTGTCCGTGGAGGGCATCGGCAATCCTTTCGACGAGCACGCTGGCGACTTCGTCCTTTGCCATTTCCGGCAGCGCCTCGACAGTCTTGGCGGTGACGATATGCACCGCATTGACCTCGCCGCCCATCACATCCCCTGACACGTCGTTGGCGACGATCCAGTCGGCGCCCTTGCGCTTGCGCTTCTCCTTGGCGTTGTCGAGCACCTTCTCGGTCTCGGCCGCGAAACCGACCACCAGTTTCGGCCGCTTGTCGCTGACCGAAACCATCGCAAGGATATCGGGGTTTTCGGTTAGCCGCAGCGCCGGCGGAGCCGAGCCGCGCTTTTTCATCTTTTCCTTGTGCTCGTCAGTGCTGCGCCAGTCGGCGACCGCCGCAACCATCACCGCAACGTCCGCGGGCAGAGACTTCTTGACGGCATCGGCCATCTGCCGTGCGGTTTCGACCGAGATCCGGTCCACCCCCGGCGGGCAGGGCAACTGTACCGGTCCCGAAACCAGGGTAACCTTGGCCCCGGCGCGCGCGGCTGCGGCAGCGATCGCATAGCCCTGTTTGCCCGATGAGCGGTTGGCGATGTAGCGCACTGGATCGATCGGCTCGTGCGTCGGACCCGCGGTGACGAGAACATGCCGGCCTGACAGGGGGCCGTCCTTGGGCTTGACGAATACCGCCTCGTCGTCGGCAAAATCGGGTTGCCCGGCGAGCGGATTGGCGAGCATCTCTTCAGGGAAGACTTCCGGCGTTGCCTGGGGATCGCCCTTGACGATGTGATTGATCGCTTCGGGATCGGTCGGCGGTGCTGCCTTGGCCTTGCCCTTCTTCGACAGGATCGGCGCGGCGAGAAGGACTTCGGGTGGCACTTCGATCACCGGTTCTTCGACCGGAGGCAGGTCTTCGCCCAGATCGATCGCGTCGAGATCGATCACCGGCCCTTTCGAACTGCGGCTGATCAGGCCGGCCGACAAGCCGCCAAGGCCGCTGGCATCGTCCTGCGGCGAATCGAAGGCGAAATCGAGTTCGGGTTCGGGCGCGGGAAGCAGCAACGTGTCGAGACCCAGCAGCGCGCAGATCGCGTTCCACACCACAGCGGGTTCGGGCAGGCGGCCAGCCCCGTATTCGCCGCAAGCCATCGGGCCTTCGTCAGGATCGAGGACATGAATCCCGCGTTCGATCAGGCTTTTTACATTGTCCTGCGTTGCCTGGTGTTCCCACATCCGCACGTTCATGGCGGGGACCGCCATCACCGGCGTATCGGTCGCGAGCAGGAGGGTCGTCGCCAGATCGTCTGCGATGCCGTGCGCCATCTTGGCCAGCAGGTCGGCCGTCGCCGGACAGACCACAACCAGATCGGCCGAGCGCGAGAGCTGGATATGCCCCATCTCGACTTCGCTGGTGAGATCCCACAGCGTGGTGTGCACCGGGTTTTCCGAAAGCGCCGCCAGCGTCATCGCGGTGATGAATTTCGATCCGCCCTCGGTCAGCACGCAGGTCACCTCGCCGCCGCCCTTGCGGATCAGACGGACCAGTTCGCACGCCTTGTAGGCGGCGATGCCGCCGCCCACGACCAACAGGATACGCGGTGTGTTCATGGTGACCCGCTTGTGCAATGCCCTTCCCTCGCGCGCAACAGGCTTTGAATCCTGCACCACTTGGGCCAGAATGGATAAATCGCGATTGACAGGGAGGGTTAACGCCTTGCGTACAGTACTGATCGGACTGATTTTCGTTGCCGGCCTGTTCAACCTTTTGCTCGCGGTGAGCTTCCTGCTCGATCCGGTTTCGGCTGGCCTGGGTCTGGGGGTATCCTCGGTCGGGCAACTCGGACTCGCCACGGTTCGCGGCGACTTCGCGGCGTTCTTCGCGGTTGTCGGCCTGTGCATGCTGCGCGGCGCGTGGAAGCGCAACGGCGATGTCCTGCTGGTCCCGGCGGCGCTGTTCGGCATCGCCTTCGTCGGACGTGCGATCACCGCGCTGACCACCGGCACCGGCCCGGGCTTCGTTCAACCGATGCTGTTCGAAGCAGTTCAGTTTGCGCTGCTGGTACTCGGCTGGCGCTGGGTACCGCATCACAAGGTCAGCGAACTGACCGGCTAACGCGCCGACCTGGCAAGCGAAGCCACGGCGCGCGGCATGAACGCCAGTCCGGCAAACATGATCGGCGCAATGATCGCGCCCCAATAGAAATTGTCCGGGCGGCCAGCCAGCATGAACAGCAGGCCGTAACCGAGGAACAGCAGTGTTGCTGTGGCCCCCAACGGGCTCTTCCATCCAGCCCAGCCCAGCACCATCAGCAGCACCATCGGGCCGGCAAGGAAGTGCGGCAGGAAGCGCAGATTGCTTGAAAGAACCACGCTCGACATCCAGCCCGACAGACCGCGAAGCACCAGCCAGTCAGGACCCATCACATCGTCAGGCCGGACCTGCTGTGCAACCAGCGAAAGGTGAATGCCCAGATAGGCGAAGAACCCGACGATGAGCGCGATCCAGGCAGCGCTTTCTTTCCATTCGCGCCGCCACATCGCGGTTGCCGCCATCAGCATCACGTAAGGCAGGGCATGTTCCCGAATGGCGAGTGCCAATGCCGCGGCGAGCACCGCGCCCAGCCACCTGCGCCCTGGCCGGTGCAGGCCCAACGAAAGCGCGATCAGCATCCCCGCCCACAGCTCGTGCAGCACGAAATAATATCGGTTGAGCCCGAGTGACGCGCCAAGAAACACCAGCGCGGTGCCGATACGCCGATACCGCGCACCGCCCGGCTCATCCCCCAGGCGCCCCCACCAGGCCCAGACCACCGCTGCCAGCAGGGCCAGCGCCGCGATCATTTCCCCGGGCACCAGCACCGCATCGCCCTTGCCGCGGTCACCCAGCCACATATCGAGGTAGGCCAGGGTCGGCAGCCGCACCGCCACGCCGGGACGCAGCGGATAATGGCTCACCCGATGTTCCTCGGCTACCGCGGTATAATAGCTCTCTCCCTTGGAGATGCGGCCGATAACCCGGTCGTAAAGCGCCAGGTCATCGTCGCGTGGGCGCGCTGCCGCCTGCGCCGCCGCTCCGCCCTTGATCGCATCGACGAAGCCGACGAGGGGCTTCTGCATCTTCCCGGCGGTGATCGGAACCAGTGCGGATAGGACCAGCAACGATGCCACAACCACCAGCAACAGGCGGGCCGCGCCGCGCGGCCAGCTGGCAAAACGATCGGTCGGATCGACGATAGTCTGGTTCATTTTCGCCCCTTCGTGCGCCCTCATGCATGGCGCGATTCGCGCTGGCAAGTCAGGCGTTAGCTTGCAGTTCATGCCTGCCGCCTTACATTGCCCCTACGAAAGGATTTTGGGCGCATGAACGAAGAACAGCCGGGCGGCAGTCCGTGGGTCAAGAACCTGATGATCTGGGGGAGCATCGCACTCGTGCTCGCGCTGCTCATCACTGTGTTCAACCCGCGCAGCGACGCCGCTGCGACGCAGATCAGCTATTCCGATTTCCGCACCAAGGTTGCGGCCGGTGAGGTCGCTTCGGTCCAGGTTGGTGAAACGAAGATCCTTGGTAAATATCGGGACGAAAAACCGTTTGTCACCACGCCCATTCCCAATGACACCACGCTTCCCACACTGCTTCAGGCGAGCAATGTGAAGTATGACGGCAAGGCCCCCGAAGAGAGCAGCCTGCTGGTTGTGTTGCTGATCCAGGTACTGCCCGTCCTGTTGTTCCTCGGCCTCGCCGTGTTTGTCCTGCGCCAGATGCAGAAAGGCGGCGGTTCGGGCGCAATGGGCTTCGGCAAGTCGAAGGCCAAGATGCTTACCGAAAAGCAGGGCCGGGTGACCTTTGCCGACGTTGCCGGAATCGACGAAGCGCGCGAAGAGCTTGAGGAAATCGTCGAGTTCCTGAAGGATCCCAGCCGCTTCGCCAAGCTTGGAGGACAGATTCCCAAGGGCGCGCTGCTGGTCGGCTCACCGGGTACCGGCAAGACGCTGCTGGCGCGCGCGATCGCGGGCGAGGCGGGCGTGCCGTTCTTCACCATTTCGGGATCGGACTTCGTCGAAATGTTCGTCGGCGTCGGTGCCAGCCGCGTGCGCGACATGTTCGAGCAGGCCAAGCGCAACGCCCCGTGCATCGTGTTCATCGACGAAATCGACGCGGTCGGCCGCCACCGCGGCTCGGGGCTCGGCAATTCGAACGACGAGCGCGAGCAGACCTTGAACCAGTTGCTGGTCGAGATGGACGGGTTCGAGGCCAACGAAGGCATCATCATCATCGCAGCGACCAACCGTCCCGACGTGCTCGATCCGGCGCTTCTCCGCCCGGGCCGTTTCGACCGCCAGGTCGTGGTGCCGCTGCCCGACATCGAAGGCCGCGAAAAGATCCTCGGCGTGCATATGAAGAAGGTGCCGCTGGCGCCCGACGTCGATGCCCGCACGATAGCGCGCGGCACCCCCGGCTTCTCTGGCGCCGACCTCGCCAACCTGGTCAACGAAGCGGCGCTGCTCGCGGCGCGGCGCAACAAGCGGCTGGTCGCCAACCGCGAGTTCGAGGACGCCAAGGACAAGGTCATGATGGGCGCCGAACGCCGCTCGATGGTCATGACCGAAGACGAAAAGAAAATGACCGCCTATCATGAGGCCGGCCACGCGATCGTCTCGATCAACGAAGCCGCATCGGACCCCATTCACAAGGCGACGATCATCCCGCGCGGCCGCGCGCTGGGCATGGTGATGCGCCTGCCCGAGCGCGACAGCTATTCGTACCACCGCGACCAGATGCTGGCGAACCTGTCGGTTTCGATGGGCGGCCGCGTCGCCGAGGAACTGATTTTCGGGGAAAGCAAGGTCAGCTCAGGGGCCAGTTCGGACATCCAGTATGCGACGTCGTTGGCGCGCAGCATGGTGACCCGCTGGGGCATGTCGGACAAGCTCGGACCGCTGCAGTATGAAGATACGCAGGAAGGCTACCTCGGCTATTCGGGATCGCAGCGCACGATGGCGTCGGACGAAACCAACAAGCTGATCGATGCGGAAATCCGCCAGCTGGTTGAAACCGCGCATAAGCGCGCGACCCAGATCCTGACCGAAAACCGCGACAAGCTGGAACTGCTTGCCCAGGCGATGCTTGAATTTGAAACGCTGTCGGGCGAGGAGATCACCGAGCTGATGCAGAACGGAAAGATCGACCGGCCGGAAATTCCGGCTACGGGCACCGGGATCAAGCCGGTTCGCGGGTCGTCGATCCCGAAGGCAGGCAAACGCTTTGCGGGCGCTGCGGCGCGCGATCAGGCCTGAAGGCTAACCCATCGCAAGCGCGAGAACGGCAATAGCCCAGAGCGTCAACGCGAAGACCGAGAACCAGCCGAGCATCCAGGTTCGCCACAGCGCACCGAGCCGCGTCAGGCCATAGGTTTCGCGCAGCTGGCGGTGCATGTGGAAAGGCACGTAGAGCATCAGCACCGCGATCACTGCACCGAGCGAGGTATAGACGTTGATCGCGGTGATCGCCGCCAGCACCAGCAACATGAAGCACAGCGAATAGGTTACGAAGACGGTGTGGTCGTATAGGTGAAAGCGCCGGTTAAACGGGAACAACAGCCACACGAACGGCACGCTAAGCGGGATCAGGAGCCAGCTGTACTTGTAAGCGCTTGACTGCAGCTTGTAGATCGCAAGCTCGGGATTGGCCTTGGCGACCTTCCAGGTGTCGTTAAGGGTACTCGCTACCGCGTTGCCGCCAGGCCCGTCACCCTTGATGGGTTCGCTGGTGTCCTTGTCAGCCTTCGGAGCCTTGAGCGCCGCGATTGCCGCCTCGGCGCCTGCGATCTGACCTTCCAGCCCGCCGGTCTGATCGCCATCTTTTTTCGCGGCGGCAAGTTCCGTCTTGAGTTGCGCCAGCCGCTTCTCCGCCTCGCCCAGCGCGGTTGCATTCTTGTCGCTGCTGAACACGACGTTGTCGTTCTTGTCGAAATGCATCGGAGTGCTGACAAGATTGAACAGCGCGAAAGTCAGGAAGACCACGAACAGGAACAGCGCGATCGGGCTGACATAGCTGGCCCGGCGTCCATCGATGTATTCGCGCGTCAACTTGCCGGGATGCCATGCCAGCATCGGCAAGGTGCGCCAGATCTTTCCTTCGAAATGAAACACGCCGTGAAGCAGGTCATGGAAGAAAGCTGAGATCGTCTTGTGAACATGCGCTGCCTGCCCGCAGCTGTGGCAATGGCTGCCAATCAGCAGGGTTCCGCAATTGAGGCAGGACTTTTCGTGGGTATGGCCGTCAGCCACTTCTCCATGCGCCGGTTCTGCCGCCCGCGCGGCGAGCGCGCCGGTCGCAATATCGCCGATTAACTGACCTGGATCGCTCAACTTGTAACACTCCGCCCTGTTGTTCCATTCATGGTCTTGTCAGGCGGTTGCGGTCAAGGCACCAACGGCGTGCAATCCGGAGCTGATCGATGAAGAAACTAGCGCTGTTCGCCCTTGCAGCCATCGCCTTGCCCTCGGCGGCGCTGGCAGCGCGCGGCGACATGAATCTTGCTGTGTTCATTGCCAAGGCTGATGCCCTGCGCGCGCAGGGCCCGCTGGCTTTGATGTCAAGCGACCTCGACCTGCTCAAGGCCGAAGGCCGCGCTGCAGGCCTCTCCTACAAGCAGCGGCTGCTGGCCGAACGGGCCAGAGGTCGCCCGTCGAGCTGCCCGCCCGACGATGCCCAGATCGAACCACAGGAACTGCTGGCCTTCCTCAAGAGCAGCTATCCCGCCAATGCCCGGCCGCGCGTGACCATCCGCCAGGGCGTGGCCGACTACTTCATCCGCAAGTATCCCTGCCGGCACTAGCGCCAGTCAGTAGTCGAGGCGGACGAAATCGGGCTTGTAGATTTTTGCCGTGATGTCGATCATTTCGCCGTCATACCGGGTGGCGACGATGTTCTCTGGCGTCTCGTTGGCCCGCGGCAGACGGATGCGTTGGCGCAGGATATCGGACAGCCATTCCTCGGTGCGGTACAGCTGTGACAATTTGCCGAGGTGATCGAACGGCAGTTCGTCCCTTTCGTTGCACAGATAATAAGTCTGCGGCCGGAACACGCCGTCAAGGCTGCCGGCGGCCCTTGCCGGCAGCCATTCCTTGACGAACCGTTCGAAACTACCGGCCTTGGCGACCTCCCGCGCAACATGCGGGGCGACCTTGGCGGCAAGCGGCCCCTTGCCGCCGCCGGCCACGGCAAAGCGATAGGCAGAGGCAAGCCGGTCCCACGGATTGCGGACCACCGCAAAGCGCGGCAGCGCCTGCACATCCTGGTCGTCCAGCGCGTCGAGCGCATGGACCGGAAAGTGTCCGATGAAGCGGTGATAGAGCAGATGCGAAATGCTTGAACCCGCAGTGCGCGGGACATGGACGAAGGCCACCCCGACCCGCTTCATCAGCGCAGCGCGATGATAGGCTCTAAGCCGCTCGAGATGCGACTCGAAAC
>JBJTMA010000008.1:0-18114 GCA_046063295.1 Novosphingobium sp.
GGTCGAGAAGACTCGAACTTCCACGGGCTTTCGCCCACAACGACCTCAACGTTGCGCGTCTACCAGTTCCGCCACGACCGCTAAATCATCGGGGGCAAAGGAGCCGCCCGGGGGGGTAGGAGCGCGCCATTAGCAAAGCGATTGCGGCGGGGCAAGCGGGGAAAATCGCTTTGCGGCGCATCGCACTCTGTACCGTCCGGGGACTGTGCAAAACGGGCCATTGCCGGAAAAGTAAACATGGCGTTCACCATGTTCCATGAACCCGGCAATCCTTATCCTGATGGCGCAAGCCTTGGCGGCGGTTGCAATGCCGGCGGCGAATGCAAGCCGGCCAAGCGGCGTCCGGGTGACGGCATTGGCGACTGTCGAAATCCTGCCTGCCGCAACTACGCGGGATGGCGTTCAGGACCGCCAGGTCACGCGTCACCGGCGCACGGGCAGCGCTGGTGAGATCACGCTTGAATTCGAATAGGGGTTAGCTTCCCGGCTTCCAGCCGTATTCCGCGCGAACTGCCGCCTTGGGCACTGAAACCAGTGCTTCGTTGATCGATACGCTTTCGCCAGGTGCCAGGACACGCTTGGGAGAATGCAATTCGGCGGTGAAGACGATTCGCCCGCGCGCGTCTTTCAAGACGGCGAGAATCGTCGGCACACTGCGTGCGGCCTGCGACACATTGGTTACGGTTCCGTTCGCTTCGAAAAACCAGGTCTGGTCTGAAAGCGGCCGCTGGCCTTGCATCTTGGCCGGGAAGTCAAGCGTCAACCCGGGCTGTTCTTCGGCAAACAGCGGGTGCGCGAACGGCATCCAGCTCGGCATGCCGAACCACGCCGTTGCACCCACCGCGCCGAGCGCCACGACCGCGAACAATGCCGCAGCAATGGTCCACATGCGAGCGGGATTGCGGCGCGGGCGGAACAGCGGCTCGTGCGCGAAACGTGAATATTCGTCGTCTGCCAGGCTTTCACCGGCGGAAATTGGCGACACATCCGGCGGCGGCGGGAGGTCTTCGTCCGCAAAGCTGATCGGCGGTGCGGGCACATCGGGTTCGGTAACGGATTCATGGGGCGCAGCTTGGGGTGGCGTATCGGGCAGCACCTCCGGAGCAGCCTCCACTGCCGGCGCCTGGCTGGACTGCGCGGGATGCGGATCGTCCCAATCTGCGGCTGGCGGCGGACTGGCTTCGTCAGCGCCACCAGATGTTTCAGGCGTTGTGGCGGCCGGCGCAGGCGTCGGGTCGGCCACTCGTTCGACGGGTTGCTCGTTCACCGCCGGAGGTGCCGGATCTTCTGCAGGCGGCGGCGCAGCCGCAACGTTCGGCCCGTCCTGGAACCAGCTGTGCCGGCACTTGGCGCAGCGGACCGTGCGACCATCCACGCCGATCGCACTGTCTGGTACGACATAGCGCGTGGCGCAGGCAGGGCAGGCGATAATCATGATGCCGTGCCATTAAGCATGACGACGAAGTGCGCGGCAAGGCTTCGCGCGGTGGGGAGCAGCGGCAATCCCCTTTTTTCCACATGGATTGGTCGCTATAGCACCCTGGCGGGGCGGGAGGGCTTGCACCGCGCCCTCGAACCGGATCAACCCGAACCATAATGAGCACCGCCGCGCCCCGCGAAATCGTTCAGTTCGACAACGTCGGACTGCGCTACGGCACCGACCGTGAGGTGCTGAGCGACGTTTCGTTCACGTTGTTCCCGGGCAGCTTCTATTTCCTCACCGGCGCCAGCGGGGCGGGCAAGACGTCGCTCCTGAAGCTGCTTTATCTCGCCCAGCGCCCGTCGCGCGGGATGATCCGGATGTTTGGAACCGATGCAATCACCCTGCCGCGCGACCGCCTTCCCGGCTTCCGCCGCCGCTTCGGAGTGGTCTTCCAGGATTTCCGACTGGTCGCGCACTTGTCCGCCTTCGACAATGTCGCCTTGCCGCTTCGGGTCTCGGGCGTACCCGAACGTGATATCGTCAAGCCGGTTACCGACATGCTCGAGTGGGTCGGCCTGACCGAAAGGATGCATGCCCAGCCGGCGCAGCTATCGGGCGGCGAACAACAGCGCGTCGCCATTGCGCGTGCCGTGATCCACCGCCCCGAACTGCTGGTGGCTGACGAACCGACCGGCAACGTCGACCCCGACATGGCGATAAAGCTGCTGCGGCTGTTCGAGGCGCTCAACCGGCTCGGGACCACGGTGGTTGTCGCAACGCACGACGTGCACTTGCTCAAAAAGGTGCCCGATTCGCTGATCATGCGGCTCGACAAGGGGCGATTGTCCGATCCCACCGGGGCGCTGCGCTATCCACCGCGGCCGCGACCTGCGGCAATGCCGGGCTGATCGCCGTGGCAATCTCACTCCACCTTCCATGGCGCCGCCCAAGGCAGGCCGAGCTGCTGCCGGAAGGCCGGCTTTCCGGTCCGATGCCCTGGGTGATCGCGATCATGGTTGCTTTGACCGTGATCGCGGCGGCGGCGGGCCTGGCATTCAGCAATACCGCGCGCAGTGCGTCCGATGATCTGGCCGGCGGGGTGACGGTGCAGATCGTCGACGCCAATCCGGCCAGCCGGGATGCGCAGGCGCGCGCGGTGGTCAAGGCGCTTCAGGCGACGCCCGGCGTCATCGAAGCTTCAGTGGTCTCACAAGATGAGGTCAATCGCCTGATCGAGCCCTGGCTTGGCAGCTCTGTGGGCGGCGACAGCGGCATCCCGGTGCCCGCGCTGGTCGATGCCAAGCTGCGCGATGCTGTTACCGGCGAAACGCTGGGCGGCCTGCGCCGCCAGCTCCATGCAATTGCCCCCGCAGCCCGCGTCGATGCCCAATCAAGCTGGCTGAAACCGGTATTCGGAGCGATCGACACGTTGCGGCTCCTTTCTGCTGCGCTGGTTGCGCTGCTCGGTTTCGCGCTGGCAGCCGCCGTGTTGCTGGCGGTTCGCAACGCGCTTGGCAGCAACCGCGATACGATCGAGATCGTCCACCTGCTCGGCGGAACCGACGCCCAGATTGCACGGATATTCCAGCGCGCGATCGGGGTCGATGCGGCGCTGGGCGGGGCGGTCGGGCTTGGTCTCGGGCTGGTGGTGGTGCTGCTCCTCGGCAAACAGTTCGCTGCACTGGGCGCGGGCCTGGTAGATTCTGGTGCACTCGGATGGAGCGACTGGTTGCTGCTCACGCTGGTGCCGCTGCTCGGCGTGGCGCTGGCAATGATCACCGCGCGACAAACCGTGGTGCGCGCACTGCGCAAGATGCTGTAGGGGCGGGCATGCTGAGGCGCATTCTTTCGCTGATTTTGCTTGCCTGGTTGCTGGGTTTTATCTGGTTTTGCCTTACGTTGGGCCGGCCTGCTGCTGGAGTGAAGACCGATGCCGTCGTGGTGCTAACCGGCGGCGCAGGCCGGGTCGATCGCGGACTTGAGGTCCTGCGCCGCGGCTGGGCCCCGCAAATGCTCGTTTCGGGGGTGGGGCACGATGTGAAGCCGGGCGAGTTCGCGGCGCAGTTCAAAGTCGCTCCGGCACAGATGCAATGCTGCGTTTCATTGGGTTTCGCGGCGACTGATACCGAGACCAACGCACGCGAAACGTCGATCTGGATGCGAGAGCGCAAGGTCAACACGATCCGCCTGGTGACTAGTGACTGGCACATGCGCCGCGCCGTCTTCGAATTGCGGCACGCGATTCCAAGCGGAGTGACGATCGTGGAGGATGCGGTGCCGACGCATCCTGGAATGCGCACGCTGTTCATCGAATACCACAAGCTGATTGCGCGCTGGATTACGCAGGCCGTGACCGGATGAACCGCGAACCCAGCCTTGGCGATGTGCTGCGTAGCCTGGTGTTTTACCTGCTGTTTTATGGCGGCAGCGTGGCCATCGTAATCGCCTGTGTGGTGACGCTGTTCGCCGCCTCTCCGCAGACGTTCCGCCGTACCGTTGATAGCTGGTCGCTGTTCCACCGCTGGTGCATGCGCAACGTGCTCGGCATCACGATTGCAGTCGAAGGCGAAATGCCGGCCGGTCCGGCTTTCGTGGCGATGAAGCACGAGAGTTTCTTCGAGGCGATTGACTTGCCGCAGGTGCTCGACTTTCCTGGCGTGTTCACCAAGGCCGAGTTGATGCGCATCCCGCTGTGGGGGCTAGCCGGTGATCGCTACGGGCTGATCACGGTCGAGCGCGAGCAGGGCGCCAAGACGCTGCGGCACATGATGCAGGCGGCCAAACGGATCAGCGGGCAGGGGCGGCCATTGGCTATTTTCCCTGAGGGAACCCGCGTTCCCGTGGGCACCAAGCCCGAGCTCAAGTCGGGCTTCGCCGGTATCTACAAGCTGCTCGGACTTCCAGTGGTGCCGATCGCGGTGAACTCGGGCGTGCTGTACCACCGGCTCTGGAAGCGCAGCGGAGTGATCACCTACCGCATCGCGCCGCCGATCCCGCCGGGGCTGCCGCGCGACGAAGCCGAGGCGTTGGTCCATGCGGCGATCAACGTGCTCAATCCGTGACCGAACCGACGCGCCGCGATCCGTTCGAGGCGCTCGGCCCGGGGCTCGTGACCGGAGCGGCAGACGATGATCCTTCGGGCATCGGCACCTACAGCCAGGTCGGGGCTCAGTTCGGCTACGGCATGGCCTGGACGATGCTCTTTTCCTATCCGTTCCTTGCATCGATCCAGATGATCTGTGCCGAGATCGGTGCGGTCACCGGCAGGGGGATCGCGGGCAACATCAGGCGGCACTATCCGCGGCCGGTGCTGGTCATGTCGGTGGCGCTGCTGCTCATTGCCAACACGATCAACCTGGGTGCCGACCTGGGAGCGATGGCGGCTGCGCTCAACTTGCTGCTGCCCGGCCCGGTCATCGCCTATGCCTTTGTGTTCGGACTTCTCTCGGTGCTGCTTGAGGTGTTCGTCAGCTACGAACGTTACGCCCGCGTGCTCAAATGGGCGACGCTTTCGCTGCTGGCCTATATCGCGGTTCCGTTCGTTGCCGGGGTCGACGCGGGTGACGTCCTGCGCGGGGTTGCGGTTCCGCAGATCGGTACGGGCAAAGACGCCGCAATGGCGCTCGTCGCGGTTATGGGCACGACGATCAGCCCATACCTGTTCTTCTGGCAATCGGGACAGGAGGTCGAGGAGCAGCACCGCACCAAGGGCCGCCCGCTCGGGCTCAATCCGCGCGGTTCTTTACCGGGCCTGCGCCGGATCAAGGTCGATACGCTGATCGGGATGGCGGTCACGCATATCACGGCGTTGTCGATCATCATCGCCACCGCGGCGACGCTGCACCGCCACGGGATCACGCAGATTACCTCGGCGGATCAGGCCGCCGAAGCGCTGCGGCCGATCGCGGGGCAATTCACCTTCGCGCTGTTCGCGCTCGGCATTATTGGGATCGGATTGCTGGCCGTGCCTGTGCTTGCCGGATCGGCGGCTTACGGCATTGCCGAAACCTTTGGCTGGGCCGAGGGGCTGGATCACCGCCCGCGCGAAGCGAAGGCGTTCTACGGCGTGATCGCTGTGGCCACCCTGGGCGGATTTCTGCTCAACCTGCTGCACATCGATCCGATGCGCGCGCTTTACTGGACCGCGGTGATCAACGGATTGCTGGCGCCGCCGCTGATGGTGGTGACCATGCTGGTGGCGCGCAATCCCCACGCCATGGGCCGCCTTACGATATCTCGCCGACTGACGTTCGGCGGGTGGCTCGCCACCATCCTGATGAGCGCGGTGGGCCTGCTTTTCCTGTTGAGCTAACTGCGGGTCACCTTGACCTGTTGGTTGACCAACTGGGCGATGCCGAAGCTTGAAAGGAAGGAGCTATCCGCGGCATCGCGGCCCACACCGATGCGGGCGATCTCGTCCGGCCGGGCCATGCCAGTCGCGTCGACCATGTGCCATTCGCCGCCGAGGTACACTTCTGCCACTGCGTGGAAGTCTGGAGGGTTGACGTCGGGGGCGTAGACGCTGGCATAGCGCGCCGGGATCGAAGCGGCGCGGGCCATGCTGACGAGGACATGGGCATAGTCGCGGCACACACCCTGGCGCAACAGGATCGAATCCGCGGCCGATGTCGATGCGTTGCTCACCCCGGGTACGTAGCTGAAATTCTCCGCGATCCAGTCACGCATGGCGACCACGCAGGCGCCGCCCGAAAGCCCTGCAAATTCGCCATAGACGAAGCTGCCGAACAGATCGCTGGGGCAAAATCGCGAGGGCATCAGATAATCGATCACCTCACCCGGAAGCAGGTGAGGTTCGATGTACGGGAGCGAGGCAAGGTCCGTGACGGGCCGGTTGACCTCGACCACGGCGTGGTAATCGACCCGAAGCTCGCCGGTGCCAACCCGCAGCCAGACCCGTTCGCCGATTTCGTCGTGCCCCGGCACGCGCTGGAAATGCTCCACCGGGCTGATCCCGATGGCGTGTTCGTGGACCGTCTGGTCCGGACCTAGCGCGGCCTCGATCTGGAGTAGCAGGTCAGTCGGCTCGGTATAATCGTAAGCGAGCCAGGTTTCGATAATCAGCGGCATGTTGGTCTAACCAGCAAGCGCGCGGCGGGTTGCGCGCGCCATTACGAATTGCCGTGATCGCTGCGGCCGAAATCAGGGCGGGTGTCATCCTGGCCTTCCTCGATGATCGAGCGGCGGATTTCCCGAGTGCGGCTGAAGTGGTCGAACAGCTGCGCGCCGTCACCTACCCGGATCGCGCGTTGCAGCGCGGTCAGGTCTTCGGTGAACCGCTGGAGCATGGCCAGAACGGCGTCCTTGTTGGTCAGGAACACATCGCGCCACATGGTGGGGTCGGACGCGGCGATGCGGGTGAAATCGCGGAAACCACCGGCAGAATACTTGATCACTTCGCTCTCGGCCACGCCTTCGAGGTCCGAAGCGGTGCCGACGATGGTATAGGCAATCAGGTGGGGCAGGTGGCTGGTCACCGCCAGCACCATATCATGGTGCGCGGCGCTCATCGTCTCGACGCGCGCGCCAAGTCCTTCCCAGAATTCCACGAGCGCCGCCACTTGGGCGGGATCGGCATCGCGGGGTGGGGTGATGATGCACCAGCGCTGCTGAAACAGGCTCGCGAAGCCCGCGTCCGGCCCCGATCGCTCTGTCCCGGCGACCGGGTGCGCGGGGATTACCGCGACCCCAGGAAGCGCGGCTGCGAGCGCGGCGGCTACGCTTCCTTTGCTCGAGCCGACATCGCTGACCACGACTCCCGCGGGCAAAGCATCGGCAAATTCGGCCGCCGCATCGCCCATCGCGCCGACCGGCACGCAGACGATCACCAGCTCTGCATCGCGCACCGCGTCGGCGGAAGTCGGGCAGACCCGATCGACCAGGCCGCGCTGCGCAGTGCTTTCACGGGTGGCGGGATCGGCATCGTAGCCTGTGGTGCGGACTCCCGGCAGGTGCGCCTTGACCGCAAGCCCGATTGACCCGCCGAGCAGGCCCAGCCCGATGACTGCGACGCGCTCGAAGCTCATTTCGCGGCCTCCGCCGCGCGGCGCAGGATCGCGGCGACCGCGTCCATTTCGTCAGCGGTACCGATTGTTACGCGCAGTGCCTCGGGCATGTTGCCGAACCAACGTGTCATATAGCCAGCCTCGGCGAGCGCTTGATAGGCCGCATGACCGGTCAGCGCGCCGCCAAACACGATCAGTACGAAGTTGGCCTCGCTTGGAACCATCCGCAGGCCGTAATTGCCCAGCGCGGCGATCGCTTCGGCGAAGCGCCCGCGCACTGCGGCATTGTGGCTGCGCGAATGCTCGACGAATTGCTGATCGGCGAGCGCGGCCAGTGCGGCCGATTGCGCGGTATTGGCGACATTGAACGCGCCGCGCAGGCGATTGAGGATGCCGATTACCTCGACCGGTCCCGTGCCCCAGCCGACCCGCTCGCCAGCAAGGCCGTAGGCCTTGGAGAAGGTGCGGGTGACGAGCACATTGGGTTCGCTGGCGGCAAGCGCCATCGACCCGTCGTCATCCTCGGGCATGACATATTCGGCGTAGGCCAGGTCCAGCACCAACAGCACATCGCCGGGCAGGCCGGCGTGAAGCCGCGCGATCTCGCTGCGCGGCAAGTAGGTGCCGGTGGGGTTGTTGGGGTTCGCCACCAGCACCACGCGCGTCTTGTCGGTGATGCTTGCAAGCAATGCATCGACGTCGTTTGCGTAGTCGCGGGCAGGAGCCTCTACCGGAGTTGCTCCAGCGCGGCGCGCAACAATGTCGTACAGCGAGAAAGCGTACTGCGAGAACAGCACTTCATCGCCTGGCCCGGCATATCCGCTTGCGGCCAGGTAAAGCAGTTCGCCCGAACCCGCGCCCATCATGATCCGCGCGGGGTCGATCCCGTGTTGCGCCCCGATCGCCTCGCGCAGCGCGGTGCTGTCGCCATCCGGATAGCGCGAGGGATGCTCCGCCTGCGCAATCGCGGCCAACGCGGTGGGACTGCAACCGAGCGGATTTTCGTTGGCCGAAAGCTTGGCGACCACGTGCCCGTCATCTCCCGCGGCCTTGCCCGGCACGTAGGCGTGGATGCCCTCGATCCAGGGCTTGGGGACAGGCGTGCGAGTCATCGCGCGCCGCATAGCAAGACTGGCGGCAATTGACAGAGGGAAGCGCCTCGCCCAATCGCATGCTTCATGCCCGGGGACGCCCTCAACATTGTGAATGATACGCTGGTGCTGCCGGCGCCTTTGCCGCTCGACGGCGGGCAAGTGCTTGACCGGGTCGAAGTCGCCTACGAGACCTGCGGCACCCTGAATTCCGAAAAATCCAATGCGGTGCTCCTGTTCCACGCACTGACCATGGACCAGCATGTCGTTGGAAAGAATCCCAAGACGGGCAAGCCGGGTTGGTGGGCGAAGTCGGTCGGCCCGGGCAAGGTGATCGATACCGACCGCTATTTCATCGTTTGCGCCAATGTGCTGGGCGGTTGCATGGGGTCGACCGGTCCAGCAAGCTCGGCTGCGGACGGCAAGCCATACGGCATGCGCTTCCCGGTGATCACCATCCGCGACATGGTCCGCGCGCAGGTTGCGCTGCTCGACGCTCTGGGGATTGGGCAGCTCCATGCAGTGATTGGCGGGTCGATGGGCGGAATGCAGGCACTGAGCTTCGCCGCCAACTGGCCGCAGCGGACCAAAGCCGCGCTGATCATCGCCAGTACCGCGCGGCATTCGGCGCAGAACATCGCATTCCACGAAGTCGGCCGGCAGGCGATCATGGCCGACCCCAAGTGGAAGGGCGGCGATTATGGCGGGAAGGGTCCGGAGAACGGGCTAGCGGTCGCGCGGATGGCGGCGCACATCACGTACCTGTCCGAAGAAGGCATGCACGAGAAGTTTGGGCGCAAATTGCAGGATCGCAGCGCCAAGACCTTTGGCTTCGATGCCGATTTTCAGGTTGAAAGCTACCTGCGTCACCAGGGGCTGAGCTTCACCGACCGATTCGACGCGAACTCTTACCTCTATATCACCCGCGCGATGGATTACTTTGACCTTGCCGAGGAACATGGCGGGCGATTGGCCGATGCCTTTGCCGGAACCCCGGTGCGGTTCTGCTTGGTCAGCTTCGACACTGATTGGCTCTACCCGACCAGCGAAAGCCGCTCGATCGCCCATGCGCTCAACGCGGCTGGAGCCGAGGTCAGCTTTGTCGAACTCAGCGCGCCGTTCGGGCACGACAGCTTCCTGCTCGACGTGCCCGCGCAGGATCGGGTTATTGCGGGATTCCTCGGATGAGCTCGCTGCTGCCCGGATACGAAGTCACCCTTGACCCGGCGCGTATCGATCCCGTCGCCGCGCATGCCTATCTGACGCGCAGCTATTGGGCTGCTGGCATCCCGCTGTCGGTAGTGGAACGCTCGATCGCAAATTCGCTCTGCGTGGCGGTGCTGCACGGGCAGGCGCAAGTGGCCTTCGCGCGGGTAATCAGCGATCTTGCCACCTTCGCTTATCTCGCCGATGTCTATGTGCTTGAAGAGCATCGCGGACATGGCCTGTCGCACGTGCTTCTCGAAGCGCTCGATGCGCATGCCGACCTGCAGGGTTTGCGGCGCTGGGCGTTGTTCACGCAGGATGCGCAAGGCCTGTACCAAACCCACGGCTGGAGCCAGTATCCCCACCCGGAACGCATGATGACGCGCGACAGACCGGACATTTACCGATGACCGCGCTTCGCCCCGATCTTGCGCTGATCGCCGCCAACGTCGCGTCAGGCGCGCGGGTGCTCGATGTCGGTTGCGGCGATGGCGCGCTCATGGCGGTACTTTGCTCAACGCGCGGCGTCGATGCGCGCGGGCTCGAACTTGACCAGCACAACGTCGCCGAATGTGTGGCGCGCGGGCTCTCGGTAATCCAGGGCGACGCCGATGCGGATCTTGCTTATTATCCCGATGCGAGCTTCGATTACGCGATCCTCAGCCAGACACTTCAGACGACCAAGCGGCCCGACCTTGTGCTGGACGAACTGTTACGCGTCGGGCGCAAGGCGTTTGTCTCGTTCCCCAACTTCGCGCACTGGAAGGTGCGGGCGAACCTGTTGTGGAGCGGGCGCATGCCGGTTACCCGCCTGCTGCCGATCGCCTGGTATGAGACGCCCAACATCCACCATGTGACGGTTCGCGATTTTCGGGCGCTGGTCGCTGAAAAGGGATACCGCGTGGAAGGTGAGTGGTTTCTCTCCGGCGACCAGACCATCGGTCCGGCCGCAGCGGCCTGGCGTGCCGAGCACGCGGTATTCCTGCTATCGCGCTGAGGCGTCGTTTACCAACAGCACGCTGTCGTCGCGGGCAAGCGCCCACAGGCTGAGCCCTGCGGTCCTGGCGCGGTCCACTGCCAGCGATGTGGGTAATGAAATGCAGACCAGCACGGTTGCCCCGCCGCGCACCGCTTTCTCGACGATCTCGTAACTGCAGCGCGCGGTGGAGAGAACAAAGCCGCTCGCAAGGGATTGGCCTTCTTTCGCCAGAGAGCCGATCAATTTGTCCATCGCGTTGTGCCGCCCGACATCTTCGCGAAGGGCAAGGATTTGACCGTTGGCATCGGCAAAGGCCGCGGCATGGGCTGCACCTGTCCGCTTGCCGAGCACCTGCAAGGGGCGCAGCGTGGATAGTGCAGCAAAGATCGCGTCAGCCTTGATCGCCGAGTGTGGCTGAACCATTGGCAAATCCCGCGCGACTTCCGCCAGATTTTCGATCCCGCAAAGACCGCAGCTCGATTCGGCAACGCGCGAGCGCACACGTTCAGTCAGCTTGTCGATCCCGAGTCCGGCCAATCGAGCGCGGACAATCCAGCCATTCTCGACCTGGACGATTGCCAGATCGGTAATGTCGGAGGGAGCGTCTGCCAGTCCTTCACCCAAAGCAAAGCCGGTCGCGAAATCCTCAAGATCGGCCGGGGTGGCCATCATCACCGCGTAGGACAATCCGTTGAATTCAAGCGCAACGGGCGCTTCCGGCACCCAGTCACGCGAAGCCGCGCGCCGGGTGCCATCTGCACTGACTTCAATCAGGCTGGTCACATCCGCTTAAGCGCGCAGAGCTTGTTGCCATCGGGATCGCGCAGGTAAGCGAGATAGAGATCGCCCATCCCGCCCGAGCGAACGCCCGGCGGATCTTCGATCGCCTTGCCGCCATTGGCGATTCCGGCTTCATGCCAGGCATTCGCCTGCTCGGGCGATTCCATCGCAAATCCGATCGTGCAGCCGTTGCCGGCGGTGGCCGGCTGGCCGTCGATCGGCGGGGTAACCAGGAAAATTCCGCCGTTGTGCATATAGATCAGGCGGCCCTTGTCATCCTGGATGCCGGGCTTGCCGCCCATCGCTTCAAATGTCGCATCGTAGAATTTCTTGGATGCGGCGATATCGTTGCTGCCAACCATGTTGTGGCTGTACATCGGGGCTCTCTCCTGCGTGTTTGGTTTCGATTCGCTACTTGTAGGCCAGTGGGCAGAGCGGTCAATTCCGCGTGTCAGTTGCGGTTCATTTGTGCCGCGCTACACAGGCGGTCATGATCAAGTTTCCCGCATTCATGCTCGCAGCAATTCTTGCGGCACCGGCAATCGCCGCGCCTTCGGCCAAACTTCCTGCGCTGGAGGATCAGGTCCACTGCGCGCTGGTGTTTGGTGAGATTACCCGCCAGCAAAGCAGCGGAGTGCCTGGGGCGGATCGCTTCCCGGTGATGGCCAAGTCCGGACGGGAGTTCTTCGTGCGCACGGGGGCTCGCTCGCTCGACGACAAGGCGACTACCATTGAGGGCATCGAAGCCTATTTCGTCTCGCGGCTGGGTACCCTTCAGGATAGCTTGGCAAAAGCCACAGATCCCGGGGCTGCCCTCGATCGCGAATATGCCGCTTGCGTCCCGCAATTCGCTGCAGTCGCTCCGGAATTTACACCACCCGCTCGCTGATTGCCGCTGGCCACCGCGTCACGCCTCGCCTATTACGCTGGCGGCATGAAGGACCCGCGCCAGGCTATCGTCGACATCGGGTCCAACTCGATCCGTCTGGTCGTTTTCGGCGGCCCGCTCCGCGCGCCGTCGGTGTTGTTCAACGAAAAGCTGATGGCCGGGCTTGGGCGCGGAGTGGTCGCTGCCGGCCGGCTTGACCCCGATAGCGCCGCGGTGGCGCTCAGCAGCCTTGCCCGCTTCGCGGCGCTTATCCAGTTGATGAAGCCAGGCTGGGTACGCGCGGTTGCCACAGCCGCGGTACGCGAAGCGAGCGATGGGCCTGCATTTCTGAAGGCAGTGCGAAAGTTGGGGCTCCCCGCCGAACTTCTGAGTGGAGAGGACGAGGCCGAGGCGGCAGGGCTCGGGGTCATCTCAGCCCATCCACAAGCGCGAGGCCTGGTGGCCGACATGGGCGGGGGAAGCCTTGAACTAGTTCGCGTGGCTGACGGTGCCGTTCACCAAAAAGTCTCGCTGCCCTTTGGCGCGATGCGGGTGGCAGCGGTTCGCAGCGGCGGGCGTGGACAGTTGCGAAAAGCGCTTCGCAAGGCGACCGAGCCACACCAATGGCTAAATGAGGTCAAGGGGCAGCCCCTCTATCTCGTCGGCGGTGCGTGGCGCGCACTGGCGCGTGTGCATATGATGCGCAAGCAGTTCCCGTTGCCGGTGATCGCGGACTATTGTTTCCCTCCCGCCGACGCGCGCGAACTCAAGGTAGCGGTGCGAGCGATGTCGAGCGCCGAACTGGCGGCAATACCGGGAATGAAGGCCGCGCGAGCGCTGCAACTCGATGATGCTGCAGCGCTGCTCGCGGCTCTCGTGACGGTGACCGATCCATCGGAAATCATCGTATCCGCGCACGGTCTGCGCGAAGGGCTGTTGTACAAGGCGCTCGATCCAAAGCTGCGGCAGCTCGACCCGCTGATCGAAGGGGTTCGGCACGCTCTGGCCGGCCAGCAGGCGGTCGAAGGCTATGCCGAAGCTTTGCTGGCCTGGGGCGATGCGGCGTTTGCCGGGGATCCGCCTGAGGAGCGCCGCTTGCGGCATGCAACTTGCCTGATTGCGGGGACCAGCTGGGCCTCTGACCCGGATTTTCGCGCTGTTGCAGGTGAAGACGTGGCGCTGCACGGGAACTGGATCGGGGTGAGTGCTGCCGATCGCGCGGTCATGGCCATGGCCTTGCACGTCGCCTTGGGCGGCGCGCCAGACAAGCCACCGGAAATCCTGCTCCGGCTGGCGCCTGCCGACCGGCTCGGCCGCGCTCAGGCGTGGGGTGCAGCATTGCGGCTTGCCCAGCGTCTCAGCGGCGGATCTCCCGATGTGCTTCGCAAGGTCTCGTTGAATCGCGAACCCGATGGCAGCCTGGTGCTGCGTCCAGATAAGGCGGCTGGAGCATTGGTTGATGCAGCAATCGAACGGCGCCTTGCCCGGCTGGGTGCCGCGCTGGGTGTTCCGGTCCGCGTCGAGTTTTCCACCTGAAAAGATTCGTCGCTTTGCCGTCAGCGCCTTGAAGCGCGAATCGCATCAAGGCATGGCGTGATGGATGTGGCAGCTTTACCAATTTCCCCTGTGCCCGTTCAGCCGCAAGGTCCGCCTGCTGATGAGCGAGAAGGGCGTTGCTTACGAGCTGTGGCGAGAGAATCCGTGGGAAGGGCGCGACGAATTCTATGCGCTCAATCCGGCTGGACGCACCCCGGTGCTGCACGATCCCGTAAAAGGCCTGACCCTGGTCGATAGCCGCGCGATTTGCGAATATTTCGAAGAAACGATCGACAAGCTGCCGCTGATCAACGGGACTGCAGCGGGCCGTGCAGAGATCCGCCGCCTGGTTGCCCTGTTCGACGAGAACTTCTTCGGTGACGTGACCGCACCGCTGTTGCACGAACGGATGAAGAAACGCCTCGTCTACCGCCAGTCACCCGACAGCCGCGTGCTGCGCGAAGCAATGAAGCTGGCGCACGAGCATCTCTATTACATCGACCACCTGATCGATCACCGGCCCTGGCTGGCAGGGGCGACGATGAGCCTGGCCGACCTCGCTGCGGCTGCGCAGATATCAGTCGCCGATTACCTCGGTGGGCTCGACTGGACCGGGCACGAGCAAGCGGCAGGCTGGTACGCGGTGTTCAAGAGCCGTCCAAGCTTCCGTCCATTGCTGGCCGAACGAATGGAAGTGATCCAGCCGCCGAGCCACTATGCGGATGTAAACGCCTAGGCTTTGACCCTGTCGGCAAAGCGGCCGTGCTTGCGAAACCGCACCAGCCATTTGTCGAGGAACAAGCCCATCGGGCGCGGTTGGATGCCTAGCGCCTGGATCCCTGGCAAAGTGCCTGAAACCACATTCCCTGCCTTCAGCAGACTCCACTGCTGGCGGGTGAGCGGCGCGAACGGCAGCCAGCCGGTCAGCGCGGCGAACAGGGCCGAGACCGCATCGGGTAGCTCGGCAAACACCGGGGCGCGGCCCGCTGCGGTAGCTACGCGGCGGTTGAATTCGCCCATCGTGACCACTTCCGGGCCGCCGAGTTCATATATCTTGCCGCCGTGCACCGCCGGAGCCTCCAGTGCGGCACAGATCGCCAGTGCCAGGTCGTCGACCAGCAGGGGCTGAAGCTTGGCGCCTGGTCCGAATACCGGGAGCACCGGCAATGTTGCCGAGAGGTTGGCGAACATGTTCACAAATTGGTCGTCCGGCCCGAACAGCACCGAAGGGCGCAGCACGGTCGCACCCGGAAAGGCGCCCAGAACCGCCGCTTCACCCGCCGCCTTGGCCCGGGCATAGGGCGTTTCTCCCTCGGCATCGGCGCCAATTGCCGACACCTGGACAAAGCTGCGCGCACCCACTGCCTTGGCAGCTGCAGCCAGTGCGCCCGCACCCCGACCCATGACCGCATCGAGATCGCCCGCAAAGCTGCCGACCAGGTTGACCACGGCGTCGGCCCCGGCGAGCAGCTGCGGCAGGTCGCCGGTCTTGGTCAGATTGCCGCGCAGCAGCTGGACCTGGCCCAGGTTGCCAAGCGGCTTCAGCCCCGCCGCGCGTTCCGGGTTGCGGCTGACCACGCGCAGGCGCGCACCGCGGCTCAGCAGTTCCTGAGCGAGGTGGCGACCGACGAAGCCGCTGCCGCCCCAAACCACCACCAGCTTGCCCGAAAGATCCTGCGCCATTGTCCGTCCGTTACTCTGCAACCTTCGCTCCGATGCCTTGGCACAAGTCACGGTCCGGCTGCAACAGCCGCGCGGCGATGAATCCGGCGGCAAAGACCATCAGGTAGAGGTCGAGGAACACCCGGTGGGCGGTTTGCGCCCAAAGTACGGCGGTAATCGCCGCGAACAACACGAACTGGGCGTAGACCAGCCCACTCCGCCGCCAGTCCCTCCGCGCGCTCCACAGCCCCGCCAGGCCGAGCAGCAGCAGCGGCACCCAGGCGAGGGCGTAGGCATAGTTCTCCGCCGCGCCGTGCAGCGGGCTCGGCATCGGGCGAAAGGCGATCCACACCTTGCGCAGCGCCCGCGTCGTCCAGCCGACCGGATCACCGGCGATCTCGCCCAAGGCTTCCCGTTCCAGCCAGCGATCCCGCGCCAGCGGCTGCGCCTTGCCGAGCTCTTGACGCTGTGCCTCGCTCAAGGAATGCCAGACGATCTCGCGGCTATCGTCGACCGAGCCGTCGGGATAGGCGCTGAACAGCAGCGGGCTGCTCCCTGCATAGAGCGCGAAGCCGAATTCGCTGCCCAGCACATATTCGCCGTACTCGCGGTGCGTGTAGGCAAGCCACGGGGCAAGCCCCCCGCCGATTGTCGCCAGCATCGCCGCCCCGCCGAGCAGACCGCGCATGAGGCCCGCACGCGCCGCAAGCCGCCATGCCGCCCAGCCGCAGGCGAAGAGGGCGAAGGGCAGGACCGTTTGCCTCGTTAGCACTGCCGCGGCCAGCAGCGCGGCGGCAAGCACCGCCCGCCAGATCCCGCCGCGCTGCTCCAACCCCAGCAGCACCAGCGTTGCCCAGGCGCACAGGCAGGTGACCAGCGCGGTTTCCTGCAGCGCGGTGTCGTGCCAAAGGTAATAGGGGTAGAGCGCGCAGGCCCCTGCCGCGAACAGACCCGCCGTGCGCCCGAACAACTCCCGCCCGATCAGCCCCGTTGCCACCACCGTCAGCGCGCCGAGCGCTGCTCCCGCCCAGACGATCGCCCAGGGGTGCCAGCCGCCCCCCGTCACAGCCAGCAGGAACAGCGGATAGCCCGGCACCCGGAAGGCGGTGAGCGAACCTTCGATCAACACATAACCGCGGCCCGAGGCGATGTTGTGGGCGATGGTCCAGAAGAACCCGTACCCTTCACCCCAGTAATTCGCCACGCCGTGTTGCCAGCGCAGCGCCAGCCGCAATGCCAGCGCAAGCGCCGCCACATTGGCCAGCGCCGGGGCAAAGCGCAGCCGCTCCAGCCAGTTACCCGCGCGCCGCGCTCGCGCCATGATCACCGCGCCCATCGCCATCGCCACCGCCAAGGCCTCGCAACACAAAATCGGCGCGTGCCATGTGCATGCCCCGTTGACAAGCAATGCCGCAGCCCGCTAGGGGCGCGCTCCTACCCGGCACGAGGGACCAACCCCCGCGTGCCACCCGTGCCCAGATGGCGGAATTGGTAGACGCACCAGCTTCAGGTGCTGGCGCTCGCAAGGGCGTGGAGGTTCGAGTCCTCTTCTGGGCACCAAAACTCCTGCGGGAGTGGCATCAAAATCCTTGAAAAAACCGCAGAAATCTGCCAGTTTCTGGAGGATTTTGATGCCGCGTGTTTCACGCTGTTTCAGGCCGTGCCCCCACAATCCGGGGCATGGAACGGGGCATATGCCCCGACATGCCCCTTTCTTGCGAAAGGTCATGCCCCCAAATGCCCCTGATAGCCCCGCAAATCCGGGCCTTTGCGCCTGCTGCTACCCCCTACAAGAAGACCGATGAACGCGGCCTCTACCTGGAGGTCTTCCCCAACGGCTCAAAACTATGGCGACTGAAGTATTACGTCGCCGGGAAGGAAAAGCGCATCGCGCTCGGGGCATGGCCCGAGGTTACCCTGCAGATGGCCCGGCACACACGGGATGAACTGCGCCTGCGGATCGCCAAAGGCGAAGACCCGTCACTGACCCGCAAGCGCGACAAGGCCACAGCCAAGATCAGCGCGGCCAACACCTTCGAATCGGTCGCCCAGGAATACATCGACGAGAAGATGGTGGGTGAAGGCCGTGCCGAAGGCACGCTGCTCAAGGCTCGCTGGTTCCTCGACCTGCTCAAGCCAGCGATCGGCGGCATGCCGATCTCGGATGTCGATCCGCAGATGATGCCGGCACCGCTCAAGAAGCTGGAGGCACGGGGCAATCGGGAGACGGCGAAGAAGTGCCGCTCCTTCGCAAGTCGGGTATTCCGCTACGGTGCCGCAACCGGGCGCTGCACCATCGATCCCACCGCGATCCTCAAAGGCGCGTTGCTTACGCCGCAAGCACGGCACTACGCAGCGATCCTCGAACCCGACAAGCTCGGCGAGCTACTGCGGGCCATCGACAACTTTGAATGCTACCCAATCACCAAGCTGGCCTTGAAGATCGCCCCGCACATTTTCGTCCGCCCCGGCGAAATGCGCCATGGCGATTGGGAAGAAATCGACCTCGATAAAGCGATCTGGACGATCCCGGCAGGCAAGATGAA
>JBJTMA010000062.1:0-7757 GCA_046063295.1 Novosphingobium sp.
TTTGCGCTGGGGCCGATCTTACCCCTGAAGACGGCCGGGCGGTCTTTGCCGACGCGGCCCCGGTTGAGGACCTGTCCGACCCGCGCGTGCGCGATGGCGGCGGCTTGCTGACGCTCCGCCTGTTCCAGTCGAAGAAGCCGCTGATCTCGGCTTGCAACGGCGCCGCGGTGGGCGTTGGAATTACCATGCAGCTGCCGATGGACATCCGCCTCGCCAGCGATAACGCGCGCTATGGCTTCGTATTTGCGCGTCGCGGGATTGTGCCCGAAGCGGCATCGAGCTGGTTCCTGCCTCGTATCGTCGGGATCAACCAGGCACTCGAATGGTGCATGACCGGGCGGATCTTCGGCGCCGATGAGGCATTCAAGGCGGGCCTCGTCCGTTCGGTCCACCCGCAAGGCGAGCTCATGGACGCCGCCCGCGGCATCGCGCGCGAGATTGCCGACAACACCTCGGCCGTATCGATCGCGATGACCCGCGCAATGCTGTGGCGCAACGCCGCGCAGCCGCACCCGATGGACGCGCACAAGGTCGATAGCCGGGCGATCTACCGCCTGTCCAAAGGGGCCGATGCCAAGGAAGGTGTGCAAAGCTTTCTCGAAAAGCGTCCGCCCGACTTTCCGCTACGGGTTTCTAGCGATATGCCCGATTTCTATCCTTGGTGGGGAGAGGAGCCCCCTTACGCATGAGTCAGGCTGTCGAACAGGTCAGTACCGAGCCGCCTGCCGGGGCGCGCGAACACTTGCTCGAAACCGCCTCGACGATCATGCGCGAGGGCGACATCGTCGACATTTCATTGAGTGAACTGTCGCTGCGCTCGGGTCTCAACTCGGCGCTGGTCAAGTATTACTTCGGCAACAAGGCCGGCTTGATGAAGGCGCTGCTTGACCGCGACATGGACGGCATCGTTCACGAGGTCGACGCGCTGATGGCCAAGGACATGGCCCCCGAAGTACGGCTGAAGCGACACATCGGAGCGGTGGTCGATACCTATTTCAAGACCCCGTACCTCAACCGGCTGCTGATGCGGCTGGTGCGCGAAAGCGACGACGAGGAAGCGCACCGCATTGCCGACAGTTACCTGACCCCGCTGAGCCGAGCCTACGACCAGCTGGTCGAGGACGGGATCAGGCAAGGCGTGTTCAGGCAGGTCGATGCCCAGCTGTTCTATTTCACGGTGACCGGCGCGGCGGACCGTTTCTTCGCCTCCCGGCTGGTGCTCAAGCACTGCTACGACACCGACACGCTGACCGAGGAGTTGCGTGACCGGTACCGCGCGCATCTGATTGATTTCATCATGGCGGGCATCCTCGCCAAGTAGGATGACCGGCACCTGGCATATCGGAGTGATTGGCGGCTCGGGGCTGGCTGCCGGGCTGGCGCTTGACGGCGCACAGGAGATCGAGGTGGCAAGCCCGTTCGGGATGGCCTCTGCCGCAGTCACCACCGGCACGCTGGGCGGGGTACGCTTCACCTTCCTGCCGCGCCACGGCAGCGGGCATTCTATCCCGCCGAGCCAAATCAACTATCGCGCCAATGTAGACGTGCTCAAGCGCTGCGGAGTGACCGATGTTGTCGCGCTCTCTGCGATCGGCTCGCTCAACCCCGGAATGGTACCCGGCAGCTTTGTCGCGGTCGACCAGTTCGTTGACCGGACCACCACCCGCGAGGCGAGCTTCTTCGGACCGGGCCTGGTCGCGCACGTCAGTCTCGCCGATCCGGTGTGCCCGCGATTGCGCGCTCTGCTGGTGGCGGCTGGGCGAGCGGAAGATGCGCAGGTGCATGACGGTGGCTGCTACATGGCGATCGACGGACCGCAGTTTTCTACCCGCGCCGAGAGCCGCCTTTACCGCAAATGGGGCGGTGATGTGATCGGGATGACCGGCATGCCCGAAGCCCGGCTCGCGCGTGAGGCAGAGCTTCCCTACGCGATGCTGGGAATGGTCACCGATTATGATAGCTGGCGCAGCGAGGATGCCGGGGTTGAGGCGGCCAATGTGCTCGAAGTGGTGCACCGCAATGCGGCGCTCGCCCGCAATGTAGTGGCGCGGCTGGCCGCTTCATTGCCGGCGGAACGTGCGCCAAGTGCCATCGACACCGCACTCGACGGTGCTATCATGACCGCGCCTGAAGCCCGCGATCCAGTGCTGCTTGCCAAGCTTCAGGCGGTCGCCGGGAGAGTGCTGCGATGAGCGAAGTCGTCCTCTACGATTACTGGCGTTCGTCCGCGGCTTACCGGGTGCGGATCGCGCTCAATCTCAAGGGCGTGGCTTATCGCAGCGTGCCGATCGATCTGGTCAAAGGCGAGCAGTCGAGCGCCGAGCACCTGGCTCGCAACCCGCAAGGGCTGGTGCCGGCGCTGGCGATCGACGGACACCTGCTGACCCAAAGCCTGGCGATCATCGATTACCTCGACGCCAATTACAAAGACCCGCCGATGGTCTCTTCGGATCCTGCCAGCCGCTCGCACACCCTGGCGCAAGCCTTGCTGATCGCGGCGGACATCCACCCGATCAACAACTTGCGGGTGCTCAATTACTTGCGCCGGGAACTGGGGCAGGGCGAGGAAGCGGTGAACACCTGGTACCGCCACTGGATCGCCGAGGGCTTTGGCGCGCTCGAGCAGATGGCGCCCGAAAGCGGCATGTTCGGAGGGGACCAACCCAATATGGCCGATGTCTGCCTGGTGCCGCAGATGGCCAATGCGCGGCGGTTCGACCAGCCGCTCGAGGCCTATCCGCGACTGGTGGCTATAGACAAGGCCCTGCGTGCACTGCCTGCCTTTGCTGCGGCTGCCCCCGAAGCGGTCAAAAATTAGCCTGAAGGCATTGCAAGGGGCGGTGCTTGGCCTTAGCAAACTGGTTTCAAGGGGAACCAGTTCGTGAATTCGACGCCCGCCAGCCTGGCCGACTTTCTGCCCTATCTGCTCTCGATCACCTCCAATGCGGTGAGCGACAGGATCGCCGACGAATACCGTGCGCACTTCGGGCTGAAGATTCCCGAATGGCGGGTGATGGCGGTGCTCGGCGATAAAGGGACTGCGACCCAGCGCGCACTGGTCGAGGCGACGCGGATGGACAAGGTGGCAGTCAACCGCGCCTGCCGGGGCCTGGAGGAGCGCGGCTTGCTAACCCGCCGCCCGAACAATGCCGACGGCCGCTCGCACCATCTCGGTCTGACGCCCGCGGGGCAGAAGGTGCACGGCGCGATCATGCCGATGGCGCTCGAAATGGAAGGGCGTCTCTTTTCCGCCTTGAGCATCGCCGAACGCGACCTATTCAAGGATTTCCTGCAGCGGCTCCGCGCGCAGGCCGAAATGACGACAGGAACGAAATCATGAAACTCGCCTCCATGCCCCACGGTCGCGATGGCCGGCTGGTCGTCGTCTCTTCCGACCTCGCCTGGTATGCGACTGCAACCCACGTCGTCCGCACGCTGCAAGGCGCGCTCGATGACTGGGACCGGCACGAGCCGGCGCTGCGCGCACTCGCCACCGAACTGGAACACGGCGCGATCCCGCGCGAACGGTTTCACGAACGCGAGGTCGCCGCGCCGCTGCCGCGCGCGTTCCAATGGGCCGATGGCTCCGCTTACGTCAATCACGTCGAACTGGTGCGCAAGGCGCGTGGGGCCGAGCTGCCCGACAGCTTCTGGCACGATCCGCTGATGTACCAGGGCGGCAGCGATGACCTGCGCGGTGCGCGCGCGCCGATCAGCCTCGCCGACGAAGCCTGGGGCTGCGACATGGAGGCAGAAATTTGCGTTGTCACGGGGGATATCCCCCAGGGCAGCGATGCGGCCGCGGCGCTCGAGCAGGTCCGCCTTGTCGGGCTGGTCAACGACGTCTCGCTGCGCTACCTGATCCCTGGCGAACTCGCCAAGGGCTTCGGTTTCGTCCAGTCGAAACCGGCTACTCATTTTTCTCCGGTGTTCGTCACCCCTGACGAATTGGGCGGCGCATGGCAGGGCGGGCGACTGAGCGGAGTGCTTAGCGTCGATCTGAACGGTGAACCGTTCGGCCGCGCCGACGCCGGCGAGGAATGCACGTTCGACTTCGGCACCCTGCTGGCCCACCTTGCCAGGACGCGGCGGATCGGGGCGGGGACGATCATGGGATCGGGCACCGTTTCCAACCGCGATCCCGATGGGTCTCCGGGGCGCCCGGTGGCTCAGGGCGGGCGCGGCTATTCGTGCATCGCCGAACTGCGCATGGTCGAAACGATCGCCGACGGGGCGCCGCGGACGGAGTTTCTCCGTTACGGCGACAAGGTCCGGATCGAAATGCGCGATGCCGCCGGGCATTCGATCTTCGGCGCGATCGAGCAGGACGTCGTCAAGGCCTGAAACGAAGCCGGGCCGAAACTCCACAAGGAGGTTCGGCCCGGAACGGTGTTAAGCCAGTCTGCGATCAACCGCTGCCGCCGCCGTGGGCCGGTCCGTTGTGGCTGAAGGCGTCAGCGATCGAGCAGGCCGCCGGGCCGAGAATGACGATGAACAGCACCGGCAGGATGAACAGGATCAGCGGCACAGTCATGATCGCCGGCAGGCGCGCGGCCTTTTCTTCGGCGCGCATCATGCGTTCGTTGCGGAATTCGGCCGAGAGCACGCGCAGCGCCGAGGCGAGCGGAGTACCATAGCGTTCGGTCTGGACCATGGTTGTGGTCACGCCCTTCACCGCTTCCAGATTGACGCGGTAAGCGAGGTTTTCGAAGGCCAGGCGCCGTTCGCCAAGGAAGGCGAGCTCGATCGCTGTGAGCGCGAACTCGTCGCCAAGTTCTGGATAGGCGCGGCCCAGTTCCGTGGCGACGCGGTTGAACGAGGCGTCGACGGTCAGACCGGCTTCGGCGCAGATCACCAGAAGGTCGAGCGCGTCGGGCAGGCCCTTGCGGATCGCGTCGGTGCGCTTGGAGATCAGGTTGGAAATGTAGATTTCCGGACCCTTGTAGCCCAGGCCAACCATCGCCGAAAAGGCGAACAGCTTCTTCATCCCGCCCCAGGTGGGGAAGTAGTTGACGCCGTAGATCATCAGCGCGGCGAATCCGCCGAGTACGACCGGCAGAACCATGCGCGCGAAGATCACCGCGACGCCCAGTTCGGGCTTGCGGATACCAGCCTGAGCCAGTTTCTGCTGGATCGCGACAAGCTGGCTCTGCTGCAACACCTTCAGGGTGGACAGCGTGTCCTTCATCTTGTCGGTGGTTTCGCTGCCGCGCACCAGGCTGACGCGCTTTTTCGAGCCCGACGTGAGCAGGCCCGACTTCAGCTGGTCGCGGCGATCGTTGAGCGCCTTGACCCGCTTTTGCATCGGGTCGCGAATGGTCACCGCGGTGTAGATGGCGAACATCACGGCGCTAACGGCCAGGAACGCCAGGATCGTGCCGACCCAGATGACGTCGATGCCGAGCAGTGTTGGTCCAGGCGGGGTCCTCAACATGATACTTGCTTTCCCTCGCTCAGATTTCGAAGCTGACCATCTTGGCCATGATGAAGGCACCAATGCCCATCCAAACCGCGCCGCCCAGGCCGACCACGATCAGGCGGTCGTCGGTGAAAAAGCCGCCGAGGTATTTCGGATTGATCCAGTAGATCATGCCGAAGACGATGAACGGCAGGGCGCCCACGATGTAGGCCGATGCCTTTGATTCCGAGCTCATCGCGCGGATCTTGAGCTTCATCTGCGCGCGTTTGCGCAGCACGTCGGCCAGGTTCGACAGCGTTTCGGCAAGGTTGCCACCGGTTTCGCGCTGGATCGCGAGCGTGATGCAGAAGAAGCTGAATTCGGCGGTGTTGAGCCGGTCGGCGGTCTCATGGAGGGCGTCCTCCATGGTCTTGCCGATCTTGATGCGCTCGGTCACCAGCTTGAATTCTTCGCCCACCGGCCCCGGCACTTCGCTGGATACCACACCCAGCGTCTCGGTCACCGGCAGACCCGAGCGAAGACCGCGAACCAGCAGTTCGATCGCATCGGGGAATTTCGTGGTGAACTGGTTGGAGCGCTTCTTGATGAAGTAGTTGACGACCATGTGCGGCAGGCCGGCACCGACAAACAGGCCCACGCCGAGCGCCAGCAGGGGAGCGCCGGTCTTGAGCAGCAAGAGCACCGCGACGGCGAGCGCTAGGCCGACCGAGGCGTAGGCGTACTGCGCGATGGTCCATTTCTTGCCGGTGCGGTGGAGCCGCATCGACAGCGCCGCCAGACGCGATTCGGAACCGGCGATCTGGTGCAACTTGGGCTTGCGGGCGGCGACAGCCTTCTTGAGCTGCGCCTCCATCTTCGCCGAGGTGCTTTCGCTGTGCCGTTCGCGCAGCGTTTCCAGCCGGCGTGCGCTCTCCTTGGCAGCCGAGGGACCTGACATTGCCAGGTACCCCAGCACCATGAAGCTCATCATGCCCATGGCAATCAGCAGGAGCTGTAACATGCCCATCTGCGTTTCACGCCTTCCCTGGTTGGACTGGCACCACCATCAGCGGTGCCGTCCGGTTGCCTGCGTTCAAGCGTCCGCCTTCGCGGGTGCCTTGGCCTTCTTCGAGCTCGCCATGATCGACTTGAGGTCGAACTTGCCGAGCAGCGAGCCCTTGGGCTTGATCGATTCATCGATCATTTCCCCATCGCCCACGCCCATGATCGACTTGGCGATGTCGCGGATCGCCGAACCGGCCTTCGACGAGCGGTTGGCGTCGGCAAAGGTCTGGCCGAGCTTCGCCGCGTTGGTCGCAGCCTTGATATCGTAAGGCACGGTGAAGTTGATCTTGCGTTCAATCGAGGCTTCGAAGTCTGCCTTGCTGATTTCAGCGAGGCCGGCCTGCACCTTGTTGGCGATCACAATCGGCTGCACGTGCTGTGCGTTCGACTTGAGCCAGGACAGGATGCGGATCGCGTCGCGCGCCGAGGCGAGCGTCATTTCCACCACCACCAGCACGACATTCACGTCGGCAAGCAGGTTGGGGAAGTTGATCAGCATGTTCCGCGGCAGGTCGATCACCGTCATTTCGAACGCCTGGCGGAACTCTTCCTCCAGCTGAACGAAAGCGGCGCCGTCGGTCATCAGCGGCGCGCTCATCTGCGCTTCGGCCGAGAGGATCGCCAGGTGATCGTTGGCACGGATCATCGCGCGTTCGATGAACAAGCCGTCGATGCGGCCCGGGTTCTCGATCGCATCGGTCAGGCCGCGGCCCGGTTCGTGGTCGAGCGCGAGCGCGCCGGTGCCGAAGTGCACGTCAAGGTCGAGCAGGGCCGTCGGGCTCTTTTCGTCGGCGCTGAAAAGCCAGGCGAGCGACGTCGCGATGGTCGAGGCGCCAACCCCGCCGCGCGTGCCGATGACCGCGGTCGAAATGTGCTTCTTGGCGGCGGCCGGATCGTGCTGCTTGGGATTGGCGAACACGGCCTGTGCATTGACCAGCGCATCGCGGACCTGGCCCGGCGACAGCGGCTTGAGCAGGTAGTCGTGGATCCCGCTGGCAAGCAGGTCGCGGTAGAGACGCACATCGTTGACCTGGCCCACCGCGATCACCACGGTGCCCGGTTCGCAGACTTCGGCCAGCGCGTTGATGTCGCTGAGCGGGTCGCCGCTTTCCGAAAGGTCCACCATCAGGATGTTCGGACTGGCCGAGATCGACAGGGACTGCACCGCGTTGCGCAGGCCGCCCTTGTTGCACTTCTCGGGCTGCCAGCCCATTTCGATCACGACCGGGCGCAGCACGTCGAGTGCGGCGTCATCGCAGATGTAGGCGGCGAAAGCGTCGCGGTTGCCCTGCAC
>JBJTMA010000063.1:0-6772 GCA_046063295.1 Novosphingobium sp.
CGAGAACCGGCGCGCAGCGACCATCAAGGTCGTGAGCACCGGACGTGCAGACCGGTGCCATTCGCAGGCCGCTCTGGGCCAATTATCGCTACACTGGTGGAGCCGAGGGGGATCGAACCCCTGACCTCGTCATAGCGAACGACGCGCTCTCCCAGCTGAGCTACGGCCCCGTTCAGTGCAGTTGATGCGCCGAGTGCAGACCGCAGCGCGCTGGCCCCCTTAGCGAAAGGCCCGCGCGCTTGAAAGACCAAATCGACTGTGCGGCCGATCAGCGCCCGGGGGCCGCCGTTGTGGTGGTCGCGGTGGTCGGTCCTGCGGGGGCGATCTGGACGGTCTGCGGCGCATACTTGGCGTCCCACGCCGCCGCATCGGCCTTGTACTGCTCATACGAGCGGTAGAAGTTGTTGTAGACCGTATCGAGCTGCGGAACGTATCGCGCCGCAAAATCGTTGAGGCCCGCCGGCTTCAACGTCATCGATTCGTGCGCCATGATGAGCGCGGCATCGCAGAAATTGCCCAGCGTCGGCGGGAAGGCGTAATAGTTATAGACCTGCGTCATATAGGCTTCGCGCGGCTTGATGAAGCTTGCCCCATAGCGCTTGCGGAAATCGCCATCGACGCCCTTGTTCGCAGCCAAAAGCGCCTTCTTGTGGACCTTCAGGAAGTTCTTGTACCCGCTCAGGATGTCCTCGTAACCGGCTTTCTGGCAGTTCAGCGCGGCGACGTTGTAAGCCGAGCGCAGGTTCCAGATCGCCTGGTTCGTGCCGATGCCCAGGTTCACCGTCTGACGGCGCCCATCGACCCCTAGCGGCGGCACCACCAGCAGCGGAGATGCGCCCAGCGGCGGGGTGGGCCGCGGCGGAATATAGACGACCGGAACGGGCGGCGGTGGGGGCGGCGGTGGCGGCGGCGTGCTCTTCGGCCCGCAAGCGGCAAGCGTGGCGGCGGCAATTGCCGCGCCGACAATCAGCTTCTTATTCATCGGCGAACCCATCATCCCGTCCCCGCTGGCAGCATCGCAGGCCTAACCCAGCACGTCTGTCCTGAACCTGAACCCCTAAACGCTTGGGCCGATAAAGCAAATGCCCGGCGCGCTGCTGGCGCGCCGGGCAAGCTTGACCGTTACCTGCGTGCGATCAGCGGCGGTCGCCGAGGAAGCTGAGCAGGAACTGGAACAGGTTGATGAAGTCGAGATAGAGGCTGAGAGCGCCCATGATCACGACCTTCTGGACAAGCTCAGTACCCTGCACCTGGTAGTAGGTTTCGCGCAGCCGCTGCGTATCCCAGGCGGTCAGCCCGGCGAAGATCAGCACGCCCAGCACCGAAATCGCCAGCGCCAGTGCGCTCGACTGCAGGAACAGGTTCAGCAGCATCGCAATGATGATCCCGAACAGGCCCATCACCATGAACGAGCCCATGGCGCCAAGATTGCGCTTGGTGGTATAGCCGTACAGGCTAAGCCCGGCGAAAGCCCCCGCGGTGGCGAAGAAGGTGATGGCAATCGAAGCGCCGGTGTAGACAAAGAAAATCGACGACAGCGACAGCCCCATCGCCACCGAAAAGCCCCAGAACAGCATCTTGAGCGTCGAGGTCTGCATCCGGTTGAGGCCGAAGCTCATCGCCATCACGAACCCGAGCGGCGCCAGCGCGATTACCCAGCGCAGGGGTGAGCCGAAGACCTGCTCCGCCATGCCCGAGCGAGCAAAAAGCAAGGCGACCACGCCCGAAAGAAGTACGCCCGAGGCCATGTAGTTATAAATTGAAAGCATGTAGCTGCGCAGACCCTCGTCACGCGCAGCAGTGCCGACCATCGCGCCGTTAAGCTGCGCGCCCGCGCCAAAAGGACTGCGGGTAGTCTGCGGATCGTTCCATTCAGCCATGGATCAAACTCCTGATAGCGAACCAAGATAGGTCGCTGCTTGCGAATATCGTCGCTGTCGGTCCCGGTTTCAAGCGAAACCGGACAAGCAGCATTGTCGCAGATTGTATCACACTTCGCCGCGAACCGCTGCCGCAAGTTCATCGCCGCGGTCCGCCGCGGCCTTGAGCGTGGCGGAAACGAGCCGGGTGAGCGCCGCATCGGCATCCAGGACGGACAGGCCTGCTGCGGTCGTTCCCCCTGCACTGGTTACACGCCGGGCGAGCTGCGCCGGTGCTTCCCCCGACCCTGCCGCGAGCGCAGCAGCGCCTTCGACCATGCTCACCGCCAGCCGCTGCGCCTGTGCACTGTCCAGCCCGAGCGCCGCGCCGCCTTCGGCAAGGGCGGCGATAAAGCGGTAGACGAAGGCAGGGCCAGACCCGGCCAGCGCGGTGACCGCATCAAGGTCAGTTTCGCTTGCCAGCCATTCAGGCGATCCCAGCGGGATCATCAGGTCCGTGACGCGCCGTGCCGTATCCTCCGGCACTTTGCCGAATAGTCCGATCGGCGCCTTGCCAATAGCCGCAGCCAGATTCGGCATGACCCGGACAATCCCGCCATTGACGGGAAAATGCCCTGCCAGGCTGGCAATTTCCGCACCGGCGAGCACTGAAAGCAGCACTGTGCCGGGTCCGATCGCTGGCGCCAGCGCCGGGGCGAGCTCGCCCAGCATTTGCGGCTTGATGCCCAACAGGACCACATCGAAGCGCTCTGGCGGAACCTGGCGGAGCAGGCGGACACCAGCGGGAACTTCCGCTACCGCGGGATCCACGACCGTGACCTGCAGCGGCACATCGGATCCGAGCCAGCCGGCAAGCATCGCCCCGCCCATGTTGCCGCAGCCGTAGATAAGCAGGGACGTCATGCCGGTCGCGCCCTGATCAAGGGATGCCTGGACCGCATGGACCACTGTCCAGGCGAAGAAAAATCCCGGCATGCGGATCGACGCCCCGACTGGCGCTCATCGCCGGAGAGGTGGAGGCAAGTGATGTTATCCATGCGCTTGTCATGCCACTGCTGCGGTGCAGTAGGACAGCGATTTTTCAACCGCGCGGACTATGCCTCGCCCGCCGCGTCGACCAGCGAGCTCGACAGCGCTTCGACCGGGCTCTTGTCACCCCAAAGCACGAACTGGAAGGCGGGGTAAAAGCGGTCGCATTCTTCCACGGCGGCCTCGACCGCGACCTGCGCCTGGCTGAGGCTTAACAGCCCGTCATCGCCCAGCAGCAGTCCGTGGCGGTACAGCAGTACCGACCCGTTCGACCACAAGTCGAAGTGCCCCACCCAGAGTTGTTCGTTGACCATGGCAAGCAGCTCGAACACCGCGGGACGCTTGTCCTCGGGCACGCGGATGTCGGGCAGGCACAACAGCTGCAGCACATGATCTTCGCGCCGCCACACGCCGCGCACGGTGTAGCTTGCCCAGCTGCCCTTGATTTCGCCCGAAATCTCGTCCTCGCCGACAAATTCGCACGGCCATCCGCGCGCCTCGAACAGCGAAGCGAGCATGTCGACGGGTGCGGCGTCGTCGTCGTCGCGTTCCATGTCGTGACCCGTCTGCATCATGCATGCTGGATGGCGCGGTGCCCCCCGGATGGGCAATGAAGTCACGACGCTGGCCTGCGCATAACTCGACAAGGCTGTTCACAAAGTGTGGAAAAGGAGTGGGTATTACTTACCGCCGCCGAGCGCATCGACCACTTGGCCCGCCGCGCTGGTCCAGGCGAAGGCGCCATCGAAATCGACCTTCTTGAGCGCCGCGACGAAAGCATTGGCTTCTTTCTGCGTTTCGAACGGGCCGGTAAGCAGGCGGTTGGTCTGGCCCCATGCGGTCACGAAAGGCTTCTTGCCCTTGAAGACAGAGGGATCGTCCTTGACCATCCGCCGCCAATCGGATGCGAGCGCGCTCTTGTCGCGCCCTGTTGCAACCTGCACCCAGAACCGGCTCGGCTGGGTGAGCTTGGTGTCCTTCTTGCCCTTGTCCTTTTCCGATGCCTTTTCGCCGGGCTTGGTCTTTTCTCCGGGCTTGGCCTTGTCACCGGGCTTGCCCTTCTCGCCGGGTTTGCCCGCGTCTCCCGCAGCCGGCTTTTCGCTCTTCCTGTCGCTCGGCTTGACCGAAGACGGCGCAGCAGGTTTGGCGCCGCGATCAAGCTGGCGCAGATCGACCGCGCCCGCCTGAGGCTCAATCTCGCGGCTTGGCGGCGTGAAATCTGCGAAGGCTTCATCGATCGATTCCGGCGCCGGCTTTGGCACGGGCCTGGGCGCCGGCCGCGGAACTGGCGCGGGCGCAGGGGCTGGTGCCGGTTTTGACTGCTGACGCAGATCGAAACTGTCAGCGGGCTTGTTCGGCGATTGCTCGATCGTGGCGAAACCCGGCGCTGGCGCAGGAACCGGAACGGGCGCGGGCTTTGCGACAATAGCCGGCTTGGCTGCGGGCACTGGAGCCGGAGCCGGAGCCGGAGCCGGAGCCGGGACTGGTACCGGCGCAGGTACGGGAGCCGCCTTCGGGGTCGGCATCGGCACGGGGCTCGCCACGGCAAGCTGCACCGGCTTTCCATCCACCTCACGGCCGACCGGCGGGGTGGGAACTGCAGGCTGGGCCGTTGCGACCTGCTGGTCCTTACCCTTCTTGCCCTTATCCTTGTCCTTGCCCTTCTTGCCGTCGGTCTTGACCGGCGTGGGCAGCGGCGCTGCCGCGGCGACCACCGCCCGCGGACGCACATAGGCAGCGAAACGCGGATCGTCGTGGCCGATCTCGGCGGCACGCGGGAACTGGCCAAGATTGGATGCCGCAGCCTGCTGCGCCGCTGTCAGTTTGGGCATGTAGCGCAGGTAATTGGCCATCGACTTGGCCATTTCCTCAGGCATGGTCTGGGTAACGATGCTCTCCGCTTCATCGCCCACCCCAAGGATGGCGAGGGCAAAGGCCCGTGTTCGCCAAGCGGCCTTGTCCTGCCGCTGAAGCAGCGGGCCAAGCGTGATTTCCATCCCTCGCCGATCGCCCGAGATCGCCTGGCTCAGGGCCAGGCGACGCGTGGTTTCGTCATTCTGCGCCAGTGCCAGCGATTGCCGGTAATAGCCTTGCGCGGTTTGCGGATCGCCGACGAGGTCATAGGCAAGTCCGCGATCCGCCGTGCGCGCCGCATCGATCGGCCCTAGCTTTTCCGCTTCGTTGAACAACCCGATCGCGGTGATCGGATCATCGCCCAGCGCATAGGCGCCAGCGAGGCCGGTCTTGACCCGAACCGAACCTGGCCACAGCGTATCGGCGCGCTGGAAGAAGCCGATCGCCGCCTGCACATCGCCCAGATCGAGCGATGCACGCCCGGCCGCAATCAGCGCTTCAAGGTCCTGCGGGTTCTTCGCGAGCTGGTTGAGCGCATCGTTGAGCTTCATCCCCGGCGATTGCTGGGGCAGCGGCTGCACGACCGGTTCGGCGCGGGCGAGGAAAGGACTGGCAGCGACCAGCATGGCTCCCGCCACAATGGCGATGCGGAGGCGCGAGCGACCGGCTGGACTGGACATGTCGACGACCTGCACCCTCTGCTCGCCGCGAGCAAGCGGCCAGCACCCTTTGGACGACCTTGCCTGAACCCCGGCCTAATGCCGCGGTTCAACCCAGGTTACTGGTTGTTCTGCCGACCGAGGAAGCGGGGGATCGAAATCGACGGCCCTTCACCGTCCTCATCCTCATCGTCATCGCTGGCTGCACGGCCGCCGCGCGAAAGGTTGGCCATGCGTTCGAACAACGTCGCACCGCTTCCTACCTTCGGAGCAGGTTGCGCCGAAGCCGGTGCGGACGGAGTGCTACCGCCCGCAGGGGCGCTCGATGCCTTTTCACCCGAAGCATCGCCATCGCCAAGATCGCCGACGCTGTCGTCGTCGCTCGAGATCAGGCCGCGGCGACGGCCGGGCATCGCGCCGCCCGACACCGGCGCATCTTCCTCAACCAGACGCGAAGCATCGAGCAGCAGCTCGTCTCCGCCGCCCTGCCCATTGCCGGTTGCCGGCTCGCCCTCGGCTTCGAGATCGAGTTCGAGCGGATCACCCGCTGTCTCTTCTTCGGCGGAGGATGCGGGCATGTCCCAATCGTCATCCGCGAAGCTGTTGGTGGCTTCGGTGGCGCTGGCTTCGGGCACGCTGGCCTGCACGGGCTGCTCCGGCTCGGCTGCGGGCTCTGGAGCAGCGGCCGAAGTGCGATCGAACAACGGTTCGGCCGCGGCAGGCGCGCTCATTGCCGGGCGGGCCGGTCCGCGCGATGCGCCCATGTTGAACGGACGCGATGCCTCTTCGGCCATCTGCGCGGTCTGCTCGATCCCGGTGGCAACCACCGAGACGCGGATCTTGCCCTGCAGGTCGGGGTTGAAGGCGCTGCCCCAGATGATGTTGGCGTTGGGATCGACCAGCTCGCGGATGTGGTTCGCGGCTTCGTCGACTTCGAGCAACTTCATGTCCTCGCCGCCGATGATCGAAATGATCACGCCCTTCGCGCCCTGCATCGAAACGCCGTCGAGCAGCGGGTTGGCGATCGCCTTTTCGGCAGCTTCCAAAGCGCGGTTTTCGCCCTGGCCCTCGCCGGTGCCCATCATCGCCTTGCCCATCTCGGCCATGACCGAGCGGACGTCGGCAAAGTCGAGGTTGATCAGGCCCGGCATGACCATCAGGTCGGTGATCGAGCGCACCCCTTGCTGGAGCACCTCGTCGGCCATCTGAAAGGCTTCCTTGAAGGTGGTTTCCGCCTTGGCAACCAGGAACAGGTTCTGGTTGGGAATGACGATCAGCGTGTCGACGTGCTTCTGCAGTTCCTCGATCCCGGCATCGGCGGCGCGCATGCGGCGGGTGCCTTCGAAGAGG
>JBJTMA010000064.1:0-20225 GCA_046063295.1 Novosphingobium sp.
CGCCGCGAAAAATACCGCAGAAAAGAAGGTCGCCTGATGCCGGATGCAAAGCCCATACTGCTCATCGTCGAGGACGATCCCGGACTGCAGGCACAGCTCAAATGGGCCTGGCCGGATTTCGAGGTGATCATCGCCGGTGACCGGGCCAGCGCGATTGCCGCGCTGCGCAGTGAAGAACCTGCGGTGGTCACCCTCGATCTGGGCCTCCCGCCGGATCCGGATGGCACCAGCGAGGGATTCGCCGTGCTGGACGCGATCATGGAACTGAAGCCCGATACCAAGGTTATCGTTGCCTCAGGCCATGGCGCGCGTGAATCCGCGTTGCAGGCGATCGCCAAGGGCGCTTACGATTTCTACCAGAAGCCGGTCGACATTGAGGCGCTGGGCCTGATCGTGCGCCGTGCGCTTCAACTGCAGCGGATCGAGACCGAAAATCGTCTGCTGGCCGCCCGAGGCAGCGATGACAACCGCGTGCTGGGCCGGATGATCACGGCTGCCCCTGAAATGATCAAGGTCGCCCGGACCATCGAACGTGTCGCAAACACCAACGTTTCGGTCATGCTGCTGGGTGCCAGCGGCACCGGCAAGGAATTGCTCGCCCGCGGGCTTCACGATGCCAGCGACCGTGCGGGCGGCGCCTTTGTCGCGATCAATTGCGCGGCGATTCCGGAAAACCTGCTTGAGAGCGAGCTCTTCGGGCACGAAAAGGGCGCGTTCACAGGTGCGGTGAAGACGACCGAGGGCAAGATCGAAATGGCGAACGGCGGTACGCTGTTCCTGGACGAAGTTGGCGACATCCCGCTGCCACTTCAGGTCAAGCTGCTGCGCTTCCTGCAAGAACGGGTGATCGAGCGTATCGGTTCGCGCAAATCGATCCCTGTCGATACCCGCATTGTCTGTGCGACGCACCAGGACCTGGAAGCGATGATCGCCGATGGCCGGTTCCGCGAAGACCTGTTCTACCGACTTGCCGAAATCGTGGTGAAGATCCCGGGGCTCGCCGATCGCGCCGGTGACCCGGTGCTGCTCGCCAAGGCTTTCCTTGTGCGGTTTGCCAAGGAGATGAACCCCACGGTCAAGGGTTTTGCACCCGACGCGCTCGCGGCGATCGACAGCTGGGGCTGGCCGGGCAATGTGCGCGAACTGGAAAACCGGGTGAAGCGTGCGGTGATAATGACCGAGGGTAAGCTGATCAGCGCCGCCGACCTCGATCTCGTCGCGCCTGATGAGGGTACAGCGCAAGTGCTCAACCTCAAATCGGCGCGCGAAAGCGCTGACCGGCACGTCATTCGTCATGCACTTGCCCGCAGTGAAGGCAATATCTCGAGCACGGCCAAGCTGCTCGGGATCAGTCGTCCGACCCTTTATGACCTGCTCAAGCAATACGACTTGCAGGCCTGACATGCGCCGTCTGCTTCTGGCAGTTTCTGTGTCAGGTCTGCTCGGCCTTGCCGGGCCGGGCCTGGCCACGCCTGACGCGGCGCAGGAAAGCCTGGAGAAAGCCGGCAAGGCACTTGCCCGCGGCGATGGGATCGCTGCAGAGGCCGAACTCCAGCGTGCTCTGCAGGCCGGCGCCACCAGGCCGGACGTCGCTGCTGCGATGGGCGAGGCGCTGATCGATCAAGGCGCGCTCGACAAGGCCCGGGTGTGGCTCGCGCCCGGTCAGTTTGCGCCAGGAGAAGCTGGTCATGGTTGGCGCATGCTGGGCCACCTTGAGCGTGTGTCCGGGAATCTTGGTCAGGCTGGCAAGGCGTTCGATCAGGCGCTCAAGGCCTCGCCCAAAGACCCGCTGCTGTGGGTCGAGATCGGGCGGATGCGTTATGCGGGCGGTGAACAGCTGCTCGCGCTCGACGCGGCCGATCGCGCGGTTGCCGCTGACCCTGAAGAGCCGCGCGCGCTTGAATTCAAGGCGGAATTGGTGCGCGATTCGCAAGGATACAATGCGGCGATTCCGCTTTACGAGCAGGCGTTGGAAGCCATGCCGAACGACCTCGGGTTGCTGAGTGGCTATGCTGGCGCGCTGGGTGATGCCGGGCGCGCCAGCGATATGCTCAGCGCAACCCGCCGGATGCTGGCCATTGCTCCGCACAGTCCGCGCGCATTCTATCTCCAGGCCGTAGTCGCCGCGCGGGCCGGCCAGATTGACCTTGCACGGTCCTTGTTCAATCGCACCCGGGGCAGGCTTGCCAACGTTCCAGCGGGAATGCTGATGCAAGGACTGCTCGATCTTGAGGCCGGAAACGCCAATCTCGCAGCCGATGAACTGACCGTGCTTGCCGACCGTCAGCCCGTCAACCAACGGGTTGCGCTTCTGCTCGCGCGCGCTCTCTATGCCTCGGGAGACTACAACCAGCTGTTCGCGCGGTTCGGCGTGGTCGCGCAGCGTAGCGACGCTTCGCCGTACCTGCTGACCCTGCTGGCACGCGCCTACGAGGATCAGGGCAACCGGGCCGCCGCCGCTCCCTTGCTTGACCGTGCTGCGGCAGCCGCTTCGGCTCCGATCCAGCCAATTTTCGAACCCGCAAGCCCCGGAGAATTCGCGGCGAGGTTTGCAGCCGATCCGGCCGCGCTGGGCAACGCTACGCCATATGTGCGCAGCCTGTTCAATTCGCGCAATGGCGCAGGTGCATTGCAGGTAGCCGAACGATTTCGGCAAGTCCGGCCCACGTCGGACGATGCCTTGGCGCTGCTGGGCGATACCCAATTGCTCAGCGGAAATCCGCGCGCCGCGATACAGTCCTACGATGAGGCAACCAAGGTTCGCTTCCCTGACCTGCTGCTGCTTCGCATAAGCGAAGCCTATGCCGTCGGCGGACAAGCTGTGGGTGCCCAGCCCATCGCGGCGCGCTACCTCGCGGCTTTCCCAACCAGCAGGCTCGCCGCACGGCTCTCGGCAAATTTCGCAGCCATGGCGGGGGAGTGGGATAGTGCTGCTGCACTGCTTGAAAGCCTGCGCCAGCGCGGCGGCAACCGCGATGTCCGGCTCCTGTCCGATTTAAGCTTTGCGCAGCTCCGCGCCGGGGATGTGGACGCTGCACTTGAAAGCGCGCGGCGCGCCTATGCGTTGCAGCCTGGCAGTCCGATCGCGGCGCAGGTGCTGGGCATGGTTTTGGCCGATACCGGGAATGACAAGGCCGGCGCGCGCCAGCTGCTGCTGCAGGCGCGGCTGATCGGCGGAGACAACCCCCTGATCCGGGCATCGCTCGCCAAGCTGCACTAATCCCCTCGACAAGCGCCCGGCGCTTGCCCAAAAGCCAATTTCATCGATCGATTAAATTTGATGAGGGAAGAGCTATGGCCGGGGTGCTGGACGGGGTTACTGTAATCGAACTGGCGGGGATCGGACCTGGCCCATTCTGCGGCATGATGCTCGCCGATCACGGCGCCAGGGTGATCCGCGTCGAGCGGCCCGGAACAAGCGGACGCTTCGGCGACGGCGGAAACCGCGATATCCTTAATCGGAATCGTGAGCGGATAGAGCTCGATCTAAAGGATGCGGCCGCAATTGCGCAGCTCAAGGAATTGGTTGCCACGGCGGATGCATTGATCGAGGGCTATCGGCCCGGGGTTATCGAACGCATGGGCATAGGTCCCGACGTACTTCTCGCGATCAACCCGAAACTCGTGATCGGGCGAATGACGGGCTGGGGCCAGGATGGACCGATGGCGCCGCTTGCCGGGCACGATATCAACTACATCGCACTGTCGGGCGCACTTCATTCGTATGGGCGGGCGGGTCAGAAGCCCACCTTCCCGGTCAACGCGGTAGGCGACTTCGGTGGTGGCGGAATGCTTTTAGCCTTTGGCGTGGTTGCGGGCATCCTTCATGCGCGTGGCGGCGGGCAAGGGCAGGTGGTCGATGCAGCCATGGTCGATGGCGCCGCTATCCTTTCGGCGATGACCTACACCTTCCTCGGCAACGGCCAGTGGAAGGACGAACGTGGCGTCAATCTGCTCGACAGCGGTACCCACTTCTATGACACTTACGAAACCAGCGACGGCAAATACATCTCGCTGGGGTCGATCGAGCCGCAATTTTACGCGCTGCTACTCGAGAAGACGGGACTGACGGGAGATCCCGACTTTGCCCAGCAAATGAACCCGGCACAGTGGGGGCCGCTGAAAGAGCGGATGACCGCGCTGATCCTGACCAAGACCCGCGACGAGTGGTGCGCTATCATGGACGATACCGATATCTGCTTCGCGCCGGTGCTGAGCCTGCGCGAGGCACCCCAGCACCCGCACAACAAGGCAAGGGGCACCTTCGTCGAGAACGGCGGGATGGTGCAGCCTGCGCCGGCACCTCGGTTTTCGGCAACTCCGGCGCCTGCGGTCTCGCTCGCCGGACGCTGAGTGTTAGCCCGGATCGATCCGATGGTGCGACTGCTCGCGGTCGCGATTGCGCTTGCCTTTGCATTGCCGGTTTCAGCGGCCTGGCGAGACATGGCGCAATTCGTTTCGAACGCTGCGGTGTTCCTGCTTTTCTTTCTCAATGGGCTGCGGCTACCGCGGCATGAAGTGCTGGCGGGTCTGACCAATCACCGGCTGCTCTATCCGCTGGTGGCTTGGGTGTTCGGAGCGATGGCATTGGCAGGCTGGGCCGTCTGGCAGCTTGGAACCGGATGGATGCCGCCGCTGCTCGCGCTCGGCTTCCTCTATCTCGGGTGCCTGCCGTCTACGGTGCAATCGGCTACTGCCTATTCCTCGCTGGCCGGGGGAAACGTCGCCAGTTCGGTGGTGGCCGCGGCCATGCTCAACATTATCGGCGTATTCGTAACTGCACCGCTGTTCTCGTGGATCGCCGGCGCTCAGGTCGGCGGTCTGCACGCCGATGGCCTGGTCAAGGTCGCGACGATCCTTTTGCTTCCGTTCATGCTCGGACAGATTGCCCAGAACTGGCTGGGGGGATGGGTGAAGGATCACCGCCAGCTCGCTACCTGGTTCGATCGCACCTCAATTGCGATTGCGGTTTATGTGGCGTTCTCGGGCGCGGTCGAGCAACGCTTCTGGACCAGGATCGACGGTCAGGGATGGTTGTGGCTGGCCGGCGGAACCGCGCTGCTGCTCATCATTGCGCATGGCGGCGCGTGGTTACTGGGTGGTGCGCTGCGGCTGGACCGGCCCAACCGCATCACGATGCTATTCGCAGGCGCGCAAAAGAGTATCGCAATGGGGGCGCCGCTCGCCTCGGTTCTTTTCCCGCCGGCGGTGGCTGGTGTCGTGCTCTTGCCGATCCTGCTTTATCATCTGGTACAGCTGGTCCTCGCGGCGCCGCTGGCTGCACGCCTGGCCTCAGGCTGATTTCTTTGCCGCGCGCGTCTTGGCACCTTTCTTCGCGGCTTCTGAGCGATGCTCCGCTTCAATGCGCCGGTTGCGCCGGATGGACCAGTAGAGCGAAGCGGCGATAAGCACGCCGCCGATCAGCCCGGTCACCGTTTCGGAGATCTGGTAGCTCGATGAGGCCAGCATGATCGCGGCGAGGGCGAGGATCGCCCAGAAGGCGCCATGCTCAAGGTACCGGTATTCGGCGAGCGAGCCCTTCTCCACCAGCATTATGGTGAGCGAGCGCACGAACATCGCGCCGATCGAAAGGCCAAGCGCGATCACGAGCATGTTGTTCGAAAGCGCAAAGGCGCCGATCACCCCGTCAAAGCTGAATGATGCATCCAGCACATTCAGATAGATGAATCCGCCCAGCCCGCTCCGTCCGCCACCGATATTGCTGCTTTCAAGCCAGTGCCCGATTGCCTCCACCGCGACGAATGCGGCGACGCCGAGAATCCCGGCTTCGACGAACTGGAGCGCCTCCTCGCCCTCAAGCGCGCGGGCGAATCCCAAAAGGATCAGGAGCAGCAGTGCGAGTCCGAAGGCATCGATCTCGCCAAACCGGGCGAGGCGCTTTTCGATCGTGCCGATCCAGTGGACATGCTTGTCGCTATCGAAAAAGAACTTGATCCCCACCATGGCGAGAAAGGTCCCGCCAAACCCTGCGATGGTCAGGTGAGCACTGCTGACAATCCGTTCGTACTCTTCCGGATTGCGCAGCGACAGCTGCAGCGCTTCGACCGGACCGATCCCTGCCGCTAGCGCGACAATCGCCAGAGGGAACACGATGCGCATTCCGAACACGGCGATGACCATGCCCCAGGTCAGGAATCGCTGGCGCCAGATCGGCTCCTGGCTTTCGAGGACCGACGCATTGACGACGGCATTGTCGAACGAAAGCGAAATTTCCAGGACCGCCAGGACTGCCACGATCCATAGGACTTCGAGAGCCCCGCCGATCGTACCCGAGCGGCTCCATCCCAGCCACGCGGCAAGTACGAGGCAGATGGCGGTGAAAATAAACGAACCGCGAAAATAACGGAGCATCCTGGTCAGGCCTTGGGCTGGTAGGTCTGGTCGGGGCCGGGGAAGCTCCGCGCGCGGACTTCCGCGGCATATTCGCCGGCAGCGGCGGAGATGGCTTCAGCCATCGCGCCATAGCGTTTGACGAACCGAGGGACGCGCTCGAACATCCCCATCATGTCTTCGGTGACGAGCACCTGCCCGTCGCACTGCGCCGACGCTCCGATGCCGATCGTGGGGCAGGCCACTGCCTTGGTTGCCGCAATCGCGATCGGTTCGACAACGCCTTCGATCACGATCGCAAACGCGCCAGCATCGGCAAGGGCCTGGGCGTCACTGACGATTTTCTTCGCTTCGGCATCGCTGCGTCCGCGCGCATTGTAGCCGCCCAGCACGTTGACCGCCTGCGGGGTAAGGCCGACGTGGCCCATCACCGGAATTCCGCGCTGCGTGAGAAACGCCACCGTCTCAGCCATCGCCGCGCCGCCTTCAAGCTTCACCGAGCTTGCGCCGGTTTCTGCAAGAACGCGCGATGCTGTGGCAAAAGCCTGTTCGGGAGACGCCTCATAGCTGCCGAAAGGCAGATCGATGACGACAGCTGCATGATACGACCCGCGCACCACTGCGGCACCGTGCGCAATCATCATGTCGACGGTCACCTGCAGGCTCGACGGCAGGCCGTAAATCACCTGGCCCAGCGAATCTCCGCACAGGATCAGGTCGCAATGTTCATCGAGCAGCTGGGCCTGCCGCGCGGTATAGGCGGTCAGCATGACGAGCGGTTCTGCCGTCACGCCATCTACCTTGCGCTGGCGGATCGCCGGGATGGTCACCCGGCGCAGCGGAGTGGGTGTCGGGTGCGCGCGGCTGGTTGCGGTGTCGAGCTGGAAGGTCGTGGACATGTCTGGGCCTTAGCTGAGGCGGCGCGGCTGGGGAAGGGCGGGCATTAACGCTTGCCAATGCGTGACTTGCCGCTAGCTTCCCCGGCCAGCAACAACGCGGGCGCGGGCTTGGCGCACCGTTTGAAGTTTAGGGGACTGTATGTTTGGTCGGGTTAAATCGCTGGATGCCATTCTGGCAACCGCGGAAAAGAAATCGCTGCATCGATCGCTCGGTGCATTCCAGCTGACGATGCTGGGGATCGGTGCGGTCATCGGCACCGGGATTTTCGTTCTTACATCGGAAGCAGCGCAGAAGGCTGGTCCCGGCATGCTGCTCAGCTTCATTGTGGCCGGATTTGTCTGCGCCGTTGCTGCACTGTGCTACTCCGAGCTTGCTTCGATGGTTCCGGTGGCAGGCTCGGCTTACACCTACACTTATGCGGTGGTGGGCGAATTGCTGGCCTGGATGGTCGGCTGGGCACTTATCCTCGAATATGCCGTCGGGGCTAGCGCAGTCGCGGTCGGCTGGTCGAATCATGCTGTCGGGCTATTGGATGGTTTGGGGCTTCATATACCCGCAGCCATCAGCAATGCCGACGCGCTGATGGCCAAGGTGCGGATCCTGTTCGGCGCTCCGATGAGCGACGATCTCAAGGCCGCGCTTGCGGTGGGCGGCTGGATCAACGTCCCTGCTATCCTCATTACCGCAGTGGTCACGTGGCTGCTGGTGATCGGCACTACCGAAAGCGCCCGGGTCAATGCGGTCTTGGTGGCGATCAAGATTGCCGCTTTGACGGCCTTCATCGCGCTGACCATCCCTGTGCTCAACAGCGACAACTTCGCTCCGCTCATGCCAACCGGCGGCGCCGGCGTATTTGGCGCGGCGGCTTCGATCTTCTTCGCTTACGTTGGCTTCGACGCGGTCTCCACCGCGGCAGAAGAAACCAAGAATCCCCAGCGCAACGTGCCCATCGGGTTGATCGGTGCGCTCGGCATCTGCACCATTTTCTACATCCTTGTGGCGACCGGTGCGATCGGGGCGATCGGCGCTCAGCCGGTGATGGGACCGAATGGCACGGCGCTGCCTCCAGGTTCGGCGGAAATGGCCGGTCGTTGTGCTTCGATCGTCGCCAGCGGCGCGGTTGAACCGCTGGTCTGTTCCAAGGAAGCACTGGTCCACGTGCTCGATGCGATCCACTGGCCGGCTATCGGCCGCCTGGTCGGACTGGCCGCTGTTCTCGCGCTCCCTTCGGTCGTTCTCATGATGATGTTCGGCCAGACCCGCGTGTTCTTCGTGATGGCGCGTGACGGGCTGCTGCCTGCCAAGCTCGCGTCGGTGCATCCGAAGTTCCGGACCCCGCATGTGGTGACGATCTTCACCGGTTGTGCCGCGGCGCTGGCCGCAGCGTTCCTGCCGGTGGGCAAGTTGGCCGACTATTCGAACTCGGGCACGCTGTTCGCGTTCTTCATGGTCGCGGTTTCGGTTCTGGTGCTGCGCCGGACCGATCCGGATCGTCGCCGTCCGTTCCGCACGCCGATGGTGTGGGTCATCGCGCCGGTTTCGATGATCGGTTGCCTTGGGCTGTATCTCTCGCTCCCGCTGACCGCGATCCTGGTTTTGCCGGGCTGGGGCCTGCTGGGCCTGGTGATCTATTACTTCTACTCGCGTCATCGCAGCCATGTCGGACTTGGCCTGAACGAGGTTCATGAACTCGATGCCGATGCGCCGCATGTCGGGATCGCGCCGATGCCGGGCGCCCCGGTTCCGGGGGATCGCGACGAATAGTCTGCGCGTGAGGCCAAAACACGAAGGGCCGCCCGACCGGGCGGCCCTTTTTGGTTTTTGGCGGATGCTTGTCAGAGCGCGGTTTCGGTGACGTGGCCTTGCGCTTCCTTGCGGGTGTCCAGCCCCAGGAACATCTTGGCCGTGCCGATCAGGCCGAGGTCTGAATCCCAGATCTTGGCATTGCCCAGGTCCATGCGCAGCATGAGCAGGTTGGGATCGTCCTTGCCGCCCGGGAACCAGGCCTCGATCATCTGCGACCAGTGTTTGTCGAGCCGTTCGCGGCTGGTTTCCTCGACCAGCGTGCCGTCGAAACGGGCGAACAGGTCGTGTCCCTTCGAGGAGAAGTTGGCGGTCGCCGGGCCCATTCTGGCGAAGCCCTTGTTTCTGCCCGTGAAGAACCAGATGGCGTGATGTGCGTCTTCGTCGAGCTGCGCGGTCATCGGGGTGGGGCTGTCGCGATCGTCGTCCAGTTCGAGCATGACGAAGGGAGAAGCGGATAGCTTCTTCCAGAATTTTTCTTTCAGTTCTTCAGGGTTTTCGTGAGCATGATCCATGAGGTGTCTCGCTGTCTTGGGGGTGCAGTCCTAACGGTCGGACTGGTGATGGGTTCCGCCGGACGTTCGTCCGGCGCTGAGTGATGACGGCTGCGGGAACAAAGCCTTTGCGAATCGCATTCAATGAGAACATAAAAGGAACATTGGAGCGATATGTGACTCAAGTAAGCCCGCTTTCCGCCTTTGCGCGAAGGGGGAGGAACAAGGCCGATCTGGCCTGGCATCCTCCCGCAACCCGCCATGCCGAACTGTTCGCCTCCGCCCGCGAGGCGAGCGGCACGGGGCTGGCGCTGGCCTTCGCGCGGGCGCAGGCGGACGAAGGCGATCAACGGCCATGGCTGTGGGTTCAGGATGCTGCGGCCTTAAGGCTGGGCGGCCGTCCCTACCGCCCGGGGTTGCCGCCCGAGCTGCGCCACCGCCTGCTTCATGTCGCCGCGAAAAGCCCCGAGGATGCGTTGTTCGCGCTGGAAGAAGGGCTGCGCTGCCGCGACCTTGCTTTCGTGATCGGTGAAGTCGCGGGCAACCCCAGGGCCCTGTCATTCACCGCCTCGCGCCGGCTCAGCCTTGTGGCGGAAAGCCACGGGGTGCCGTTGTGGCTGATCCGGCTTGATGCGACGCGCGACCTTTCTTCCGCGCGCCAGCGCTGGGAGGTGCGTGCCGCCCCTTCGCTTTTGCCACGCTGGAACACGGCCGCTCCGGGCCTGCCTGCCTGTGCTGCCGAGCTGTTCCGCGCCCGCAATCATCCTCCCGGACAATGGATCCTGCGCGATGACGGAAAGTCCCGCCTTGTTGCCGAACGGGCCACCGGAACGCCGCATCATGGCGATCTGGCTGGCGCGGCTGGCGATCGATCGCTGGCAGCTGGCTGAAGGGGCGAGCGCAGAGCCGCTCGCGCTGATTGCCGAAAGCGCGCATGGCCCGCGGCTTACCGCGGCCAATGATGCCGCGCGTGCCGCCGGCGTACGCGCTGGAACGTCGCTCACCGATGCGCGCGCGCTGTGTCCCGAACTCACTGTCGCCCCGGCAGATCCGGCCGGCGATCTGGCATTGCTCGAAAAGCTTGCGCTGTGGGGGCAACGCTGGGGGCCGTGGTCGGCGCTCGATCCACCCGACGGCCTACTGGTCGATGTGACCGGAGTAGCGCATCTGTATGGCGGTGAGGGGCTGTTGCTTGCCGATGCAGCCGAGCGGTTGCAGGCTCGGGGGTTTGCCGCGCGCGTGGCGATCGCTCCCACTGCCGGCGCGGCCTGGGCGGTGGCACATTATGGCCCGGAACGAGCAGTACTTCATTCTTCAGCTTCGTCATTGCGAGCGCAGCGAAGCAATCCAGAGTCCAGCGCGCGGCGCTCTGGATTGCCGCGCGGCTTCGCCGCTCGCAATGACGATATTTCTATCGATCTGGACCAACTTCCGGTCGCCGCGCTGCGTCTTGATCCGGCAACCCTGCTGGTGCTGCGCCGGCTCGGGCTCAAGCGGATTGGTGAGCTATCGGGGGTGGCGCGGGATGCGCTGGCCCGTCGGTTCCGCTCGATCCGCGCACCTGCCGCCAACCCGCTGATCCGGCTTGACCAGCTGACCGGACGCGTACCCGAACCATTGTTGCCAGTGCTCGCCGCGCCGCCGCCGATGGTCCAGCGCCGCCTTATCGAGCCGATCCGTCACCGCCCGCTGCTCGACCAGGTTCTGGGTGACCTTGCGGCCGACATGGTGCGGGTGCTCGAAGGCCAGGCGATGGGGGCGAGAAGGCTCGAACTGGTGCTGTGGAAAGTCGATGGCGAAGTGGTCCAGCGCCGGCTCGAACTGGCTGCTGCGACCCGCGCCGCGGACCATGTCACCCGGTTGTTCGCGACCAAGCTCGACGATGTCGACGCCGGCTTCGGGATCGAACTCGCCCGGCTGATCGCTCCGTGGTGTGAGCCTCTGGCGCTCAGCCAGCGCGATTTCGAAGCGGCGGCGGAGGATCATGGCACTTCCCTTGCTGCCTGTATCGACCGGCTCTCGATGCGGCTGGGGGCTGGGGCGGTGCGGCGGCCCGAACCGGTCGCGAGCCACTGGCCCGAACGTGCGCAGCGCTGGCTTCCTCCGCTCGAACCCTCGCGCGTGCAGGAAAGCCTGGCGCTCCACGAACGGCCCTTGAAGCTGCTTGACCGGTCCGAACCGATCGCGGTGATCCACGCCAGTCCCGATGGACTGCCGCGCCGGTTCCGTTGGCGCGGCATGCTGCATGAGATCGTCCGCGCCGAAGGCCCCGAACGGATCGCTCCCGAATGGTGGCGCGAGCGCGGCGCAGCGCGGCTGCGCGATTACTACCGGGTGGAGGACGATGCCGGGCGACGATACTGGATCTATCGCCACGGCCATGCCGACGACGGGCGTGGGGGAGCGCCCGACTGGTATCTGCAGGGTCTGTGCGCCTAGAGCGGATATGTCGACATCGATGACGCGGTCACTTCATCGAGAACGTCCTGGCGGTCTTCGCCCGGCACCGCATCCAGATTGAACGCACTGCGTTCGCCGCTGCCGGTCAGGAAGCCGAGCAAGTCGGCGATAAGCCGATCGGTTTGGGTGGCGAACACCCCATGCGGCTCGCCGTCATATTCGATCAATTGTGCCGCTGGCACCGCCTTGGCGACCGCACGCCCGGTTGCCGCGATCGGAACGGTCTTGTCGGCGGTGCCGTGAATCACCAGCGTCGGCACGGTGAAGTTCGCCAGGTCGGGTCGGAAGTCAGTCGAGGCAAAGGCCTTGGCCGCTGCCAGTGTGGGCCGCAACCCGGCCATCATCGCGGTATTCCACGCCATCTGCAGCGTCTCGTCGCTGACCGGACTGGTGAGCATGCCGGCGCCGAAAAAGTCCTTGAAGAAGCCGGTGAAGAACTTGCCGCGATCGGCCTTCATGCCTTCGGTCATCTGGTCGAAAACCGCCTGCGGCACGCCTTCGGGATTGTCGGGGGTTTGGAGCATGTAGGGTACCACCGAACTGATCAGTGCGACCTTGCTGACGCCTTTGCCCTTGCTGCGGGTGAGGTAACGGGCAACCTCGCCGCCGCCCATTGAAAAGCCGACCAGCGCCACGTCCTGTCCGCCGGCTTCGCTTTCGATCACTGCGGCAAGGTCCTCCGCGAAAGTATCGTAATCATACCCTTCGCTGGGTTGGTCAGAGCGGCCGAACCCGCGGCGGTCATATGCGATGGCCTTGAAGCCATTGTCGGCCAGGACATTGCTTACCGGATCCCAGCTGTCTCCCGAAAGCGGCCAGCCGTGGATCAGCACAACCGGTATGCCGGTGCCCCAGCTCTTTACATACAGGCGGGTTCCGTCGCGGGTCTCGATCATCGGCATGGGAATTCTCCGGTTGGGTGTGCCGGGGAAACGGATCTTAGCGCTCGTGGTTCCATTGTGCGGCAGAAAGAGCGGAGGGCCCGGCAGCAGGAGGACTCGCCTCAATCGAGATAAGAACATATAAGGAACATTTAGACTCGAAGATGCCCGAAGCCGCGCTCACTCCCGAACGCCGCCGTGTTACCGGCGAAGCGACCAGCGCTCCGCCGCGCGCCGCGTTTGTCGAACTCGGGCTAGCGAGCTGCTTTTCGTTTCTGCGTGGGGCATCGGATGCGGTCGACCTGGTCACCCAGGCTGCAGCGCTGGGCTATGACGCGATCGGGATCGCCGATGCGAACACCATGGCCGGGGTGGTCCGGCTGCATGGCGAGGCGCAGACACTCATGCTGCGTCCGGTGATCGGCTGCCGGATCGAAACGGTCGAAGGGCTGGCTTTCCTTGCCTATCCGGTGGACCGCTCGGCCTATGGCCGGCTCTGCGCGCTTATCTCAGCCGGGCGAATGAGCACGATCGAGGGGGAATGGCAGGACAAGGGGGCCTGCGAGATATCATTGGCGATGCTGGCGGAGCGGGCCGAGGGGGTGCAGCTCGTCCTGATCCCGCCGGCCGATCTGGATGCGGAATTCACGATTAAGGTTGAGAACAACGTGGTTCCCCTCCGTCGTCCCGGGCCTGACCCGGGACCCGTGGCGTCCGGATCGGAGGGTTCGTTGATACGGCCAGCGGTCCCAGGTCGAGCCCGGGACGACGAATTGACCGCCCCGTTCCCCGACCTTGTCCCGCATCTTGCCGCGCAGCTCCCCACCTTGCGCCACGTGGCCGCGAGCTACCTCTACACCGGCGACGACCTTGCCCGGATCGCCCGGCTTGATGCGCTGGCCAAGGCAAGCGGTCTGTCGATCCTGGCCACCAATGATGTGCTTTACCACGCCGCGCATCGCCGCCCGCTGCACGACGTGATGACCGCGATCCGCCACAAGACCACGGTCGCCGCGGCGGGGCACCTGCTGGAGCCCAATGCCGAGCGGCACCTCAAAGGTCCGGAGGAAATGGCGCAATTGTTCCGGCGTTGGCCGCATGCGCTGGAGGCGGCGCGCGCGGTGGCCGATACCTGCAGCTTCAGCCTTGAGGAGCTGCGCTATGAATACCCTGAAGAAAGCTGCCCCGATGGGCTCGATCCGCAGCAGCATCTGGAAAACCTCACCTGGGCTGGTGCGGATATTCGCTACCCTGCCGGTGTGCCCGGAACCGTGCGCGAAACGCTGGCGCGCGAGCTTGACCTGATCGGCAAGCTGAGCCTCGCGCGTTATTTCCTCACCATCAAGGACATCGTCGATTTCGCGCGCGCGCAAGACCCGCCGATCCTCTGCCAGGGAAGAGGCAGCGCTGCCAATTCGGCAGTGTGCTACGTGCTCGAGATCACTGCGGTCGATCCCGCGCGGCACGCGCTGCTGTTCGACCGGTTTATCTCGGAAGAGCGCAAGGAACCGCCTGATATCGACGTCGATTTCGAGCACGAGCGGCGCGAGGAGGTCATCCAGTACATCTACCAGCGCTATGGTCGCCACCGCGCCGGGCTTTGCGCCACTGTGATCCATTACCGTCCGCGCATGGCGATCCGCGAGGTGGGGAAGGCGATGGGTCTTTCGGAAGACATCACCAGCGCGCTCGCCAAGACGGTGTGGGGCGGGCACGGGCGCTCGATCAAGGAAGCCCATGTCGAGCGTGAGACCGGGGTCGATCTCGCCGATCCGCACCTGCGCCGGGTGCTCGCGCTGACCGAGCAGATGATCGGCATGCCACGCCACCTCTCGCAGCACGTCGGCGGGTTTATCCTGACGCAAGGCCCGCTCAGCGAGACCGTGCCGATCGGCAACGGCGCCATGCCCGAGCGCAGCTTCATCGAGTGGGACAAGGACGATATCGACGCGCTGGGCATCCTCAAGGTCGATGTGCTGGCGCTGGGCATGCTGACCTGCATCCGGAAATGCCTCAGCCTGCTCGGCGCGCATCACGGGCAGGAGCTGACCCTGGCCACCGTGCCCAAAGAAGACCCGGCGGTCTACGACATGCTGTGCAAGGGGGATTCTCTGGGGGTGTTCCAGGTCGAAAGCCGAGCGCAGATGAACATGCTGCCGCGCCTTCGCCCCCGCCAGTTCTACGACCTGGTGATTGAGGTGGCGATCGTCCGCCCGGGTCCGATCCAGGGCGACATGGTCCACCCTTATCTGAAACGGCGGCGCGGGGCCGAACCGGTCGAAATTCCCGCGCCGGGGCCGGCGCACGGGCCCCCGGATGAACTCACTTCGATCCTCGGCCGAACGCTTGGGGTTCCGATCTTCCAGGAGCAGGCGATGAAGATCGCGCTCGACGCGGCGCGGTTTACCCCGCTCGAGGCCAATCGCCTTAGGAAGGCGATGGCGACCTTCCGCAGCCGCGGGATGGTCGACGAATTGCAGGACATGATGGTCGGGCGGATGATCGAGCGCGGCTACGACCCCGACTTCGCCGAACGGTGCTTCAACCAGATCAAGGGCTTTGGCGAATACGGCTTTCCCGAAAGCCACGCGGCGAGCTTTGCCTTGCTTGTCTACGTCTCGTCATGGCTCAAGTGCCATTACCCGGCAGCGTTCGCGGCGGCACTGCTCAACTCGCAGCCGATGGGGTTCTATGCCCCGGCACAGATCGTGCGTGACGCGAAGGAGCACGGGGTCGAAGTGCTGCCGGTCGACGTGAATTGCAGCGAATGGGATAACACCCTGGAGATGACAGGGGAGGTTGCCTCACTCCGTCTCGGTCTGCGCCAGATCGATGGTTTTCCCGAAGCGGCGGCGGCCAGGCTGGTCGCGGGGCGCGAGCAGGGTGCGTACCGTGATGTGCGCGAACTCAAGGAGCACGGCGGGCTTTCCCCGGCACTGATCGAACGGTTGGCCAGCGCCGATTGCTTCAATTCGCTCGGGCTGACCCGGCGCCAGGCGCTGTGGGATGCGCGCAGCCTGATCGCCGCGCCTGACCTGCCGCTGTTCGCCGCCGCCGCTGCGCGCGACGAGGGGGCTGAGAAGGCGCTTACCCGCTTGCCGGTGATGCCGCTCAGCGAAGAAGTGGTCGCCGATTACCAGACCCAGCGCTTGAGCCTGAAGGCGCACCCACTGGCCTTCCTGCGTGCCAGCCTGGCGGAGCGCGGCTTCGTCCGCGCCGCAGACCTGCGCGCACGCAAGTTTCGTTCGGCGGTGCAGGTCGCCGGGGTGGTGCTGATCCGCCAGCGCCCGGGCAGTGCCAAGGGGGTCTGTTTCATCACGCTGGAGGATGAAAGCGGGGTCGCCAATATCGTGGTCTGGCCCGACGTGATGGAAAAGCAGCGTAAGGTCATCATGGGCGCGCGGCTGATGGAGGTTCGCGGCCGGGTGGAATACGATGACGAGGTGATCCATGTCATCGCCACCACGTTGACTGACGCCACGGCCAACCTGCATGCCCTGTCGGACGACCTGCTGGTGAGCCCAATTGCCCGCGCCGATCACGTCAACAGTCCCCTGCCGTCAAAGGCGCAGGCGCCTGACTGGGAGCCGCCGGGCCCTGGCAATCGCGATTGCGGCTGGCGCGGCGGCCATCCGCGCGATGCCCGGATCATTCCGAAATCACGCGATTTCCATTGATGCTGCACACGCTTGCCGCCAGATACCTGGCGTGAGACGACTTCACCGCAACCTGCTGATCCTGGCGCTCCTCGCAGGAGGAACGTGGCTCGCAAGCGGCGCTATCACGAGCTGGCTGGCCCGGCATCCAGAGCACAATCCTTGGGCCCCGCTGACCCTGGACCAACGCGAAGGCTGGGCCACCGCCGCGAAATTCGCCGCCTTGCGCAGCAGCGCCAGTATCTGCCGCGCGGACATGGCGGCCAGCGGTGTCAAACTGACCGAACTGCCCCCAACCGGCGAAGGCCAGTGCCGCCGCAGCGATCGTACCCTCCTTGCGCCGCCGGGGGCCAGTCTGTCGCCAACCGCGCCCGATGCGACCTGCGCGGTCAACTTCGGCCTGCAGCGCTGGCTCGCCCGCGATGTCCAACCCGCAGCACGCCGCTTGCTTGGCAGCCAGGTTACGCAAATCGAACACTACGGCACCTATTCGTGCCGGTTGATGCGCGGCAAGAGCAGTTGGAGCGAGCACGCAACCGCCAATGCGATCGATATTGCCGCCTTCAGGCTTGCCGATGGCCGACGCATCAGCATACTGAAGGGGTGGCACGGACAGGGGAACGAAGCGCTATTCCTGAAAACAGTGCGAACCAGCGCCTGCGCCAGCTTCGGGGTGGTTCTCTCACCCGATTACAACGCCGATCACGCGAACCATCTCCATCTCGACCAGGCGAGATGGAGCATCTGCCGCTAGGGAGACCATCGATGCGACTTACAGCAACCTTGCTTGCCTGCGTAGCACTCACACTCGGCACTGCGCCGCTCACCGCCAGAACACCGGCCAAAGCCAAGCCCGCAGCGATCCCGAGCGCGATCTACACCGACCCACTGCCTGACAAGCTTCATCCGGCGCGCATGGAGGTGCTTCACATTCCCAGTGGCGGTGTGGAGATCAACGGCGTCGCCTATCTTGCCGCAGGGATCGGGCCGCATCCTACCTTGGTGCTGTGCCATGGCTGGCCGGGGAACGAAAAGAACCTCGACCTCGCCCAAGCAGTTCGCCGCGCCGGGTGGAACGTGGTCACGTTCAACTATCGCGGCTCGTGGGGCAGCCCGGGCTCATTCCGATTCGCACAGAATCCTGAAGACGCACGCGCTGTGCTCGCCTTCCTGCGCCAGCCCGACAATGCCCGGAAGCTCGCCGTCGATCCGAAGCGAATGGCGCTGATGGGCCACTCGATGGGTGGATGGGTCAGTGCCATGGTGGGAGGCAACGATCAGGACCTGTTGGGCGTTGGCCTGATTTCCGCAGGCAACATGGGGCTGGTCGGAACGCTGGACCGCGCCAGCGTGATCAAGGAAGCGGCCAGCGATTCCGAATCGCTCGCCGGCACAAGTCCCGAATTGATGGCGGACGAGCTGATTGCCAACCGGAGCGCGTTCGATTTCAATCAGGCCGCTCGAGGCTTGGCGCTTCATCCCTTCCTGGCGCTGACCAGCGACGATGGCCTGGCCGGGCATACCGACAGTTTGGTCGCCGCTGTGAGGAAAGCTGGCGGAACGCGGATCACTACCGTGCATGCCGCCACCGATCACAGCTGGTCGGATCATCGGATCTTCCTGGAAGCGCAAGTCATCAACTGGCTGAACAGCCTGCTGAAAGGAATGTGCTAGACCGCCTCGAGCGCGTAACCGGCAGAGCGCACCGTGCGGACTGGATCGGGCGCGCCGTCAATTTCGATTCCCTTGCGCAGGCGGCGGATGTGAACGTCGACAGTGCGCAGTTCGATCTCGCTCTCGCTGCCCCAGACCGCGTCGAGCAGCTGCCCGCGACTGAACACGCGACCCGGATGCTCCATGAAGTGCTTGAGAAGACGAAATTCGGTCGGGCCCAGAGCGACAGTCTGTCCGCGGCGAGTGACCTTGTGTGCGGTTGCATCGAGTGACAGATCGCCCACTTCGATGACTTCTCCGGCAAGCGCCGGGCGAATTCGCCGCAAAATTGCGCTGACCCGGGCAAGCAGTTCTCGCGGACTGAAGGGCTTGGTGACATAGTCATCTGCCCCGGTTTCCAGCCCGCGGATCTTGTCGTCTTCCGCTCCGCGCGCGGTAAGCATCACGATCGGGACGTGCGCGGTCGCCTTGCCCTTGCGCAAGCGCCGGCAAACCTCGATCCCGCTGGTCCCTTCGACCATCCAGTCGAGCACTACCAGATCGGGCACTTCTTCCGCCGCGAGCAGCAGGGCCTCATCGCCGTCAGGCGTGACGGTCACCGCATAGCCCTGCTGGCGAAACCGGAATTCGAGCAGTTCGGCAAGCGCCGGATCGTCCTCGACCAGCAGAAGCCGTGGTGCGCTCATGATCAGGCTCCTGCCCGATCTTCCCGGTCGGTCAAATGCGTGCCAGTCGCTGCGTAATAGACCATCTCCGCTACATTGGTCGCGTGATCACCGATCCGCTCGATGTTGCGCGCGACGAACAGCAGCTGTGCGCAACTGCTGATCGTCGAAGGGTTCTCGATCATGTAGCTGACCAGGTTGCGGAACAGCGATTCATAGAACGCATCGACCTTTTCGTCGCGCTGTAGAACTTCGTGGGCAAGCTCGGCATCGCGCGCGGCAAAGGCAGTGAGCACGTCATGGACCATGCCCGCGGCCACATCGGCCATTGCCGGAATCAATGTCAGCGGTTCGAAGCGTTTGCGACCTTCGATCTCGCCTGCGCTCTTGGCGATGTTCTTCGCGTAGTCACCGATGCGCTCTACCACCCCGGCGATCTTGATCGCAGCGATGAGTTCGCGCAGGTCATCAGCCATCGGCGCCCGCAGCGCGATCGTGCGCACCGCAAGCCGGTCAACCTCGGCCTCGAGCGCATCGATCTTCTTGTCGCGCGCGATGACGGACTGCGCGAGATCGAGGTTGCCCTTGACCAGGGCTTCCATCGCCTCGCGAAGCGAAACCTCGGCGAGGCCGCCCATCTCCGCGATCAGGCCGCGAACCTTGGTGATGTCTTCGTCGAATGCCTTGACGGTGTGCTGCTGTACCATCTCAAATCCTAACCGTAACGTCCGGTAATATAGTCTTTCGTCCGCTCTTCACGCGGGTTGGTGAAGATCTCGGAAGTCTTGCCGTATTCGACGATCTTGCCGAGGTGGAAGAAGGCGGTGCGCTGCGAGACGCGGGCGGCCTGCTGCATCGAGTGCGTGACGATCACGATCGCGTACTTGCCGCGCAGCTCGGAAATCAGTTCCTCGATCTTGGCAGTAGCGATCGGATCGAGCGCCGAGCAGGGTTCGTCCATCAGAATGACTTCGGGCTCGACCGCGATCGCGCGGGCGATGCACAGGCGCTGCTGCTGCCCGCCCGAAAGCGCGGTGCCGCTGTCGGTGAGCCGGTCCTTGACCTCGTCCCACAGGCCTGCGCGCTGCAGGCTGCGCTCGACCACTTCGTCAAGCTCGGCCTTGCTCGAAGACAGGCCGTGAATGCGGGGGCCATAGGCCACGTTTTCGTAGATCGATTCGGGGAACGGGTTCGGCTTCTGGAACACCATGCCGACCCGCGCGCGCAGCTGCACCACGTCCATCGAGGGGGCGTAGATATCTTCGCCGTCGAGCGTGATCGTGCCTTCGACCCGCGCCGAGGCGACGGTGTCGTTCATGCGGTTGAGGGTCCGCAGGAAGG
>JBJTMA010000009.1:0-11104 GCA_046063295.1 Novosphingobium sp.
CCGAACAGGCTGTAGCTGCGCGAGCCGAGCCAGCTGACCGGCACTGCCATGTTGTTGACCAGGTGCAGCATCGCGACGGTGACGATGAACGCCTGGTAGAACCAGTTGGCGACATAGATGTGCGGTTCATGGCGGCGCAGCAGGGTGCCGGCGAAGACCGCGAGGTACGAAACCCAGACGATTGTCAGCCAGATATCCACATACCATTCGGGCTCGGCGTATTCCTTGCTCTGGGTGATCCCGAGCAGGTAACCCGTCGCGGCGAGGACGATGAACAGCTGGTAGCCCCAGAACACGAACCGCGCGAGCGCCGGGAAGGCGAGCCGGGTGCGGCAGGTGCGCTGCACCACGTAGAAGCTCGTCCCGATCAGCGCATTGCCGCCGAAAGCGAAGATCACCGCGCTGGTGTGCAGCGGGCGCAAGCGGCCGAAGTTCAGGTAGGGTTCGAAATTGAGCTGGGCCGGAAAGGCCAGCTGAAGCGCGATTACCAGCCCCGCAAGAAACCCGGCCATGCCCCAGAACACGGTGGCGATGGTGGCCCACCGTACCGGATCATCGTCATACCGGGAATTGTCATCCGGCATGTGGAAGAACCCGCGCGCCTTGCCCGCGGGATCGAACCGCGACGCGGTCATGAACATCATCGCGAGAGCAAGCACCGCGATCATCCCGGCCTGGATGGCGAAGGCGGAATCCTTAGCCCCCAGCATCGCGCCGATCATCGCCAGCAGCAGCAATGCCCACAATCCGATTCGCCCCAGGGCGGCTTCAGCCTGCATAGTAATCTCCACAATTCATTGCCGCCGCCTATTCCCCAAGACGGACGTCAACATTGATCCAGCGCAAATTTGGTCGAAAATGCCGGACCGAGTTCCGAAAGGTGTCCGGCGCGGGCCTGCAGCCCGGGAAAGTCCAGCAGGAGAACCTTGGAGCGGCCCTCAGTTGCGATCTGGCGCTCATCGCGCAGCAGGCTGAACTGGCGGCTTACCGTTTCGATCGTCAGCCCCAGACTGTCACCGATGTCGCGCCGCGACATGGGGAGGTCGAGCAATATGGTATCGCCGCGTGGCGTCCCGATCCTTGCCGCCATCATCACCAAAAAACCGGCCATGCGTTCGGACGCGGTCTTGCGCCCGATCATCAGCGCCTTCTCACGGCAGCGGCAGAGTGCGGCGTCACAGTTGTCGAGCAGGCGGCCAAGGATTGCCGGTTCCTTGGCAATGGCGTCGCGCAGCTCCTTGTAAGGCAGGATGGTCAGATCGCTCGCTACCAGCGTGTGCAGTGTGTACCGGTGCGGTCCCTCTCCCGGCACGCTCACAAGGTCGCCCGCGAAATTGAATGCCGTGACTTGCTCACGCTCGGCGGCCGCGTGGGCCACAAGCTTTGTGGCTCCGCTCGAAATGTAGACCAACGCGGTCTGGGCACGCGGCAACGGTACGGTCTTGCCCGCACCCAGACTGGTCGCATGCGCGAGCGCGACAAAGGCGGGTAGCGATTGCCGGTCGGCAACGCGCGCCATCAGGCGTTCAAGACTTTCCCCCTGTGTCATTGTTGCCGCAGTGCCCGCTGGAACGCGCAGCGGCATTGATCTGGGTCAACGACTCACGTGGCGTACAGGACCAATCGCCGTTTCGACGGGAGCAAAAAACCTGGGCTGCAAGGGGCAGCCACTGCCCCGCCAGGATCAAGGAAAATGACCAAGACGCTCAAGACGTCCCTCGCCGCCACAGCTGCGGCCCTCGCCATGCTTGCCAACCCGGCTTTCGCGGGCAGCAACGACGGCAAGATCCAGATCAAGGTGCTTGGCACTGCGGTGCTCCCAGATGGGAAGATCACTGCGAAGCCGGTGGATCTTGTCCCGCTTCCCGCCACCACACAGACTGCTGCAAGCGATAACTATGTGCCGACTGTCGCAGTGGAATACTTCGTCAGCCCGAACTTCTCGCTTGAGACGATCTGCTGCATGACCGAACACCATGTGACCGGCACCACCGGCCTTCCCGGCGCGGAACTGGTCAGCCATGCCAAGCTCATCCCGGCGACCGTAACCGCCAAGCTGCATTTCCCGGTCGGGCCGCTCAAGCCTTATGTCGGAGCCGGCGGCACGTTGTTCCTGTGGGTCGATACTAAGCCCGGCGCGGCGACCATTCCGCTGGGCGTGACGAAAACAACGCTGTCGAGCAAGGCCGGCGCGGTACTTCAGGCGGGCATCGACATCCCGCTGGGCGATAATGGCATGGGCCTCAGCCTTGATGCCAAGAAGTACTTCGTGAACACCACGGCGCGCTGGTACGCGGGCAACACACTGGTCATCCAGACCGATCACAAGCTTGACCCGTGGGTCCTGTCGGCGGGCGTATCGTTCCGCTTCTAAGCGATGTCAGGCGGCCAGATCCTCGAGCACTTCACGCTCGAGAATCGCCACCTCACGGCGCGAAGGAAGATCGATCAGGCCTTCCTTCTTCATCCGCGTGAACTGGCGGCTGACGGTTTCGATCGTCAGCCCCAGCACGTCGGCAATCTGCTGGCGTGAAAGCGGCAATTCCCACGGATCGCTATCCGCAGGAGCTGCCGCGCAACCGACGCTGGCGCGGCGATCGGACATTTCGAGCAGGAAGTTCGCCAGCTTCTGCTCAGCATTCATCCGCCCCAGCAGCAGCATCCAGCGCCGGGTGCGATCGAGTTCGCTGAGCGTGCGTTCGAGCAGCTTGTGCTCAAGATCGGGGTGTTCGCGCGCGATCCGATCAAAATCACCGCGCTGGAAGATGCAGACATGCGCTTCGGTCAGGGCCTCCACGCCGTAGGGCGTGGTCTGGCCGAATGGCCGGCCGAGGAAATCGGAGGCATAAGCCAGGCCGAGGATCTGCTCCTTGCCATCGAACGTCTGCGTCGAAAGCTTCATCACGCCTTCGATAACGTTGGCGACCACCGCTGCCTCGTCACCTTCCCACAGCAGCCGCTCTCCCGGCGCAAGCCGGCGGCGACGTCCGATCGCGTTGAGCTGCGCCAGTTCGTCATCCTTCAGCCCCGAGCAGATCGCCCGGTTCCGGATTGCACAGGTCTGGCAATAGCTGGGAGTCATGCAACTGCCCTAACCGCCTCTCTGCAAAGGTCAAAGGGCAATTGAGTTCACTTGACCTCTACTGACAAGCTGGCAAGTTGCAGCTGAAAACCAAAAACTGGTGCGAGGGGGGGGAAATATGCGCAAGAGTACGGTGCTCGCGGCTTCGCTGCTGGCGGCGACTATGCTGACCACCGGCTGCGATCGTATCAAGCAGGCGGTAACCGGGCAGTCAGCAGTTAACGACACGCCTTATCCCGAGCGGGTGTATTGGGGCGATACCCATCTCCACACCGCGAACTCACCTGATGCATTCGCCTTCGGGAACCGACTCGAACCGGAAGACGCCCTGCGCTTTGCCCGCGGCGAAGAAGTTACCTCGTCCTCCGGCATCAAGGCCAAGCTGGCACGCCCGCTCGACTTTCTGGTGATCTCCGATCACTCCGACGGATTCGCGACGATCAAGGATCTCTACAACGCGCCGCGGATGATGATCAGCGATCCGACGATGCTGCGCTGGTATGACATGATGCACAGCGGTCCCGAAGGTTCGGCAAAGGCAGCTCAGGAACTGATCGACGCCAAGGCGCACAACACCCTTCCCGCTTCGGTACTCAATCCGGCTGGCGCAGCGGAACGTCTCAAGTCCGACTGGCTCAAGCATATTTCGGCGGTCGAGCACTACAACGAGCCCGGCAAGTTCACCGCCTTCATCGGTTTTGAATACACCCTGATGGACGGCGGCAACAACCTGCACCGGAATGTGATTTTCCGGGACAGCGGCAACAAGGTCGCGAGCTTCCTGCCGATAGCTTCGTTCGGAACGGTCAAGCCTGACCAGCTGTGGGACTTCATGGATTCCTACGAGCAGAAGACCGGCGGCAAGGTGCTGGCGATCCCGCACAATTCGAACCTTTCGAACGGGCTGATGTTCATGATGACCCAGCCCGACGGTGGTCCGATGAGCGCCGAATACGCTCGCCGCCGCGCCGCGCACGAGCCGGTGGTGGAGATTACCCAGATCAAGGGTGACAGCGAGGCACACCCGTTCCTCTCGCCCAACGACGAGTTTGCCGGGTACGGGACCGCCGGGTGGGATACCAACAACCTGATGAGTACCCAGCCGACCAAGCCCGGAGATTATGCCGGCAACTATGTGCGCGAAGCGCTTAAGCGCGGATTGCTGATCGAACAGCGCACAGGTGTGAACCCTTACAAGTTCGGCGTGATCGGATCGACCGATGCCCACACCGCGCTCTCGACCGCGGATGACAACAACTATTTCGGCAAGTTCCCGACCGTAGAACCGTCGGCCGAGCGTGCCATGAAGCCGCAGAACCTCGGCGAACACCAGGGACGGTTCGGCTGGAACTACCTTGCCAGCGGCTATGCAGCAGTCTGGGCGACTTCGAACACCCGTGCGGCCATCTTCGACGCGATGATGCGACGCGAAGTTTACGGCACTACCGGCCCGCGCATGACGATCCGCTTCTTCGGTGGGTGGGATTTCAAGGGCGACGACCTGAAAGGGGACTGGGTCAAGGCCGGCTATCAGCGTGGGGTGCCGATGGGCGGCAACCTTTCGGCACACGCAGGGGGTGCGCCAAGCTTTATCGTCTCTGCGCTGAAGGACCCAATGGATGCCAACCTTGACCGCGTCCAGGTTGTAAAGGGCTGGGTCGACAAGGCGGGGCAGGCGCACGAAAAGGTTTTCGACGTCGTCTGGAGCGACATGGCCAAGCGCGTGCCGGTGAACGGCAAGGTGCCAGCGGTCGGCGATACGGTGAACACCGACACCGCCACGGTCGCCAATACTATTGGCGCGCCGACGCTCGCCACGGTGTGGACCGATCCCGAATTCGATCCGGCGCAGCGCTGCTTCTACTACCTGCGCGTGCTGATGATCCCGACCCCAAGCTGGGTCGATTACGACAAGGTTCGCTTCCACCTGACGCTTCCGGCCGATGTGCCACTCAAGCAGCAGGAACGTGGCTACACCTCGGCAATCTGGTACAACCCGGCCTGAGCCGGACGACAAGGGAGTTGGCAATGCGCAAGGCAGTATTGGCAGCGGCACTGCTGCTTGGATCAACAACCCTGGCAACGGGGTGCCAGAAGTTGACCAAGATGGTCGGCGGACAGACCGAGGTAAAGAACACCGCTTACCCAGAACGCGTCTACTGGGGCGATACCCATCTGCATACCTCGAACTCGGTCGATGCTTTCGGTCTGGGCAACCGCCTGGATCCCGAAGCCGCGCTGCGTTTTGCCAGCGGCGAGGAAGTCACGTCGTCATCAGGAGTGAAGGCCAAGCTCAACCGTCCGCTCGATTTTCTCGTCGTGACCGATCATGCCGAAGGCCTCGGCTCGACCAAGGCATTATACGATGCACCGCGCTTCATGATCAGCGATCCCACGCTGCTGCGCTGGTACGACCTGATGCACGAGGGAACCAAAGGCTCGCTTCAGGCGACCGCGGAAATGCTGAATGCCCGCGCGCACAATGCGCTGCCGGCCGGGCTGAACGACCCTGCCAAGGGCAAGGAACGGACCCACAAGATCTGGGATTCGAGCCTTGAGACGGTTGAGAGCTACAACCAGCCGGGTAAATTCACCGCATTCCTCGGCTTCGAATACACGCTGATGCAGGGCGGCAACAACCTGCACCGGAACATCATCTTCCGCGATGGTTACGACAAGGTCAGCCAGGTCGATCCGCTCGATCCTTCGAACGAACTGTGGCCCGACAAGGTGTGGGACTACATGGACGCCTATGAGAAGAAGACCGGCGGCAAGGTTCTTTCAATCCCGCACAATGCCAACTTGTCGAACGGCCTGATGTTCATGCTTACCGACCCCAACGGCGGGCCGATGAGCGCCGAATACGCGCGCCGCCGCGCCGCGCACGAACCAGTGGTCGAAATCACCCAGATCAAAGGTGACAGCGAGGCGCATCCGTTCCTCTCGCCCAACGACGAATTCGCCGGGTACGGCACCGCCGGGTGGGACATGAACAACCTGCTCAACACCCAGCCTACCAAGCCGGGCGACTATGCCGGGAGCTATGTCCGCGAAGCGCTCAAGCGCGGGTTGCTGATCGAGCAGCGCACTGGCGTGAACCCCTACAAGTTCGGGGTCATCGGTTCGACCGACGCACACACCTCGCTTTCGGCGGTCGAAGAGAACAACTACTTCGGCAAACACCCCGGCGTTGAACCCAATGCAAGCCGTGCGACCGATACCTTTGTCCCCGGCATGCCGCTTGACAAGGTCGGGCGGATGAACTGGCAGACGCTGGCCAGCGGCTATGCTGCGGTCTGGGCGACTTCGAACACCAGAGAGGCGATCTTCGACGCGATGATGCGCCACGAAGTTTACGGCACCACCGGCCCGCGCATGACCGTGCGGTTCTTCGGCGGATGGGACTTCAAGGCCGATGACCTCAAGAGCGATTGGGTCAAGGCCGGCTACCAGCGCGGGGTGCCGATGGGCGGCACCCTAGCCCCGCACGGTCCCAGCACCCCGGGCAAGGGCGCGCCGAGCTTCATTGTCTCAGCCCTCAAGGACCCGATGGACGGCAATCTTGACCGCGTACAGGTGGTCAAGGGTTGGGTCGATCAGGCCGGCAACGCGCATGAGAAGGTGTTTGATGTCGTCTGGAGCGCGATGGACCAGCGCAAGGCGGTGAACGGCAAGGTTCCTGCGGTAGGCGATACAGTCGATGTGACCAAGGCGACCTACTCCAACACGATCGGCGCGCCCGAGCTTTCGACCGTGTGGTCCGACCCGGAATTCAACCCGGCGCAGCGAGCATTCTATTACGTGCGCGTGCTGATGATCCCGACGCCGACATGGGTCGATTACGACATGGTGAAGTACCACCTGACGCTCGATCCGGCGATTACACTCAAGCAGCAGGAACGCGCCTACACCTCGGCGATCTGGTACACGCCGGCGTAGCATGGACTTGAAAGCGAAGGCCCGCACGCTCCTTCGGGAGCCGCTGGTCCATTTCCTGATCGCCGGGGCGGCAGTGTTCTGGCTCCTCTCGGGCCGCGCGCCGGACCTCGGTGAGCGCCGCATCGTGGTAGACAAGGCCGTGGTCGGCGGCTTGGTCGAGCGGTTCTACGGATCGTTCCATCGCCTGCCAACGCCCGACGAGACTGACGGCATGATCCGCGATTATGTCGCCGATCAGGTCTATTACCGCGAAGCATTGCGGCTCGGCCTCGACAAGGACGATGAAGTCGTCGTGCGACGACTGCGACGCAAGATGGAAAGCATGGCGGTCGCCGACGCCGAAAGCGCCGAACCGAGTGACGGCGATTTGCAGGCGCTGATCGACAAGGACCCGGCGCGCTATGTCGAAGATCCGCGCACGACCTTCGAGCAGGTTTATGTCGGCGCTGACAATGCGGAAAACCGCGCCAAGGCCAATGCAATGCTGGCCGATCTGCGCGCGGGCAAGCCGGTAACCGGCACCCCGGCTCCGCTGCCAGCCAAGCTTGATACGGCCCCTGCGAACGACATCTCGGGACTGTTCGGCGATGAGTTCACCCTGGCCCTGCGCAACCAGCCGTTTGGTCAATGGCAGGGACCGGTCGCGTCAGGCCTCGGCCTGCATCTGGTCAGGGTCGAGGCTCGTATTGCACCGGCCAAGCCCAACCTTGCCACCGTGCGACAGCGCGTAACCAACGACTGGCGTTCCGCCGCAATCGCCAAGGCGCAAGCCGATGCCTATGGCAAGATGCTCGGCGGCTATGACGTGAAGATCGAGCTGCCCAAGTGAAATGGCTGCTGGCCCTGCTGCTGGCGCTGTTCATCGCGGCGCCCGCGCAGGCAGACGAATTGCGTCCCGGCTACCTGGAACTTACCCAGCGCGATGCGCAGCATTGGAAGCTGGTATGGAAGGCGCCCGTTCTGGGTGGGCTCGCAACGCATGCGCGTCCGCTGGTGCCGCCGCAATGCACACAGTCGCTACCACAAGCCCGAATCGAGAACGCCTCGCTGGTCGCCGAAAGCGAACTGACCTGCAGCAAAGACTTTGCCGGGAGCGAGGTCGGGATATCGGGCATGGACGCCGCCTTCACCGACGCGTTGGTCCGGGTTGCGCCATTGGGCCGTCCGATCCAGGCAGCACGCCTGACGCCGGCCCACGCAACATTCGTCGTTTCAGCGGTACCAGACAGGTGGGAAGTCGCGCGCAGTTACTTCGTCCTCGGGGTCGAGCATATCCTCACCGGCTACGATCACCTGCTGTTCGTGATTGCGCTGGTGTTGCTGCTCGGCAAGCTCGGCGTCGTGGTGCGGGCGGCTACTGCCTTTACATTGGCGCACTCGCTCACCCTGATCGGGACCACGCTTGGCGTGATCGGGCTGGCGCAGGCTCCGGTCGAGGCGCTGATCGCGCTGTCGATCGTGTTCCTGGCGGTTGAGGTGGTGAAGCAGGATCCTGCAGCCCCTCGCCTGTCGGAGAGAATTCCCTGGGTGGTCGCCTTTGGCTTCGGCCTGATTCACGGCTTCGGATTTGCCGGTGCACTGCGCGAGATCGGCCTGCCTGAAGGAGACGTGCCCACTGCGATGTTGACCTTCAACCTCGGGGTCGAAGGCGGCCAGCTCATCATCATTGCGCTGACGCTCGCCGTGCTTGCCACGGTACGCCGATTGGCCCCGCCCGCCCAGCGCCTGGTTAGGCTTGCAGCGAGCTATGCAATCGGGATAACCGCCAGCTTCTGGTTCATCCAGCGGCTGGTTGGATAGCTTTTTCAGGAGTGACGAAATGGATGCCCCGGTTCTCTACGAAGTCGATGCCGAGGGCATTGCCACGATCACGCTTAATCGCGCCGAGTTGCGCAATCCGATCTCCGATCTAGACCTGATCGAGGCGCTGCTCGATACCCTCACCCAGATCGAAGACGATCCAAAGGTTCGCGTCGCGGTGCTGACAGGGGCAGGCAGCGCCTTTTCCGCGGGCGGCAACCTCAAGGCAATGAAGCCGGATTCGGGCGGCCTCAACGCCAGCCTACCGGCGCGGACCCGTCGCAATTACAAGAGCGGCATACAGCGACTGCCCTTGGCTTTCGCGGCACTTGAAGTTCCGGTGATCGCCGCGGTCAACGGTCCGGCGATCGGTGCCGGGCTCGACCTTGCCTGCATGTGCGACCTGCGGGTCGCGGGTGAAAGCGCCAAGTTTGCCGAGAGCTTCGTCAAGCTGGGCATCATTCCAGGCGACGGCGGGGCTTGGCTGCTGCAGCGCATCGTAGGCTTCTCCAAGGCTGCCGAACTGACTCTCACCGGCGAGACCATTGGCGCAGCAGAAGCCTTGGCGATCGGTCTCGTCTCCAAGGTCGTGCCGGATGCCGAACTACTCGATGCGGCAAAGGCTATGGCCGCGCGAATTGCCTGCAATCCCCCATTTGCGGTGCGGATGGCCAAGCGCCTGCTGTGGGATGCGCAATCGATGTCGATCGGCCAGGTGCTTGAGATGTCGGCGGCAATGCAGTCGGTCGCGCATGCCACCAAGGACAATGCCGAGGCGGTCAATGCCTTCCTCGAAAAGCGCAAGCCGGTGTTCAAGGGCGACTGATGTGATTTGCCGCTTGGGTATCACATTTTAATGTGATACCCCGCTCCGCATGAGCACAAACATCATCGAACGAGTCCGCCGTCTGGTTTCCGATGGGGGCATGTCGCGATCTGGCCTTGCCCGCGCTGCCGGGCTCCATGCCAACACCCTGCGCGACTGCACCGAAGCGGAATGGAACCCTACGACTGAAACGCTGCGCAAGCTCGAAGCCTTCCTGTGGGATAGCGACGAAAGCCCGGTGCTCGTGCCGATCGAGGAGATCATCGAGGAAGCCCGCAACGGCCGAATGTTCATCCTGGTCGACGACGAAGACCGTGAGAACGAGGGTGACCTTGTCATCCCGGCTCAGATGGCGACTCCCGATGCGATCAATTTCATGGCGATGCATGGTCGCGGCCTCGTCTGCCTGACGCTGACCCGCGAACGCACCGAGACACTCGGTCTCGAGCTGATGAGCCGCAACAACGGCACTCGCCACGAAACCGCGTTCACCGTTTCGATCGAGGCGCGCGAAGGTGTAACCACCGGCATCTCCGCAGGCGACCGGGCGCGTACCGTCGCCGTGGCGATCGATGCTTCGAAAGGCCGGCAGGACATCGTCACGCCCGGGCACGTCTTCCCGCTGATCGCGCGTGACGGCGGCACGCTGGTTCGCGCGGGACACACCGAAGCCTCGGTCGACATCTCGCGCCTCGCCGGGCTCAACCCATCGGGCGTGATCTGCGAGATCATGAACGAAGACGGCACTATGGCTCGGATGGACGATCTCATCCCATTCGCGCGCAAGCATGGCCTCAAGATGGGCACCATCCGCGATCTCATCGAATACCGCCGCAAGCATGACCACCTAGTCGAGCGGATCGGCGACACTCCGTTCACTTCGGATTACGGCGGCGATTGGCGCCTCCTGACCTTCCGCAACAAGGTTGACGGTAGTGACAGCTTTGTCCTCCAGAAGGGTCATGTCGAACCGGGCAAGCCCACCCTCGCCCGCGTTCACACCATCTCGATCCTCGACGATATGCTCGGCCGTCCAGGTCCCAAGAAACGCACACTGCAACGCGCGATGACCGAAATCGGCCGCGAAGGTGCAGGCCTGATCGTCCTGCTGATCCGTCCGCAAGAGAGCGGCGAACCGGGCGGCGGCGAGGCGCGCGACATGGACCTGCGCGCTTATGGCATCGGTGCGCAAATCCTCGCCGACATGGGCGTGCACGACATGATCCTGCTCTCTAACGCGCACCGCAACGTCGTCGCGATCGAAGGCTACGGGCTCGAGATCGTCGGCGAGCGGCCGATCCCGGCGGACGGAGCTTGACCCTGTGAGCCCGGTCGTAACCGGGCTGGCGCTGGCATGCTTCTCCGCACTCACCACTTCGCTTGCGCATGCACTGCTCAAGTCGGGAAATGACAAACTTGTGTGCAGGCCTGGGTCCGGCTGACCGAACTGTCGCTCG
>JBJTMA010000065.1:0-29032 GCA_046063295.1 Novosphingobium sp.
CACGACCTGGCCGAGCGCCTGAAACGCCGCGAAAGCTTCTCAAACCTGCTGGTGCGGGTGACGATCAGCGGCCAGCAGCGCTGGTGGGAACTTTCGGGTACGCCGAAGTTCAATGACACAGGCAGCTTCGACGGGTTCCGCGGGGTCGGCTCCGACGTGACCGAACAGCGCGAAAGCTCTGAAAAGATTGCGCATATGGCGCGGTTCGATACGCTGACCGGCCTACCCAACCGCATGATGGTGACCGAGGCGCTGGGCGAAGCGATGCGCTATGCCGACCAGTGGCGGACCAAGTGCGCCTTCCTGATGATCGACCTCGACCGGTTCAAGGCGGTCAACGATACGCTGGGCCACTTGGTGGGCGACCAGTTGCTGGCACGGGTTTCGGAGCGGCTCAAATCGCTGGTCACCGAAAACGAACTGTGCGGCCGGTTGGGCGGTGACGAATTCGCGGTGGTGATCCGCGACGCGTCCGATCACAACCGGGTCGAGCGGGTGGCGCTGGCGGTAATCGAGATGCTGTCGCGCCCTTACGAAGTCGATCATCACACGCTCTACATCGGCGCCAGTGTCGGGTCGGCGACCGGACCGCGTGACGGGACCACGGTCGAGACTTTGATGCGCAACGCCGACCTCGCACTGTACCGCTCGAAGGAAGAAGGCGGCGGCCAGCATTTCGGCTACGAACCCGCGCTGCACGCGCATGCCGAGGAACGCCGCAAGCTCGAATTCTCACTGCGCCGCGCACTGGAACTCAACGAATTCAAATTGAACTACCAGCCGGTGGTCGATGCCCGCGATGAAAACATCGTCAGCTTCGAAGCGCTGATTCGCTGGCACAGCGAAGAACACGGCATGGTCAGTCCGGCCAAGTTCATCCCGCTGGCCGAAGACACCCGGCTGATCGTACCGATCGGTGAATGGGTGCTGCGTGAAGCCTGCATGGAAGCGGTGCGCTGGCCCAGTGGGGTCAAGGTCGCGGTCAACGTGTCGGGTGAACAGCTGCTCGATCCGGGATTCATCTCCAGCGTCGTGCAGGCGCTCAGCGCCAGCGGTCTGCCCGCGCAGCGGCTTGAGATCGAGGTGACCGAATCGATCTTCGTTCGCGATGCGACGACCGCCCGCGCAGCGCTCGAACAGATCATGGCGCTGGGCTGCGGGGTTGCGCTCGACGATTTCGGCACGGGTTATTCCTCGCTTGCCTATATCCGCGACCTGCGCTTCTCAACCATCAAGGTTGATCGCAGCTTCGTCCAGGGTGCATCGGCGGGAAGCCCGGAAAGCCTCGCCATCATTCGCGCCGTGGTGGCCATGGCCGAAAGCCTTGAGATGTCGACCACCGCCGAAGGCGTGGAGACCGAGCGCGAACTCGAGATCATTCGCGGGCTCGGCTGCCGCAAAATCCAGGGCTATTACTTTGGACGCCCGATGCCGGCGCTCGAAGCGCGCGGACTGTTCGCGAAAGCTGCGCTGCGGGCCAGCGCGTGATTGTCGGGGGCGGACAGGCTAACCCGCCGGGCCGGTGTTGCTTCCAGCCCTGAGGCTGGAAACTAGGCGGCAACCAGGCCCTTGACCACACTTTCGAACAGGGCGCGGCCGTCGCTGCCGCCCTGGGCTGCTTCGATCATCCGCTCGGGATGCGGCATCATGCCCAGCACGTTGCCGGCCCCGTTCAGCACCCCGGCAATCGCCCGCGCCGAACCGTTGACCTCTTCAGCGTAGCGGAACGCGACGCGGCCTTCGGCTTCGATCCGGTCAAGCGTTTCGGCGTCGGCGAAATAGTTGCCGTCATGGTGCGCCACGGGGATCGTGATCTGCTGGCCCGCTTCGTAGTCTGCAGTAAACAGGCTCTGACTATTCTCGACAGTGAGCTTCACCTCGCGGCAGATGAAATTCATGCCGGCGTTGCGCAGCAGTGCGCCGGGAAGCAGTCCGGCTTCGGTCAAGACCTGGAAACCGTTGCACACGCCAAGCACTGGTACGCCCCGGTTCGCGGCCTCGACCACCGCCTGCATGACCGGACTGCGCGCCGCCATCGCGCCCGAGCGCAGGTAGTCACCGTAGGAAAAACCGCCCGGCAATGCGATGAAATCGAGCCGGTCGGGCAGCGCGGCATCGCCGTGCCAGACCCGGTGGACTTCACCGCCGCAGACCTGCTCAAGCGCGACAGCCATGTCGCGGTCGCAGTTGGAGCCGGGGAAAGTGATGACTGCGGAGCGGAACGCGCTCACGCCGCCAGCCTTTCGAAGCGGTAGTTCTCGATTACCGTGTTGGCGAGGAGTTGCTTGCACATGGTGTCGAGCTGGTCGTCGCTGACGCTGTCGTCGACTTCAAGCTCGATTACCTTGCCGGCGCGAACGTCCTGCACCCCGTGGATGCCGAGCCCTTCGATTGCATGGTGGATCGCGCGGCCTTGCGGATCGAGCACCCCGTTCTTGAGGCTGATGGTGACGCGAACCTTCATGGCAGAAATCCTTTGAGGGTTGGCCTTTCGGGCTGGGAGGAATCGCCGCGCCTATGCCCGCAGCGCGCACTGACTTCAAGCCGCGCGCTCAGCTCTCCACCGAATCCATGACCTATCCGAGCGAGCGAACCGTGCGCAGCGGATCGGGCACGCCGTGCGCGGTAAGGCTCCGGCGCAGTCGGCCGATCCAGACGTCGACCGTGCGTTCGTCCAGCGCCTCTTCGTCCTTGCCCAGCCGGTCGATCAGCGCGCTTCGGCTGAACACCTGGTCGGGATGCTCCATGAAATGGGCGAGCAGGCGGAATTCGTTGGGCCGCATCGGCACCGGCTTGCCGTGAATGCGCACCTGGTGCGCGGCGGGATCGATGGTGATGGCGCCGTGGCTGAGCTGGACGCGGGCGGGGACTTCGACCTCGCCAAGGCTTTCGATCCGTTCGAGCAGGCGCACCGCGTCAAGCGGGCCGACCAGGTAATCGTCCGCCCCGGCCTGCAGCGCGCGGCGGCGTGATTCCTGGTTCGGCTCTTCAAGCACCATGGTGAGGTGTGCGTGCCGGGTTGCCTCGCTTTCGCGCAGGCGGCGGCATAGCTCGAGCCCCGACATGGTAGGGCAGAGCCAGTCTACAAAGCCCCAGACCTTGCCCTGCGGCAGCTGCGGCGGCGGCTGGTCGCCCAGAGGCAAGAGATTCCATTGCGGGCGCCGCCGGGCAATGTCCGCGATGAGGCCGGGCGGGGGCGAGGTGATCAGGAGGGTGGTCGAATTGGGCATGGTCAGGGCTGCGGTCTGGTTCGTTCCCGCAATCCTGCCCGCGCCAAGTGACAGTTTGATGATGGAAGTGTGACAGAAACAATACGGTCGCAGATTTGTCCGTCGCAGGGGCGTTTGCTGTCACATCAGTGTCACATAAAAAGCCATGAATGCTGCCGTCTTGCGTTCTATGCTGACGGGCATGAACACTCTGACCAGATTGGTACGCAACGCCGTAGTCCTCCTGCTGTTCGGGCTGATCGCTACACCGGCACTCGCCGACAAGCTGACCTTCGATCACCGTCTGGTGCCTGCGCTCAAAGCCGTGCTCGACAGCGGGGACGCAGGGATGATCGATTACAACGCATCAAATCCCAAGAACCTGGTTGACCTGATCGCGGTACGCGGCAAATCGGCCAAGGACTGGCAGGAAGCGCTGGTGATCATCGCCCGTACGCCGCAAGGCAAGGTATTGAGCGCGGCGGACTGGGCGACCGAGCTTCAGGCCGAAGCCCGCGCGAAATGCGCCAGCACTTTCACCGAGATCGCCCGCGACGATCAATCGGTCACCTACGAGCGCCGCTCGGCCGGCTGCCCTGCCGGTTACCCGCAGATCGCACTTTATCGCGCGGTTGGGAACAAGCGCTCGCTCTTCCTGCTTGCTGTCCTGGTCAAGGATGACCTCCCCGAAACCGAGCGCGGACAGTGGCTTGCCCTGATGAGTTCAGCGCACATCGAATAGCTGCGCAATCGCACTGACATATTGCGGTCACACAGCTGTCGCCGCTCCTACGCACAAGCGACACATGGCGCTCCTAGTGGCGGCGGTGAGGCCGGCCGGGGGCGATTCGTTTCACATTCCCGGGCGGCGTCGGACAACACGTCTCAACCGTTCAGGGGAATTCCCAGATGATCCGCCTTTCTTCTCGCTCGACTGCATCCCTGCTCGCGCTGGCCACCGTGCTCGGCCACGCCGGAACAGCCCAGGCAGCGATGACCGTTTCTGCCGACAACGTGACTGTCGATGCAGCCACCGAACCCACCGATGGCCAGGCCGGCTCTTCCGACGCCTCGACCCCCGAAGGGGCAGCGACGCAAAGCTCGAGCGGCGGTCTTACCGAAATTGTCGTCACCGCAACCAAGCGTGAAACCAACCTCCAGCGCACCCCGATCGCCATTTCGGTTATCGGCAGCGACGTGGTCGAAAAGCGTCACGTGCAAAGTCTGCTCGATCTTGCGGACGGCGGCGTTCCGTCGTTGCGGGTCGCCACTTTCGAAGCGCGCCAATCAGCGCTTACGGTCGGCATTCGCGGCATCGTCCCGTTCGACCAGAACCAGGTCGCGCGGGAGCCGGGCGTGGGTGTCTATATCGACGGCATCTATCTCGGACGCTCGCAGGGCCTCAATGCCGCGTTGTTCGACGTCCAGCGCATCGAAGTCCTGCGCGGTCCGCAGGGCACACTGTTCGGACGTAACACCGAAGGCGGCGCACTTAGCATTGTCACCAAGGCACCGACGGGTGAATTCGGCGGCCGGGTCCAGGCCGGCATCGGCAACTACGGCGCCTACAACGGCGAATTTCACATCGATCTTCCGGCCGTCGCCGACTTCGCGCTCAAGGTCGACGGGTTGATCGATCATCAGGATGCAACCACAAAGAATCCCGCTACCGGTCAATACGGCTGGAACTACCATAACCGCGTTGGTGGCCGCGTCGCCGGGCGCTGGACGCCCGTTGCCGGTTTGACGGTAGATCTCGCCTATGACCAGGCGAAGGATGAGAATACTCCGTTCTACAGCCAGTTGATCAACTACAATCCCAACGGCTACAACGTTGGAAGCTTTGTCGGCACGACGCTGACTTACGGCGGCAACCCGTGCAACGTCGTGGTCGCCGGCGTCACGACCAACCCCTGCATCGCGCCCAAGGCCCCGCTGGTTCAGGTCAGCGGCAACAACCGCATGGAGCAAGCCGATCTCGGCGTGATCCAGCAGCTCAGCGTCGACCAGACCCACGGCTTCAGCGCTACCATCAAGTACAAGTTGAGCCCGGATCTGGAACTGCGCTCGATCACTGCTTGGCGGGGAGTTGAAACCCATCAATGGGATGGCTCTGCTGGCGCCCACCGCAGCACTTTCGCGCCTAATGGCCAGTTCGGCCGCTACAGCCTTTCCGAGCTGTTCCAACATCAGTTCAGCCAAGAACTGCAGATCGTCGGAAGCTTGCCCAACATCGATTACGTATTCGGCGGCTACTACTTCAACGAACATGTCCAGGAACGTGCAGCTACCCCGAACCCGTTGCAGTGGAACGCGGATGGTACGGCCTACACCTTCGTCAATCAGGTTCCGGCCAATCCGGCGGGTGCGATCACCTCGTCGAACCAGGGCTGGGACCGCCGCTACTGGTTCATCCAGCGCGACAGCAACGCGGTGGGCAAGAGCTACGGCGTGTTCGGTCAGGCGACCTGGACCCCGGTCGATGTGGTGCATGTCACAGTAGGTGGGCGCTACACCCACGAAACCCGCGATGGCGCGCTGACTATCATCAATAACGCGCCGTTCATTGGCGGTGTGCTGAACTACAAGAACAGCCGCTTCGATCCGATGGCGACCGTCGCCTGGGACGCTGCGCCGGGCATCAACCTCTACGCCAAGTACTCGACCGGCTTCCGCTCGGGCGGGGCCAATTCGCGGTCAGGCTCGTTCCGCCAGTTCGCGCCGGAATACGTGAAGGCATACGAGTTGGGCGCTAAGACCGACTTCCTTGATCATCACGTCCGCCTCAACCTCGCGGCCTACATTATGGATCGCAAGGGTACGCAGATCGACTTCGACTATGTCGACACAAACCGCTTCCTGGCGGACGGCGTCACGCCCAATCCGTTCTTCAACAAACACACCGAAGAAACTGCCAACGCGCCGGGCAATTCGAAAATCAAGGGAATCGAAGCCGAATTGACAGTGCGGCCATTCACCGGGCTGACCATCGGCGCGTCGTATGCCTACACCGACGTAAAGGTGCCGGCGACGCCGAACCCGCTGGCCGGCCCGCTGTTCGGCGTGCCGTACCAGGTGTTCAGCGTGTTCACGCCGAAAAACGCGGTTTCGGGTTCGTTCGACTACGAGCTGCCAGTGGGCAATGGCGGCTCCGCCCTGCGCCTTCACATGGACGGCAACTACGCCGATCCGGTCTACAGCTTCCAGAACGAACCCGTGCTGACAGACTCCAGCTTCATCGTGAATGCCAGCCTCGCTCTCGCCGATATTCCGCTGGTTGGCAGCGGGACCAAGGCCACAATCAGCGTATGGTCGCGCAACCTGTTCAACGAATCGCACATCTACCGCCGTTCGAACGCCAACGATGCGCCCACCGTAAACAACGATGGCTCGCTCAACTACTCGGGCGTGCTGGGCGACTATGCAAACTTCAACCCGCCGCGGACTTTCGGGGTCGAAGCGACGGTCAAGTTCTAAGGGACCACTTCCTCCCGTCCCTGACATCCTGAAGGGCGGGGAAGCCTCGGCTTCCTCGCCCATTTTTTGGCAGATTTCGCCAATTGTCCGGCGCGATAATCGGTCCATACTGCGGCTAAGCAACGGCATCGGGGGTGACGATCGATGAGATGGCTGGCTGTGTTGGTGGTTACTGCGCTGGCGGCCCTGTGGTCGCCCGCAGCGCGGGCTGAGACCTGGGCGAAGTGCACCGAGCCCAACTACCTTTCGAGCTTCGACGAGCGGCTTGGCCCGCAGGCCTGCGACGTAGTGGCCACGGCCAGGGTTAGGTGGTCCGGCGGGTCCACCACAATCCGGGTCATTCGCCCGCGTGCACTGCCTGCAGGTGACAACGCCTCGATGCAGCGCAGGGTCAGCGAAACCGCGGGGCTCGTTGGCCCGGCGATGGATGCGATGGGAGGCGGGATGATCCTGCCAGAAACCACGATCCTTATGACCGACTATGTCTCCCCGCGCGAAATCCAGGAAGGACGCGTTATCCGCAAGGGCAACTGGAAGGCTGAGGCGCTGGGGATCTATGGCAACGAGTGCCCGGTCAATTGGTACAAGTCCCATTATGCCGGCACCGGCACAGACTTTGTCTTCATCCTCTCACATGAGCTGTTCCATTGCGTTCAGTTCGCCAGTTTTCACTTGCCCGAAGATGAGTACTGGATGTGGGAAGGCAGCGCAGAGTACTTTGCGCATCTCGCCGAGCACAATGGGCCGCTGCAGTTCGTAGACCAGTTTGCAAGCTCGATCACCACGACCCCGCTGAACCGGATGGACTATCCGGCGTTCGTGTTCTTCACTTGGCTTGGTGGCGCTAATGGACCGCCCAAGGTGAAGCAGTTGCTCGCTTCGGCCCGGTCCGTGGACTCAATCACGCCCGACATGTTCATGCAGTTCGCCAAGGCGTGGTACGAAACCTCGATCCGCCTGCCCGATGGCCGCGGCCTTGGCGTTACGCCGGATAGTGGACCCACCGTTCAGCTTCGCGGGACGCAGCGTCTCACCAGCCCGGCGCTGACGCCGTATACATTTAGCACGCAGATCGTCTCGTTCGAGCGGGGCAAGCGCTATGACGTTACCGAACAGCCGGGGCCGGAGGATTCACGGACCATGTGGCGGTCTGGCGGCTCTGGAATTTTCGGGGAGACCCCCAGAACTGTGCGTACTTGCTCGGGCCCGGTGCGCTATCAGGTAATCCGCACAGCTACCCGGTCCAATCGCGGCGCGATTTATCAGGTGGACGCCCGTGCGGCCACGCAGGACGAATGCGCTTGCCCCGCTGGCGTGTGGCAAGAAACCCCGCAATCAACCCGGCGCTTTTTCGAACAATCGGCAATAGGCGGCGGTGGTGCGCACTACATCTCGGGTACCCGCGTACTGTCGCTAAACGCCGATCACACCGGCTCGCTTTCCTACAATTCGGTCGAAGTAGAGTTCCGCTCAAACCCAGAATACTGGATCCACCAGGTAGTGACCGGGGGAACGCAGTTCACCTGGAAGACGATCAACGGCAAGCTGCTGACGGTCTACGTGCATGGCAGCAAGCCGCTTGTCACGCTTAACAACGAAATTCACGCCCGTAGCGGGGTGAATCATGAAACCCGCATGGCGGGGGCGCAGTCGATCGGGCACGATTTCTATTGCGACGAAGCTGGCCTGCACCTGAAGGGCCCGCAGGGCTACAAGCCAAGCTACCTTCCGGCGAGCATGCCGTTCAACTTCAGCGTCGATCTCGATTTCGTGCGGATTGGTGGAAGCTGATCTATTTCGCCGGGTCGACCCCTTCGGGCAGCACGGTCACGTCGACCGCGCCGTTCGGGGTCAGGTACTGCCTGGCCAGTGCCTGCAGGTCCGCGGCAGTGACCGATTTGAGCCGTTCCTTTCCGCTGACGAAGCGATCGATGCGATCGGGTTCGGTCTGGGCGCGGTCGACCAGCGTGAGCCATCCTGCGTTGGTCTTGAGCGCATTGTCGTAAGCTTCCAGCATCGGGGCGCGGGCGCGGAGCAACACGTCGTCGCTGACCGGCGCATCGCGCAGGCTGGCAACGGTGCCCGCCATTGCCGCCTTGGTCGCGCCAACCTCGCCGACATCGACCGAGGCGTTGAGCGCGAAGGTACCGTAGCCGCGATAGGTGCGTGAGGCAGAGCTGCTCACCCCCGGCGAGTAAGCCTTGCCCAGCTTTTCGCGCAGGTCATCCGTCAGCTCGATCTGGGCGACTCGCTGCAGCAGCGCGAGCCGCATTTCGGCTTGCGGGTCCTCGCCGTCGCGGCTGGGCCAGGTCAGGGTAACCAACGCCTGGTCCTTGAGCCCGGTGTGGCGGAGCACATGCGGCGTTCGGCTGGCCGTGAATGGGCGGGTGCGGCGGTCTGCATAGGGCTGGAATGTGCCTTCCCGCGGCGGCAGCGCGCCAAAGGTCCGCGCGACGAAGTCGATCGCCTTGGCTTCATCGAAATCGCCGACCATGCCGATCTCGATCGCGCCGTGCTGCAAGCGGTCGGTCAGATCTGCGCGGAGCTTGTCGAAGGACAGTTTGCGGTAATCCTCGACATTGCCAAGGCTGAAGCGCGGATCGTTGTCCGAAAGGATTGCCCCGTAGTCCGCCGACAATGCCGAAGCCGGCGTGGCGCGGAGTGAGGCGAAGAGGTTGTTGATCGACTGGCGGAACAGGATTTCGCCTTCCTTGCGGTAACCCGGGTCCGTGATCTGCGCGGTCAGCAGCTGCAGTTCGAGCTCAAGATCGACGGGCGTTGTCGATGCGACCGCGATGAACGTTTCGTCGGTGGGGCTGAAATTGGCCGAGGCCGTGCGTCCTGCGAGCAAGCTGTCGAGTTCGTCCTTGCTGTGCTTGCCCAGCCCGCCGAGCCCGAGCACTGGCACCATCTTGGTGGCGAGGGGATTGTCGCGGGTGGCGATCATGTTCCCGCCGTCGATCGAAACTTGGACCAGGACCTGGTCTTTGGCGAGATCGGTACGCTTTAGGTTCAGGCGCACGCCGTTGGCAAAGCGCACTTCGCGGATGCCAAGCGCCGGCTCGACCACATCGCTGACCACCGTCCCGGGCACTCCGAAGTCGGTGTAGCCGAAGCTTCCCGCCTCGGCGCGGTCTGGCGGGGCGATCGGCGCGCGCATCGCCTCGTCCCAAGCGCTGCGCAGGCCTTTGGTTCCATCGAGCGGAGGGGTGCGGCCCTGAAAGCGCATCAGCGGATCGTCGAGCGGGACGATCTCGCGCTTCAGGGCGGCAAGCACGCGCTCCGGAGTGATTTCCGGGATGAACGCCTCAAGCCGCTCGAACGAATGCACCGGCGTATCTGGCACCACATCGTCATTCACCAATGCCAGCGCGGCGCCGAGCAGTGCAGCGTTACTGCGGGTACCTTCGGCTTCGGCGGCGTTGCGGCTGGCGGTGCGGACGATGCGGATCTGCTCCGCGACTTCCTCTGGAGTGAAGCCATAGGCCAGAGCGCGGTGGTATTCCTGCCCCGCGGCGATCAATCCCGGGCGCCACTTGCCATCGACCGTGTCGACCGACAGCTCACTTGCCCGGCCTTCCTTGAACAGGTCGCTCGTCCCGAACCCCGCAGCGCGGAACGGGGCATTAGCTTCGCGCGTGCGGCGCAGCAGGCGGCGGTTGATGATCGCATAGCCGACTTGCCGCAGCAGGTTCTCGCGGCGCTGGGCAATGCTGTCAGGCTCCAGCAGCCATTTGCCCTTGCGGGTTACCGAAACGCGCTCGGACAGCGCCGGATCGGTGTAGACATCTGTCTGCCCTTTTGCCTTTAGCGTCATCGGTCCAGCCTTGGCCTTCGCTTCAGCAGGGGCCGGCTGCCAATCGCCGAAGCGCGCCTTGATCTTGCTTTCAACCTCCGCCGCGTCAAAATCGCCAATGACCATCAAGGTGACGTGCGCAGGAACGTATTCGCGCGACCAGAAGCCCTTGAGGCCGGCGGCCGTGGCACCGGTCAGGCTTTCATGCGTGCCGATCGGCAGGCGCTGTTCCATTTGCGAGCCGGGAAGCAGAAAGGCGATCTGGTCCTGGTAATTCTTGATCAGGTACCCACCACGATCCCGCATCTCGCTCATGACCACGCCGCGTTCGCGGTTCACCGCTTCGGGGTTGAAGCTGAGCTCGCTTGCGGTTTCGCGCATCAGCATCAGCGCGGTGTCGAGCAGCTTTGCGTCGTTGCGCGGCAGGTCGAGCTTGTACGTGGTATGCTCGTAATCAGTCGAAGCATTGGTGTCCGCGCCAAATGCAAGCCCGTCGCGCTCGAGCAGCTTGACCATCTCGCCCTCGGGAACGTGGGTGCTGCCGTTGAAGGCCATGTGTTCGACATAGTGCGCATAGCCGCGCTCATCGTCATGCTCGTCCAGCGATCCGGCATCGACCTGCATTCGGACCAGCGCGGTGCCCCTGGGATTGGCGTTGCTGCGGATCACATAGCGCATGCCGTTGGGCAGCACGCCGAACCGGTATCCGGGATCGACCGGTACATCGCTGTTGGTAAAGGCCCAGGCCGGAGGCACACTGGCTGCGCTGGCCGGGTGCCCGACCTGCGGTGCACAGGCGGCAAGAGCCAGGGTGGAAATGGAGAGGGTGAGCAGCAGTTTGGGTGAGCGCATGATGGCTTGGTGGCCCAGCGCAAAGACTTCGGCAAGCGCTTCTCAGCCGTTGAATCCACCCTGATCGAGAAATTCCCGCTCTTCGTCGGTTGAGCTCCGGCCAAATGCCGTGTTGCGATGTGGAAAGCGGCCGAACTGCGCGATTATGTCGCGGTGAAGCTTGGCCCATTTGGCCCACTCGCTGCCTGATGCTGCGTCCAAGGCTTCACACAGAGCGATGCAGCGGTCCTGGTCGGCCAGGTCCTCGCTGTGTTCAAGCGGCATATAGAAAAATACCCGCAGGTCTTCGGGGCATTGCTTGTCGAAGCCCGCGGCCAAAGCCGCAGCGGTCAGGCTTCGCGCCAGCGGGTCGGTGGCAAAGGCGTGGGCAGAGCCGCGAAACATGTTGCGCGGAAATTGATCGAGCAGGATCAGGAGAGCCAGCGTCCCTCGCCACTCATTCGCCCAGCCGGACAGTTCACCGCGGGCGGCCGAATGGTGCAAACCTTCGAAACGCCTGACGATTTCGGCGTCGAATGCGTCATCCTTGGCATACCATTTGGCGGGGCCGGCATCGCGCCAGAAGTCGATTACGTCCCCGGCGCTGGCCACGAATTACTTGCCCCGCAGCTTGCGATGCGCGGTAAGGTCGAACACTTCGCTTGGCCCGTTATCGGTGTCGAGCAGGCCCAACCGGCGCGCCACTTCCTGGTAGGCTTCTTCCTCGCCGCCAAGATCCCGGCGGAAGCGGTCCTTGTCGAGCTTTTCGCCGGTGGTCATGTCCCACAGGCGGCAGCCGTCGGGGCTGATTTCGTCGGCAAGGATGATACGGCTGTAATCGCCGTCCCACAGGCGGCCGAATTCAAGCTTGAAATCCACCAGGCGGATGTTCACCGCCGCGAACATCCCGCACAGGAAATCGTTGATGCGGATCGCCATCGACGAGATGTCCTGCATCTCTTCGTTGTTGGCCCAGCCGAAGCAGGCGATTTCCTCTTCGGAAACCAGGGGATCGCCCAGTCCGTCGTCCTTGAAGCAATACTGGATCAGGGTGTGGGGCAGGGGCTCGCCTTCGGGAATGCCCAGCCGCTTGCTGAGAGTGCCCGCCGCCACGTTGCGGACCAGCACTTCGAGCGGAACGATTTCCACCTGGCGGATCAACTGCTCGCGCATGTTGAGCCGCTTGATGAAATGGGTGGGGATGCCGATGTGGTTGAGCCGGGTGAAGACAAACTCGCTGATGCGGTTGTTGATCACGCCCTTGCCGTTGATCGTGCCTTTCTTCTGCGCGTTGAACGCAGTTGCGTCATCCTTGAAATACTGGATGATCGTGCCCGGTTCGGGGCCCTCGTAAAGGATTTTGGCCTTGCCTTCGTAAATCTGGCGGCGACGCGACATGTGCGGTTCCTCGGCAGGGTAAACGATAAGCCCCGGCGTGTGGATTGCGCTTAGGCAAGCCGGCCGGGGTGTCGAGCCGCGCATTACGCGAAATGGTCGCATGGCGCAACGCAATGCCGCCAAACATCGGATTTGACGAATCTGCCGGAAAATCCAATAAGTAAAGAACCGCGCCGAATCAAATCGGTGCGCAATAACCGTCGAAAGAATAATAATCTTTCGCGAGGAATTGGGAGAGAGATATGAGGAAGACCCTGGTTTGGGCTGCGGGCGCATCGCTCGTCGCCCTGGCAATCGCGCCGGCTGCGGCAAGCGCGCAAACCACGCCAGCGGATGCAGCGGACGACACTGCGGCTGATACGACCGACCAGAACGAGATCGTAGTTACCGCGCAGGGCCGTGCCCAGCAGCTCGCCGACGTTCCAGTCGCCATTTCGGCGGTCAACTCGGAAAGTCTCAAGAACAGCGGCGCGAACGACATCCGCCAGCTCAATCAGCTTGCCCCATCCCTGCTTGTTTCCTCGACCGGGAGCGAAGCCAATGGTTCGGCTCGTATCCGAGGGATCGGCACGGTGGGTGACAACCCGGGCCTGGAAAGCTCGGTCCCGGTGTTCATCGATGGCGTCTATCGCTCACGCTCCGGCATCGGCCTCAACGAGCTTGGCGAAATTGACCGGATCGAAGTCCAGCGCGGCCCGCAGGGCACGCTTGGCGGCCGTAACAGCTCCGCCGGCCTTATCAGCATCTATTCGAAGAAGCCTTCGTTCAAGTTCGGCGGTACCGCCGAGGCGACCTATGGCAACTACGATTTCCTTCGCCTTGGCGGATCGATCACCGGGCCGCTGTCGCAGAACCTGGCCGCGCGCATCGACGGGATCTATGTCAAGCGCGACGGGTTCCTGAAGGACGTAACCAACAACACCGACGTCAACAACCGCAACCGCTACTTCGTGCGCGGGCAGCTGCTGTTCGAACCGAGCGATACCTTCTCGATCCGGCTCATCGCCGATTATACCCATCGCGACGAACGGTGCTGCGGCGCGATCTATGTCGACCGGTCGGTGAACCCCTACATCGGCGACCTCAACAACCCGTCGACCCCGCTCAGCCCGCTGCAGACCAACGGCAACAACATCGTCAACGTGCTGCGTGACCTGGGCCAGCCGCTGGCCAGCTTCAACCCGCACTATGACCGCAACATCTACGTGTCGCCGGGCCGGAGCTTCCAGGGAACGACCAAGGATTACGGCTTCTCGGGCGAGATCAATTACGATTTCGGCAATGTGAAGATGACCTCGATCACCGCCTATCGCGATTACAAATCAGGGCAGGGATCGGACACCGACTACAGCGCGGTCGACATCCTTTATCGTACGCCTGACGACAACAACGCCTATCGCCAGTTCAAGACCTTCACCCAGGAAGTGCGCTTCAATGGTACGGCGATGGACGGCAAGCTCGACTGGCTGATCGGCGGTTTCTACGCCAACGAAGACCTGACGGTTAAGGACAACCTCAAGTTCGGCAGCCAGTACGGCCGCTTCGCAACCTGCCGCATCATTTCGGGCGGCGGGCTTGCCGGGCTTTATTCGCCGACCAACCCGCTGTGCGTCGTCCCGGTTACCGGACCGGCGACCATCTCCGGGGCTTCGGGTCTGTCCGGCCCGGACATCCTGGCTGCGTTCAACCTGCTCGACGGCATGGCCAACGTGGGTTCGACCAGCGATCTATACCACCAGCGCGATAACAATTTCGCGCTGTTCACCCACAACATCATCCACCTGTCGAGCAAGCTGGACTTCACCTTCGGGGTGCGCTGGACTACCGACAAGAAGGACTTCAACGCCACCTTCGGGAACAATAACACCGTTTGCCCGGCGATCCAGGGACTGGTCCTTGACGATCTGACCAGCACCACCTCGAACGCCACCGCCAAGGCGCTGGCCGGGGCGCTGATCGGGCTGGCCTGCCAGGGCAACTCTACCGCCGAACTCAACGGGGTTTCGATCAACAGCAACCGCAGCGAGAACAAGTTCACCGGCACGGCGATCCTGTCGTACCGGCCGACCGATGACTTCATGGCCTATGCGAGCTATTCGCGCGGTTACAAGGCAGGCGGCTTCAACCTCGATCGCTCGGCACTCAAGTCTCCGACCGCGCCGTTCTCGGCCACCGTTGGCGGCGCGCAGGCGCTGGTCAACAACCTCAAGTTCGATCCTGAGCTGGTCAACAGCTATGAGCTCGGGTTCAAGTGGCAGCAGGGCAAGTTCAACCTGAACATGACCGTGTTCCGTTCGGACTTCTCCAACTTCCAGCTCAACACGTTCAACGGCACGGTGTTCCTTGTGCAGAACGTCAACGGCTGCAAGGACAGCCTGAACTTCGCCGACCAGGATGCCAGCGCCGCAACCGGCGCCTGTCCTTCTGGCCGCGTGGGCTGGGGCGTACGGGCCGAAGGGTTCGAAGTGGAAGCCGGCTTCAATCCGGCGCGCAATTTCCACGTGACCGCCGGCGTGACCTATACCGACACGTACTATCGCCAGAACCTGGTCGCCAATTCGTCGGGCGCTCCGCTTGATCCGGCACTGCGCATGCTCCCTGGTCGCCGAGTTTCGAACGCTCCGGAATGGGTCGTGACAAGCTCGGTCGCCTGGACACCGCGGCTTGGCAACTCCGGCTGGACCGGCCTGGTCTACGTCGATTCGCGCATGTCGAGTGACTACAACACCGGTTCGGACCTGTTCCCGCAGAAGATCCAGGACGGCTTCGCGCTGGTCAACGCGCGCATCGGCGTGCGTGGCCCGGACGACAAGTGGTCGCTGGAATTCTGGGGGCAGAACGTCTTCAACCAGGATTACGCGCAGGTGGCGTTCAATACGCCGTTCCAGGCCGGCACCACCTCGGCGCCGTTCGTTTACCCGACCTATCCGGGCGGGCGGCAGCTGTTCTCGCAGTTCCTCGCCGAGCCGCGCACTTACGGCGTGACCTTGCGGACCAAGTTCTGACGCAAGGTTTGGGCTATCCGAAAGCGAGAGGGGCCGGCGCCAAAGGGTGCCGGCCCCTTTTCTTTTGGCTGGAACCAGGGCTAGGATGAATCGATGGCCGAACCGCAGCAAAACCCATTCAGCGCGCGCTCGGCAGTGACCACCGCGATGAAACGTGCGGGGCCGTTGCGGATCCGCCCGCTCGGCATGAAAAGCGCGCTGTGGCACGATCTGTACCACGAACTGATGCGGCTCACCTGGCCGCGCCTGGCATTGCTGTTCGCGACCTGCTTCCTTGCCTTCAACCTCGCATTCGCGGCGCTGTACAGGCTTGATCCCGCAGGGTTGGCCGTGCCGCACGATCCGGCAAGCATACCGCTGTTCTGGCGTGACTTCTTCTTTAGCGTGCACACGGTCGCAACGATCGGATACGGCAACGTCTATCCGGTTTCGGCATACGCCAACTGGGTCGTGGTGATTGAAATCACCCTGGGCATCCTGTTCTTCGCCCTGACCACCGGCATTGTCTTCGCGCGGTTTTCGCGGCCAACCGGACGCATCCTGTTTTCCCAGACGCTGGTGGTGCGCGAGATTGACGGCGTGCCTACCCTGATGCTGCGCGCGGCAAACCAGCGGCACAACCTGATCTACTCGGCAGAGGTCAAGGCATCGGTGCTCGAGGATGCGATGGTCGGCGATACCCGGATGCGCCGCTTCAGCGACCTCAAACTGGTGCGCGAGGCCAACCCGGTCTTCGCGCTGAGCTGGACCGTGATGCACGCGATCGACGGAGACAGCCCCCTGCGCAGCTGGCTCGATGATCGCAGCCGGGTGGGAAATTCGGAGATCATTGTGGTGCTGTCTGGCTTCGACGAGGAAAGCGGGCAGATCGTCCATGGCCGCTGGGCCTATGCCTGCGAGGACATCCGGTGGAACGCGAAGTTCGCCGATATCATCAGCATCGATGATACCGGCATGCGCACGATCGACTACACCCGGTTCCATGAGGTGAGCGAGTTATGAGACGGGCATTTTTCGCGGCGGCGCTGCTGTGTTTCGCGGCGCCCGCCGTCGCAGACGCGCCGCCAGTTCTGTCAACGCCGACCACCCAGGCGCAGGTCGATGCTATCATTGCCGGTGCGCCGAAGGGCACGCGCTTCGGGCTTCTGGTGGTCGACGATGCCGGCAATGTCATCGCCTCGGTCAATCCGGACCAGCGCTTCATCCCCGCGTCCAATACCAAGATGTTCACCACCGCGGCGGCCTATGCGTTGATGCCGGACATGGACAAGCCGGATATGGCCGGCGGGACGCAGGTTGCCTTGGTCAGTGATACTGACTTGCGCCGGAACGCCAATGACCAGGATTTCATCGTCCCCGGGATCGGACCGAACGATCCGCTGCCGAAAGAGCCGGTTGACGTCTACCTCAGCGGGCGCGGCGATGCGCGGATGTCCGGCGCGGCCGATTGCCAGACCGATTGTCTGGCTTCGCTGGCCGATGCGGTTGCAGCCAGAACGAAAGTTGTGCGCAATGTCATTGGCGATGACAGCCTGTGGCCGGACCTTCGGTGGTCGCCAGGCATGAGCTGGAACAATATCGGCACCGGCGATGGCACCGCTGCAGGGGCACTCAATCTCGATGACAATCAGGTCCTGATCACCATCAAGCCCGGAGCGCAGAATGAACCGCCCACGATTATTGCGCCGTCTTATTTCAAGATCCGCAACAACGCGCTCACTGTCATGCCCGGAGAATCGCCGAACTTCAGGATTGAACGACCGGTAAATGGCTTCGAGCTGCGGGTAACCGGCTTCATTCCTTCGGACTCTCCTCCATGGAATGAGCGAATTGGCGTCGACGATCCGGCGCATTTCGCGGCTTGGACCTTGCGCACCATGCTGGAGGCGCGAGGGGTCAAGGTCACTGGAAAGGTGCTTTCGATCCACCGAGGATCCCAGACTTACCAGCGCCAGTATCCGCTCGATGAAGACAAACCGGTCGAAGTCGGACTGGTGCCCCTGGCTCAGCTTGTGCCCCCTCCGCTGGCTGACGATGTGGTGATCATAAACAAGGTCAGCCAAAACCTTCACGCCCAGGTCATGTTCCGGCGACTGGTCCCGGCGCCGACGTCCGCTGACAAGGACTTGTCAGTCCAAGCCGAACAAGCGCTCTTTGCCAAAGCCGGCATCGCGCGCGAAGGCTATGACTTCTCCGACGGGTCGGGCATGTCGACCTATAACCGCGTCAGTCCGCGCGCGGGAGTGGCGCTGCTGCGGTGGATCGACACGCAGTCGTGGGGCAAGACATGGTACGCCTCGCTGCCGATCGCCGGGGTGGACGGAACCTTGAAGCGCCGCTTCATCGGCACGCCGTTGGCGAATAATCTGATCGCCAAGACCGGCACGCTCAACGCCACCAATGCTCTTTCTGGCACGTTCCGCGCAGCAAGCGGCAAACGGCTGACCTTCGCCTTCTTCGCCAATGACGTGCCAGATGGTCAATCCGCGGTGCCATCGATGGAGGCTGTGCTGCTGGCGGTGGCTGCTGCGAATTGATCGCAGAAAATGTTGCAAAGCTGTCACATTCCGAGGCTTTTATCGGCAAGTTGAAACCGGTTTCAACTGTGGGACTGGCCAAGGCGCACTCTACCGCTACTCTCAGCTTTTCGACTCGCTAGTTGCCGGGTCGATCTGGGGGGTAACATGATGAAACTACGCACTTTTGCGCGCGCCATTCTGGGCAGCTCGGCCTCGCTCGTCGCTTTCGCCGCAGTTCCCGCGCTGGCACAGGATGCAGCCGCCGCGCCGAATGCAAGCGCCGCTGCCGCCGCCGACGAGGACACCGGAACCGCGATCGTCGTAACCGGTTCCCGGCTCAAGCAGGATCCCGCAAAGAGCGCGGTTCCGCTTGAGATCATCACCAACCAGACGATCCAGCAGAACGGCATTTCGAGCCCGGAACAGCTCAATATGTTCCTGACCTCGACCGGCTCGGGCCCGGACAACCTGGCTTCGAATTCGGACGTCGTGACTGGCGCGCAGCGCGGGACCAACGGGCTTTCTTCGGCGAACCTGCGCGGCCAGGGCAGCGCGGCCACGCTAGTGCTGCTCAACGGTCGCAGGGTTGCAGCGCACGGGCTTTCGGGCGGAGCGGTTGACGTCAACCAGATCCCCTTCGCCGCGATCGACCGGGTCGAAGTGCTCAAGGATGGCGCTTCGGCGATCTACGGCGCCGATGCGGTCGGCGGGGTGATCAACTACATCACCAAGAAGAATTTCCGTGGGCTCAGCCTGTCGGGTATGTCCGACATCACCGAACAGGGCGGCGGCAACATCTACCGCCTCGGCGGCGTCGCCGGCATGGGCGATCTCGACAGTGACGGGTTCAACGTGATGGGAGCCGTGTCCTATGGCTGGAACCAGATCCTGCGCGGATCGCAGCGCGATTTCGTTAATGGCAACCAGCCCAACCGGGGACTTTCGATCGATACCCGCGGCACCCCGATCGCAACCTTGTTCGGGACCGGCAACACCACAACGATGGACACCCTGCTGCGCGGCGTGACCTTGACCGCGCCGAATGGGGCCAATGCCGTCGCGGGCGGGGTGAACACGCTCAATCTTCCTGGCGGGGCAGGTTGCCAGTCGATGGACGGCGGCATGGCTTACGATTACCAGCTGTGGAACACGCCGACCGCATATTACGCCTGCGCCTGGGATACGGGCCGCGCTGCCGTGATCCAGCAGCCGATCGAGACGCTGACCTATTACGGCAAGGCCACGATCAATCTTGGTGGCGGGCATCAGATCTATGGCGAACTTACCGGATCGAGCGCGACTTCGGCCAAGAGCTTTTCCAATGCCCAGCTCACTGCCAACACCTCTAACCTTGCTTGGCAATATCCGCTCAACGCGCTGACCAAGCCGACTTACGACCAGATTTTCAATGCGCTGGTAACGGCCTTCCCGACGCAAGCGGCAACGCTCAATGCGCGTTATGGAAAGCCGCTCACCGGCCGGTGGCGCTGCGATGCCTGCGGGCCGCGTGAATATGTGACCCACACCCGGACACTGCGCGCTTCAGTCGGGGTCGAAGGTCCATTGCCCTTCGCCGGCTGGGACTACAAGGTCGATGCCAGCCACGCCGAAAGCGAGGCGTCGTCGGTTCTGGGCACCGGTTACTATTACCGCGGCACGCTCGCTTCCGGAGCGGCGGATCCGCTCGCTCCAATCGCTCCGGGCGCCACCCTGCCGGGTCTGGTCGGCCTCATCAACGCCGGTATCCTCAACCCGTTCAGCATCGAGCAGACCCCGGCTGCGCTGGCTGGCCTGGCCGCGATCTCGGCCAAGGGGACCACGCTTTACGGCGGCCGCTATACGGTCAACGAAGCCGATGCTTCGATTTCGGGTCCGCTGTTCGACATGGGCGGCGGTAAGGCGCAGCTTGCGCTCGGGGTCGATCTGCGGCGTGAGACATATAGCTTCAATGGCTCGGCCGCGGCCGCAGCAACGGCTCCGGTGATCTTCCTGGCCGCGTTCGACAATGTCAATGCGCTGACCCCCAAGCACCGCGATATCCGTTCGGCCTATGCCGAGTTGAGCCTGCCGCTGTTCGAAGGGTTCGATATCACCGGCGCGGTGCGTTACGATGACTATTCGGACTTCGGTGGCACGACCAATCCCAAGGTTTCGGCGCGCTATCAGCCTACCGAATGGCTGATGTTCCGCGGCAGCTACAACACCAGCTTCCGTGCGCCGGGCTTCAACCAGCTTTACAATGGCGTCACGCTTTCGCCCTATTCGGGCAGCGATCTAGCCGATCCGGTGCGTTGCCCGGGCGGGGTCCCGACGAGTGCTTTCGGCAGCGGCCAACCTTGCGCGGCGATACGTCCGGATATCGCGACCTCGGGCGATCTCAACCTGAAGGCGGAAACCGCTTCGCAATACAGTCTCGGCGTGGTGCTCTCGCCGCGGCCCGGCTGGTCGCTGTCGGCGGATTACTGGTCGATCGACGTCCACAACCCGATCGTCATCCCGACCCTGCGCCAGATAATCGACAATGCGTCGTACTTCCCGACGCGTTTTGTTCGCGACCCAATCACGAACAACATCACGGTTATCGACCAGCGCTGGGGCAATACCGGCGACCGCCAGACCCGCGGTATCGAATTTGCCCTGCGCGGCGGTTTCGATCTGGGCAGCGGCAACAACCTGAGCCTGGGGATGGATGGCTCGCTGCTGGTGCGCAAGCGTGAAAAGATCGCGCCGAACGCGCCCTACGTGAACCTGCTCGGCGTGTTCTCGTTCACTGGCGATCTTGGCAACCGCTGGAAGCATAATGCCTGGTTGACCTTCAGCAACCACGATTATGCAATTACCCTGACCCAGATCTACCGGTCGGGCTATGCCAACCAGGCGCTGCCAGGCATCGCTGCGGGCACTGTTACCCGCCCGGACTATAACCCACGGGTGAAGGCGTACATGATCTACAACCTGTCGGTCAGCGTGCTCAACCTTGGCCCGACGAAATTTACCTTCGGGGTGAAGAACCTGTTCAACACCGATCCGCCGTTCGCCATCACCTATGACGGCAACAGCGGCGCGGGGAGCAGCTGGGAACCGCGGATCGCCGATCCCCGGGGACGCTCATTCACCGTCCAGGCGGAGATCAAGTTCTAAGCCAGCACGAAAATGCCTAATGCCACGTTTACCAGCCCTTTACTGGGAACGTGGCATTAGCGTGCCCGACGTTCGATGTTGGGTTCGTTCCTATGGCCGGATTGCCGCAGTTCCAGGTGAGTGGAGGCCGCAGGGTCGATCGCTTTGCCTTTTCTGCCGAAGTGCAGTTCCGTAGCGGAACCCGCCGCGCGGTGGTGCAGGTTCGCGACATATCGACGCTAGGCGCGCGTGTTTCGGGCGTTTTTCGGGTTCACGTCGATGAGCACATCTATCTCAAGCTTCCGATGATCGAACCGATCCCGGCGCGGATTGCCTGGATCAACAGCTTTGAATTCGGCTGCGAATTCGATCGTCCGCTCGGGGAACCGGTGCTTGCGGCGATTACCGCACAGCAGCGCTGACTGCCTCCTTGAACTGAAAAGGAACGCGGGCCATATCCCCGCGCATGACCGCACTGCGCAGCGAAGAGCGCCTACCGATTTCTTATCCCGAAGCGCCGACTGCCGGACCGTTCGGTCCGCTGTGGGCCTTGCTTGCCCGCAAGGTTGCCCGGCGCCTCGACGCGGGCCTCGCCGTGGGTTCCCTGCGGGCGACATTCCCTGACGGCACCAGGCGCACACTCGGCGGCCGCGGTCCCGGCGTAAGCGCCGAAGCCACGCTGCACAGCTGGCGTGGGCTGGTCAGGGTCGCTACCGGCGGATCGATCGGCCTGTATCAGGCGTGGGAAAAGGGCGAATGGAGCAGCGACAATCCGGTCGAGCTGTTCCAACTGTTCGTGAGCAATTCCGGGGCCATGGGCAACACGGTCCGCGCGCGGGGTCCGTGGCGCTGGGCTGCTCGCTTCGGGCACTGGCTGCACCGCAATACCCGCGCCGGATCGCGCCGTAACATCCATGCCCACTACGATCTGGGCAACGACTTCTACAGCGCCTGGCTTGATCGGGCGATGGTCTATTCCAGCGCTCGGTTCGATCGGGGTGCGACAGACCTCGCCTCGGCCCAGGAAGATAAGCTTGCGACCATAGCCGAGCGGATCGATGGCGCAGCAAGCGTGCTCGAAATCGGTTGCGGTTGGGGAGCGCTCGCCGCGCGCTTGGCTGCGGGCGGTGCGCAGGTTACCGCGTTAAGCCTGTCCGACGAGCAACTGGCCTACGCCCGCACGAACCATCCCGGGATCGAGTTCCGCAAGCAGGATTACCGCGACGTTTCCGGACAATTCGATGCCATTGCCAGCGTCGAAATGGTCGAAGCGGTGGGCCGTGAGTTCTGGCCCGACTTCTTCGACTGCATCGCCCGCAACCTGAAGCCCGGCGGGCGTGCGGCTATCCAGTACATCGCGATCCGCGACGATCTGTTCCCGGCCTATGCTGCCAGTGCCGATTTTATTCAGGCCTACGTGTTTCCGGGCGGAATGCTGGTCAGCGAAAGCGAGTTCCGCCGGCTGGCTGCCTCGCGCAGCCTGGATTGGACCGATCTGGTCGAGTTCGGCCTGGACTATGCCGAAACCTTGCGGATCTGGCGCGAAAACTTTGAAGCGGCAGTGGCGGAAGGGCGGCTACCGGAACAGTTCGATGAGCGTTTCCAGCGGCTGTGGCGCTTCTACCTGATGTACTGTGAAGGCGGTTTTCGGGGCGGCGCCATCACTGTGGCGCAGGTCACCCTGGTCAAATCTGCTTGATATTATCCACCCGGGCCCGGCCACTAGCCGCACCAAATGGGGGGTAGACGCCAGCTACTGCGTCCGGACCCGGGGGCAGCGACCGGTTTTGCTGTTCGGTGCGGATCAGCAGACCGGTCGAAACGAAGCGTTGTTCTGCCAGCGGCTCAGGATGTTGTCGTGAACGATCGGGCTCAATAGCTTGTCGAAAGCGCAACCGACCAGGCTGTTGTCCCACCAGATGACTTCCGATTGGAGCGATTCGATCCCGGGCAGGGTGAGCCAGCAGACCGAGCCGGTCTGCAGGCGGTTGACCGCCGCGCAGCAGAAGCCGCTCAGCGAAAGATCGTGCACGACAGTCTGGAAGCCGCGGCCGCCCGCAATCCGCAGCGTCGCCGGGATCGCCACGCGCGTACGCGGAGCGCTACGGTCCTCTTGCGCCGCCGAGAAATAGGGATCCTTGGTGACCATCAGAAGTTCGCTCATGATTTTCCGCCCCTTGAGAATTGCGCCCTGACGAAAGCTTTGCCTTTACGGGACATTTCCCTCCAGGCTTCGCAAAGTATCGCGGAGCGCGGTTTCCGGCAGATTATGAGGAACGGTTAACGGATGTTCGCGATACGCTGACGAACTGTTCACCAAGAAGGGTCAGGATGTGCTCGGCGACTGCTTCGGGCGGCTTTACCGAGGCCGGATCCTCGCCGGGATAGGCCTTGGCCCGCATGCTGGTCCGGGTGGCACCGGGGTCTACGATCGCAACCCGCACCTTCGATGTGTTTCGGGCTTCCTCGCCATAACTCGCGACGAGGTTTTCAGCCGCAGCCTTGCTTGCCGCATAGGCACCCCAGTAGGCTCGCGGGGATGTGGCGACGCTGGTGGTAAGGTAAACGAAACGCGGATCGTTGCTCGCGCGGAGCAGACCGTCAAACCGTGAGATCAAGGCCTGAGTCGCAAGCACGTTTACGGTCAGCGTCTTGGAAAACTGAGCCTGGTCGATATCGCGGACCGACGTGAGTTCGGGCAGCACAGCGGCGCTGTGAACCAGGATATCGAGCTTGTTCCAGCGTTCTGAAAGCGCGGCTGCGAGCCGCGCGACGCCTTCCGGGTCGGCGAGGTCAACCGGCGCGATCGTCGCGTTGCCGCCCGCCTCGAATATAGCTTCTTCTACCGCCTCCAACCGCTTTGCATCGCGCGCTGTCAGGATCACGTGGGCGCCGGCCTTGCCCAGCGCGATTGCGGTGGGCGCGCCGATACCCTTGCTGGCGCCGGTTATGAGCGCGATCTGTCCGGAAAGATCGGTCATAGCGCGGTATCGACCGGGAATGCGAGCTGGCCTTCGTCAGTCTGACGGTCGGCCTGATCGGTCAGCGTGGTTGGGTAATCGCCAGTGAAGCAGGCATCGCAATGCTGCGGGCACGCTGCATTGCGGCTCTTTTCGCCCACTGCTCGGTACAGGCCGTCGATCGAGACGAAGGCGAGGCTATCGGCAACGATGAACTTGGTCATCGCCTGAATGTCCATCCGCGCGGCAAGCAGCTTGCTGCGTTCGGGCGTATCGACCCCGTAGAAGCAAGAATGGTCGGTCGGCGGGCTCGCGACCCGCATGTGCACTTCGGCCGCGCCGGCATCGCGCATCATCTGCACGATCTTCATCGAAGTGGTGCCGCGCACGATCGAATCGTCGATCAGCACAATCCGCTTGCCTTCGACCAGCGCGCGGTTGGCATTGTGCTTGCGCTTCACGTCGGCATGGCGCGCGCCGTCGCTCGGCTGGATGAAGGTGCGCCCGACATAGTGCGAGCGAATAATGCCAAGCTCGAAGGGAATGCCCGATTGCTGGGCATAACCGATCGCCGCAGGGACGCCGCTATCGGGCACTGGAATGACCAGGTCGGCGTCCGCGGGCGCTTCCTTGGCAAGTTCCATCCCGATCCGCTTGCGCACTTCATAGACCGATTGACCGCCCATGATCGAATCCGGACGGCTGAAATAGACGTGCTCGAATATGCAGGGGCGGGGCGGGACTTCGCCGAACGGCCGGTGGCTTGACATGCGGCCGTCCTGGCGGACCTCGACGATCTCGCCCGGTTCGATCTCACGAACGAATTCCGCGCCGACCACGTCCAGCGCCACGGTTTCACTGGCGAACACGGTGGCGTCGCCGATCTTGCCCATGACCAGCGGCCGGATGCCGAGCGGATCGCGGCAGGCGATCATGCGCTTCGGCGTCATGCAGATCAGCGAGTATGCCCCTTCGACCATGCGCAGCGCGTCGACGAAGCGGTCAAGCAGGGTGGGGTAGCGGCTGGTCGCGATGAGGTGAATGATCACCTCGGTATCGCTCGACGATTGGAAGATCGCACCCTTGTTTACCAGCTCATGCTTGAGGTGCATCGCGTTCGAAATGTTGCCGTTATGCGCAATTGAAAAAGCGCCGCGGGCCAGATCGGCGTGGAGCGGCTGAACGTTGCGCAGCCCTTGGCCGCCGGTGGTCGAATAGCGGACATGGCCCGATGCCATCGATCCGGGGAGTTCGCTCAGGATCGTTGCATCGGAAAAGACCTGCGCCACATGGCCCAGGCCGCGCCGCGCGAAGAAGTCCTTGCCATCGTAGCTGACGATGCCGACCGCTTCCTGGCCGCGGTGCTGCAGGGCATGAAGGCCCAGGGCTGTCATCGCCGAGGCCCCCGCTGCGCCGATCACGCCGAAGATGCCGCACTCCTCGCGCAGTTTGTCGCCATCGGCATCGAGGAACGGGTGGGTAAGGTTCATGCTAGAATCGCCCGACTTGGCATTGCCCTGTGGCGTGGCCTTTGGCCGCGAATGCCCGGGAAGGCAAGGGCGCGCGCGGCTGCAATGAACAAGCACCTGGTCTGCACGCGAATTGACTTGCCAAGTAGAGGTGGCTGGGGCGTGATACGGGTGGCCGCCACGGCTAGGAGGGGAGCACCACATGAATACCTTGAACGCACTGAGCCTGCCCGCGATCGCCCTCGCAGCATTGGCGTCTCCCGCACAGGCCGCCAAGAATGACACTTCAACGGAAGTGACGCTGCACATCGATGCAGACGCGGCAATCCCGCCAGATCGTGCGGAAATTGTCGTTCCGATCAGCGGTACGGGCGCGACCGAAGCCGCAGCACGGCAAGACCTCAAGGCCAGGCAGGACATGTTGGTGCGCGAGCTTCAGCGTACCGGGCTCGATGGCGCGGCGATAACCACCGGCGCGGCTAACAAGATTGTCGATCGCAACGAGCGGGCCGGCTTGTCCGAGATGAGCGTCGAGACCGAGGTCGCCTGCGACGCAGCAATGGCACGCGCCACAAAGACGAAAGGCGCGAAGGCTGCCGAGGCTCCGGAAGAGTGTATTCCCAAGCTCCCGGCATTTGCGTTTCAGTCGACCATCACCGTTACCATCAACGACCTGGCAAAGCTTGATGCGCTGCAATCGGCAGCCAGTGCGCAAGGTATCCCGACCTATCGCTTCGGCAATGGCGTCCATTACCTGACCTCCGATCCGGCGGCCGCAGCCAAGGCAGCGCGCGAACAGGCGATCGCCAAGGCTCGCAGGGACGCGGATGACTATGCGGCCTCGCTTGGTTATCATGTTGTCCGGATCGTTCGCGTCAGCAACACGAGCCCTGCATTCAGCATGAGCGATCTGCACAAGCTCACCACCTATGCGGATATGGCGCCGAGCCGGATGACACCGAGCTACTTCGCGTCAGCAACGTATGTGACTGTGGGCATCGATTTCGTGATCGCTCCGAATTAGTAGCAGGGGGCGGCCTTGCCAGCCAAGGTCGCCCCGCCTACATCCCGCGGAAACCTTTCCAACTCCGCGCAGGAAGCCAGTTTGATCCTCTCCCCTTTCGAATGGACAATCGCCAAGCGCTATATGCTGCCGGGGCGGGGTGAGGCGTTTATCGCGCTGGTGGCTGGGATCAGCCTGGCCGCGGTGATGCTGGGCGTCGCCGCACTTGTCATTGTGATGAGCGTGATGAACGGGTTCCGCGCCGAACTCTTCGACAAGATCGTCGGGCTCAACGGTCATGCAATCGTCCAGGCCTATGGTGGGCGGCTAGAAAACTGGCGCGATGTCTTGAAAGATGTCCAGGCGACCCCCGGCGTGACCCATGCCTCGCCGCTGATCGAGCAGCCGCTGCTGGCCAGCTTCAACGGTCGGGTCGAGGCGATCTTTGCGCGCGGCAACACACCCGAAGACATTGCCAAACTCAACGACAAGGTCGTGCAGGGTACCCTCAAGCCGCTTCAGCCCGACAACAACGAGGTCGCCCTCGGGTCGCAGTTGGCGGAAAACCTGGGCGTCCAGGTTGGCGATTCTATCACGATCATCAATCCGCAGGGGCGCTCCACGCCGTTCGGCACCGTGCCGCGCGAGATTTCCTACCGGGTTGCCGCAATCTTCGAAATCGGGGTCTACGATTACGACCAGCGCTTCGTCGTGATGCCGATGCAGGATGCGCAGACCTTGCTGCTTACGGGTGATGCGGTGCAGATGATCGAGGTGCAGGTCGACAATCCCGACAAGGCATCAGAGATCCTCGAGCCGGTGCGCAAGAAGTACGAAGGCCAGGCGGTGGTCAACGACTGGAAGTCGATCAATGCCAGCCTGTTCGAGGCGCTGGCGGTGGAGCGGGTGGCGATGTTCGTGGTGCTGTCGATCATCGTGCTGGTCGCGGTGTTCAACATTCTCTCCTCACTGATCATGCTGGTCCGCGCCAAGACCCGCGACATTGCGATCCTGCGCACCATGGGGGCAAGCCGAAGATCGATCCTCAAGGTCTTTGTACTGCTGGGCTTCACGATCGGTGCGATTGGCACATTAGCCGGACTCGGGCTCGGCTTCGTGTTCCTCTATTTCAGGCAGGGCGTGGTCCGCGTGGTCGAACTGGTGACCGGCCAGAACCTGTGGGACCCATCGATCCGTTTCCTGACCGAACTGCCGAGCCGCAGCGATCCCTTCGAAATCTCGGTGATCTGCATCATGGCGCTCGTCTTCAGCTTCCTCGCCACGCTCTACCCCGCGTTCAAGGCGGCGAGCACCGATCCTGTGCAGGTGCTGCGTTATGAGTGACGCTGTCGTCAAATTGACCGGCCTGACCCGCAGCTTCGAACAGGGCGGGGTGCGGATCGACGTGCTGCGCGGGGTCAACCTGACCGTTGCCCCGGGGGAGATAGTCGCGCTGCTCGGTCCATCGGGTTCGGGCAAGTCGACCATGCTTCAGGCAGTGGGACTGCTTGAAGGCGGGTTTGGCGGCACGATCGAGATCGCCGGTACCGATGCCAGTGCACTGTCGAGCGACGATCGCACTGCCTTGCGCCGCGACCGGGTCGGGTTCGTCTATCAGTTTCACCACCTGCTGCCCGATTTCAACGCGGCGGAGAATGTCGTGCTGCCGCAGCTGGTAGCGGGCGTCGAACGCAGCGCCGCGCTGGCGCGGGCTGAGGAACTGCTCGGCGCACTGGGTCTGTCCGAACGCCTCGATCACCGCCCCAGCCAGCTTTCCGGCGGCGAGCAGCAGCGTGTCGCGGTTGCCCGCGCGCTCGCCAACAAGCCGGCGCTGGTATTGGCGGACGAGCCGACCGGCAACCTGGACGAAGCCACCGCAGACAAGGTGCTTGGTCAATTCCTAGAACTTGTCCGGGGGCAGGGAAGCGCTGCGCTGGTCGCCACACACAACGAACGCCTCGCTGCGCGGATGGACCGCGTGGTGCGCCTGCACGAAGGGGTACTGTCATGACGACGATTGCGGATTTTACGGCCCTGAAGCCCGGCGGCAAGGAAGAGAAACTCGCCGACAAGCTTGGCAAGGTGGTGCTGGTGGTGAACACGGCAAGCAAATGCGGCTTCACCCCTCAATACGATGGGCTCGAGGCGCTCTACCAGAAGTACAAAGACCGCGGGTTCGAAGTGATGGCCTTCCCGTGCAACCAGTTCGGCGGCCAGGAACCAGGCAGCGCCGACGAGATTGCCG
>JBJTMA010000066.1:0-8036 GCA_046063295.1 Novosphingobium sp.
GGTCTTTGGTCCTGCCTTGCAACCGATCCTTGCCCCGCGCGCGAAAACGGGCCATTTTGCGCCGCAACAGCATAACTGAGGATTGAGGCCCATGGACATCGATTTCAGCCCCGAAGACCTTGCCTTCCGCGACGAGGTCCGCACTTTCATCGCCGAGAACTATCCCGCAGAGCTGCGCGGCAAGCAGGATGAGGGTGACGAGCTTTCCAAGGAAGACTTCCTTTCCTGGCACCGCATCCTCCACAAGAAAGGCTGGGTCGCCCCCGCCTGGCCGGTGGAATACGGCGGCACCGGCTGGACCCAGACACAGCGTTACATCTGGTCGGAAGAGACCGCGCGGGCGGACTGCATCCGCCTGATGCCGTTTGGCCTCTCGATGGTCGGCCCGGTGATCTACACTTTCGGCACTCCCGAGCAGAAGGCCCACTTCCTGCCCCGCATCCTGTCGGGCGAGGACTGGTGGTGCCAGGGCTACTCCGAACCGGGTTCCGGGTCGGACCTTGCCAGCCTCCGCACCAAAGCGGTGCGCGACGGCGACGATTACGTGGTCAACGGCCAGAAGACCTGGACCACGATGGCGCAGCATGCCGATTGGGGCTTCTTCCTGGTTCGCACCGATCCCGATGCCAAGCAGCAGGAAGGGATCAGCTTCCTGCTGATCGACATGAAGTCGCCCGGCATTGAAGTGCGCCCGATCATCACCCTGGGCGGCGAGCACGAGGTCAACGAGGTGTTCCTCGACAATGTCCGCGTGCCGGTGGCCAACCGCGTCTACGAAGAGAACAAGGGCTGGACCTGCGCCAAGTTCCTGCTCGCGCACGAACGCGTCGGCATCGCCGGGGTCGCCTCGTCCAAGCGCGGGGTCGAGCGGATCAAGTCGATCGCCGCGACCGAGATGGACGGTGACCGTTCGCTCCTCGCCAACCCGTTCTTCAAGCGCAAGGTGGCCGAGCTCGAGATCGATCTCGCCGCGCTCGAATATACCGAACTGCGCACGCTCGCCGGGATGGCCGCGGGCAAGGGACCCGGGCCGGAAAGCTCGGTGCTCAAGATCAAGTGCTCGGAAATCCAGCAGCGGCTGACCGAACTGACGCTCGAGATGGCGGGCCACTATGGCGCACCCTATTTCCGCGGCTTCGGCGAAGGCGACAACGAGCATCCGATCGGCCAGGAATGGGCCAACCGCGCCGCGCCGACCTATTTCAACGCGCGCAAGACCACGATCTACGGCGGATCGAACGAGATCCAGCGCAATGTGATCGCCAAGATGGTGCTGGGCCTCTGAGCCGGCTGCCCGACAAGGAATTGAGACAATGGACCTGAGCACCACCGAAACCCAGACCATGCTGCGCGACACGCTCGCGCGGTTCCTGGCTGACACCTACACATTCGATGCGCGACAGAAGATGATCGCCAGCCCCGAAGGCCGCGATCCCGGCATCTGGCGCGCGCTGTCGAGCGAGCTCGGCCTGACTTTCGCGCCGTTCGGCGAGGAGTTCGGCGGGATGGGCGGCGGCCACATCGAGAACCAGATCATGATGGAGGAACTGGGCAAGGTCATCGCGATCGAGCCGTGGGTCCAGACCATCGTTGCAGGCGGCGGCGCGCTCAAGGCCTCGGGCGGCGCGCTCGCCGAGGCCACAATCCCCGCTATCATCGCCGGCGATGCGATCGTCGCCTTCGCCTATGCCGAGCCGCAGGGCCGCTACAACCTCGCCGATATCGGCACGACCGCCAAGAAGGACGGCGCGGGTTACGTCCTCAATGGCCACAAGGGCGTGGTCTATGCCGCACCCTGGGCCACGCACCTCCTCGTCACCGCGCGGACCGGCGGCAGCCGGCGCGAGCGCGACGGCGTCGAGCTGTTCCTCGTCGACGCCAAGGCCGCGGGCATCTCGCGCCGTGACTACCCGACGGTCGATGGCTTCCGCGCCTCCGAGGTCTACTTCGAGAACGTCGCCATTCCGGGCGAGGCCATGCTGACCGGCGGGATCGACCTGATCGAGAAGGTCGTCGACGAATGCACGGTCGCGGTCTGCGCCGAGGCGACCGGGATCGGCCGCTCGATGCTCGCCCAGACGCAGGAGTACACCGGGCAGCGCAAGCAGTTCGGCCAGCCCATCTCCAAGTTCCAGGTCCTCCAGCACCGCATGGCCGACATGCTGGTCGAGGCCGAGCAGATCGCCTCGATGGCGCTGATGGGCACCCTTCGCCTCGACGAGGAAGCCGCCGCCCGCAAGGCCGCGGTGTCGATGGTCAAGGCCAAGGTCGCCAGGTCGCTCAAGTTCATCGGCCAGAGCGCGATCCAGACCCATGGCGGAATCGGGATCACCGTCGAACTCGCGATCGGGCACTACTTCAAGCGTGCCACCATGATCGAAGGCCAGTTCGGCAGCGCCGACCATCACCTCGAACGCTTCGAAGCGCTGACCTACGCGGCCTGATGGCCTGCGGGTGACGCGCCGCGCCGTCCTGTTCGGAGCAACCGGCGGGATCGGCGCGGCGCTCGCCCGGCAGCTTGCCCGCGGGCCCGGCTGGGACGAGGTCTGGCTCGGCGCGCGCACCGCCCTGCCGGAACCCGCCTCACCCAACGTCCGCCCCTTCACCTTCGACAGCGACAACGAGGCCAGCCTTGCCGCCGCGGCCGCGCTGATCGGCGGCGAGCTCGACCTGGTCCTCGTCGCCACCGGCCTGCTCCACCGTCCCGGGCTGCCGCTGCCCGAAAAGAGCTACCGCAGCCTCGATCCCAGGGCGATGGCCGCGCTTTACCGCGCCAATGCGATCGGCCCGGCGCTGATCGCCAAGCACTTCCTGCCGCTCCTCCCGCGCCGCCGCCGCCCGGTCTTCGCGGTGCTCTCGGCCAAGGTCGGCTCGATCGGCGACAACCGGCTCGGCGGCTGGCACTCGTACCGCGCCAGCAAGGCCGCGCTCAACATGCTGACCGCCAACTTCGCGATCGAACTCGCCCGCAGCCACCCCTTGGCGGTGGTCGCCGCGCTGCACCCCGGCACCGTCGACACCCCGCTCAGCCGCCCCTTCCAGCGCGGCCTGCCCGAAGGCCAGGTGCAGGCCCCGGACGCAGCCGCCACGGCCCTGCTCGCTACGCTGGACCGCCTCACCCCGCAGCAATCCGGCGGGCTTTACGCCTTCGACGGCACCCGACTGCCCTGGTAAGCCCGGCTCAGCAGCCCCACGAACAGCTCAGCGCCGAGCCGCCGTTGAGCGCGACGACCTGCGCCGAACCGCCGCAGGCCTCGTCCTCCAACGGCGAATAGTCCGGCTCGCGCGGGGCGCCGAAGCCCAGGCGGGCAAGCGTCTTCTGCACCTTGTCCGCCGGTTCGAGGAAGCTGATCGTGCGGGTATAAGTGCTGTCGGTGCCTTCGGGGATCGAGCGATGCGTGGTCACCCGGCTCAGCCGCAGCCCGTGCCAGGTGGTGGCATCAGGGAACTTCAGCGCGGCGTCCTGCGTGGTGGTCATGTCCGCCTCGGACGAGACCGACTTGGCCCAGACCGACAGCGGGGTATCCCACGCGTCGAGCTTGACCGTCACCCCCTTGCCGCTGCCCAGGTCCATCGCCGCGTCGAGCTTCTTGTAAATCGATTCGAGCACCGGCCCGGCCTTGCACTGGTCCGCCGCCGCGTACTTGAGCGTCCCGTCGAGCGCCACCGGCAGCACCGCCGCCGCACTGGGAGTGGCCATCGCCACCGCCGCATCGCTCGCCGCCGCGCTCGGTGCGCCGGTGATCTCCTTGTCCGGCCCGGGCTTGACCAGCGAGGCGCCGAACCACGCCGCCAGCGCCACCACCAGGGCGGCGGGAACCCCGATCATCGCCCACTTGGGAATGCCGCCGCGCGGTGGCTCGTCATAGACCGGTTCCTGGTAGACCGGCCCGGATTGGAGCGAGGGAGCGGGAGCCGGCGGCGGAACGACGGCCTCGCGCTCCTTGTCGGCCAGCAGCACCGCCTTCTGCGCGGCGAATTCGGCATCGGTCAGCGCGCCGGCCTTGTGCAGCGCATTGAGCCGCTCAAGCTTTTCGATCCAGTCCGCCATGTGTTCCCCCTCGGATTCGTCTGCAATCACTGGCTAACCCGCCGCCGGGGCACCGGCAAGGCCCCCGCGCGGGTGTGGAAAACCCGCAGCGTGGCGGACTTTTCCAATTTTTGCGGCGCGCAGGCGGCTAAGCCCGCAGCAGTCAACCGGAAGGCCAGGCCCATGCGAATTGCCCGCGTCCTGATCCCCGCCGCGCTGCTCGCGCTCACCGCGGTATCCTCGTGCACCGCGCTTCGGGCCCTGGCTGCCGAGCCCGCCGCCGCGCTGGACACTATGGACAAGGTCCAGGGCAAAAATCTCTCATCCCTCCCCCGCACCGGCTAAAGGCGGCGAAAGCGCCGTGCGCAGCGCCCCACGCAGCACATCGTACTGCGCGGCGAGCGCCTCGGCCCCGGCCATGCCGCCCGCACCATCGGCGCAGACCTTGTCGAGCCGCGCAAGGTGCGCCAGCAGCAGCCGCGGATCGTGCCGCCGCCGCGTGCCGACCTGTTGGCCGCGGTAGAACACCGGCTCCTCCCAGCCTTCAATGGCGCTCGCGGCAAGCGCATCGGCCGCGCAGTCCCGCCCCAGCACCAAGGCCGCGCGCCACGCCTGCGCAAACCGCGCATCGCGCGCCCGCGCCAGGTAAGCCCCCGAGCGCGAAACCCCCACCCGCGCGGCGGCGACGCGCGCGTTACCGTGGCGCGAGAGCTCGTCGACGAAGCGGAGTTTCAGTTCGGGGGTGAAGATCGGGTCGGGGGTCTGGGACATGGCGCGGGTCCTTGTGCGGAAGGCAAGCCGGCCATGTTGCAGATTTTAGGGGTGTAGGAAAATTGGGGAATAGCACCGCGCGCAAAACTCCTACTACTGCGCATTGCTGCCAGCAACGCATGTTCAACTGAAAATCTAGGAATCAAGCACGATTTCGTCGTAACCGCCAGTAACACTAGATTGGGATTCATCGGGCAGCTGATCAAGCTCCTTGTGCAACAGCTCTTCGAGATCCCCAACGTCTCCTACCCATTTGGATCCCAGTTCAGCGCGCGCTTCCTCAATAACGGCTGTTAACTTGTAAGCTCTTTCAATCGTATCAACCCTATCAAGCTTCCTTGCCAGTAAAGACACAGCAGAGTCTTCCACAGAAATTAGAGCTTCCAGTACCTCGACGCTCTTTCCGATGTCATCGTCAATACCCTGTATGTATGAAAGCCAATCCACTATCTTTCCGGGACTGTCCGCATATATTTTATCTACTCCAGAAAGGTAGTTAATTATTATTCTATCCCACGTAGCGAGAATGTAACCGACATCTCCTATCTTTTTCAAATTTGTGATTACTGCAGCATCATGATCCACAACGTGCTTAGAGCTGAATACTTTTAGTTCAGAGATTTCTTCCCTAATGCTCTTATCGTAAAATCCATTCCAGACACACGATATGCCATGCCTCGACAAAATTGACTCAATCTTATCTTCGGTTCTTTTGACTGACACATCCTTTCTTATTCCGAAACTCTGGAGGAAATCGCGGATTCCAAAAGGAATGCCGTCCAAATTGCCACCTTCATCAACCATTCTAGCATAATGGCTAATGTAAGCATTCCGGGACTCTCTCATTATCTTACGAAGCTCAGGAGAAAAAGCTTCATATATTTCACTATACTCAAGGGCTTTTTGCCCATGAGCAGCCATTTCGTTCAAATACGGCCTGGGCAGTACAATGCTAAAATTATGCGCAACGGCCAAGTCACGCAGGAGCGCGGCCGCCGATGACCATCGAGAAGATACGGCACCAAACTCCAGCCCAAACATCATAGGTAATGCAACAGAGGCATCAAGGGTCAGATTTATCTCACTCGTTTTCCCTAACGCCATATGTATATTAAACGTATTTGTAGAAAATAAGCGATCAATAGTCGAAACCTTGGAAATCAAATTGAATGTATCCATAGATGATATACATTCGTTTAGGTCAGATCGTACTTTAATATCTACCGTTCGCGCAATAAACTCAGCAAGTTCCTCATCTTCCTGCGAAGACCAGGAACCATTCATGCGACGCGTCAACGCGGCGATTGATAGTCCCATTAGTGTCGCGGCATCTTTGGAAGACAGACCGAAACGGACGATCAGCATCGCTTCGTCGGCCTGCCTAGCGGCAAGAATCTGGGCTTCGGCAGCATCAATTCGATCCGCAGCGCTTTTCTCCAAGAGCAATCGGTCTTGACTGCCAGATATTTCCCCTTTTGCGCGGAGACGGCTTATCGCTCTACCGATTAGCCATTGGGGCTGCGCGCCTGGGATGAACTTCGACGCGTTTTCGACGGTTGCCATTTCATTCGCAGGACCATTTTTTCTGAGCCAGCTCGCTACAACGGCCTCGACAACCTCGTCTCTCAAAGCACTAGCTTCAGTACCAAAAAGCAAAACCGTGCTTACTGCAATATCCTTCTCGGAAGCAACGAGCCTGGGTCTAATTTCAACGCCCAATAACGAGAAAGCTTTGCCAATTTTGGAAGGCATAAGCAGTCGCGACGAGATGGATTGAGAATCATGAATTGTTATCTCAATCTGCCCCTTGAGCTTAAATGAAGCGAAAAACGCTGTTCGCGCTGCCTGTGTAATTCTTCTGTTTGTTACGAAAATTAGATGCCTCTTCCCTTCACTTAATGCGGCGCCCGCTTCTCGCCTCAGTTTGTCCTCCCATTTTCTTTGAACTGACAACTGGATTCGCAGATCAGATCGATCGCAAACCACATCTCGTCCGCCGTCATACGGACCATCAACTATTGTAGGGTTTCGATATCCAAGGGCTTCTAAGAAGTAGAGCGCAACGGCATAAAAATCGGCTTCGTCTGCGGATTGAACCAGTCGATCTAAGCTTCTAAAATTCATAGAGACCGCATCCCGCCAACCAAGTTTGCCAGCAAGCATCGCACTTTCCGAGATATTGGGGAAGCTTACAATTCTGCGTCCCTCTCCCATTGCAGAACAAACCATAAACCCCCATATTCCGGGCCATGTCCCAACTCGTCATCCGCCGCGGTCTTGAGGAGCCCGAGACCGGTTCCGACTTCGTCCCTCACCGTCCGGCGCGGCCGCCGAAGGTTGAGGGGGGCAAGAAGTTCAAGATCGTCAGCGAATACCAGCCCGCGGGCGACCAGCCGACCGCGATCGCCGAGCTGGTCGCTGGCATCCAGGGCAACGAGGACACGCAGGTGCTGCTCGGCGTGACCGGCAGCGGCAAGACCTATACCATGGCGCAGGTGATCGAGGCGACGCAGCGCCCGGCGTTGATCCTGGCGCCGAACAAGATCCTCGCCGCGCAGCTCTATGGCGAGATGCGCAGCTTCTTCCCCGACAACGCGGTCGAGTATTTCGTCTCGTACTACGACTATTACCAGCCCGAGGCCTATGTGCCGCGCAGCGACACCTACATCGAGAAGGAAAGCTCGGTGAACGAGGCGATCGACCGGATGCGCCATTCGGCCACCCGCGCGCTGCTCGAACGCGACGACGTGATCATCGTCGCCTCGGTCTCATGCCTCTACGGCATCGGCTCGGTCGAGACCTATTCGGCGATGATCTTCGACCTCAAGAAAGGCGCGAGCGAGGACCAGCGCGAGATCATCCGCAAGCTCGTCGCGCTGCAGTACAAGCGCAACGATGCCGCCTTCGCCCGCGGCAACTTCCGCGTGCGCGGCGACAACCTGGAGATCTTCCCCAGCCACTACGAGGACATGGCCTGGCGGATCAGCTTCTTCGGCGACGAGATCGAGGAGATCGCCGAGTTCGATCCCTTGACCGGGAAGAAGGGGGCGAGCCTCAACTCGGTCCGCGTCTATGCCAATTCGCACTACGTCACCCCCGGGCCGACGATGAAGCAGGCGACCGAGGCGATCCGCTTCGAGCTTGCCGAGCGGCTCAAGGAGCTGGAGGCCGAGGGCAAGCTGCTCGAGCACCAGCGGCTGGAACAGCGCACCAATTTCGACCTCGAGATGATCGC
>JBJTMA010000067.1:0-16004 GCA_046063295.1 Novosphingobium sp.
GCTCACCTTTTGACGCGTGGGCGGCAGGCTTGGCATATCGGCCCGGCAGGCAAGCACGCAGACGGGGGGCAGCCGGCAGGTTTTCCGGTCTGGGGCAATCGTAGTTTTCTTTCGCTCCAGTCACACCTGCGCGGGCGCGCCAACCGCCCAAGATTGATGTTCAATGAGCAAGAAGCTCCAACGCGCCAGTGCGATCGCAGTGGCGGCAATGATTGGTTCCATATTGATTGCGTCCAACGGCTCGGACGCTTCCGCCCAAAACGTCGCCAAGGCAGATGTTGCGGCGGACCAGACCGTCCAGACGGCTAACCAGCCTCTGCTCCAGATTCCCCAGCAGCCCGGTGCGGTTACCACGCCGCAGGCCAGCGACGCCGTCATCCCTGACGTAGAAGTCGCGCCAATCAAGGCTGCTTCGCTTGCCCAGCTCGTTGCCGCGCAACCGCAGCCCGCGGATCTCTCGCGTGAGCTTAACTGCCTCGCCGGGGCCATCTATTTCGAAGCCAAGAGCGAATCGCTCAACGGCCAGCTCGCGGTCGGCCGGGTGATTGTCGCCCGTTCGAAGTCGGGCCGTTTTCCCAACTCCTATTGCGGGGTCGTCTACCAGCCCTCGCAGTTCTCGTTCGTGCGTGGCAGCTCCATGCCCGGCATCGCCAAGAGCTCGCGCCAGTGGAAGAACGCCGTTGCGATCGCGCAGATCGCGCATGCCGGCACCTGGCAAAGCCCGGTCGAAGGCGCGCTATACTTCCATGCAGCCTATGTCAGCCCAGCCTGGCACATGAAGCGCATGGGCCGTATCGAAAACCACGTTTTCTACAAATAAGCACCGCCAAAAAGCGGGTTCGATCGGGGCGGACCTCAAGGGCCGCCCCGCTTCTTTTCAGGTCTCGCTGAATTCGAACCACACGGGCGCGTGATCACTCGCCTTTTCGCGGGCACGGTGATCCTTGTCGACACCCGCAGCGACCAGCCGGTCGGCCAATTCGGGCGAAAGCAGCGCGTGATCGATACGGAAGCCATGGTCGCGCTGCCAGGCGCCGGCCTGATAGTCCCAATAAGTCCACACCCCGCCGGCCGGATTGAGCGTGCCCAGGGCATCGGTCCAGCCATCGGCCAGCAGCCGCGCATAGGCATCGCGCGATTCGGGCTGCATCAGCGCATCCGAAGCCATCGCCGCAGGTGACCAGACATCGTTGTCGCGCGGGATCACGTTATAATCGCCCAGCACGATCGCGGGCACCTCCTCAGCGGCGATCTCGGCCATGCGGCGGCGCAGGCGTTCCATCCAGCGCAGCTTGTAGTCGAACTTGGGTCCCGGCACCGGATTGCCGTTGGGCAAGTAGATGCACGCGACCCGCACCCCATTCACTTCGGCTTCGATATAGCGCGAATGATCGTCCTCGGGCTCACCTTCAAGCCCGCGGCGAATTTCGAGCGGAGCCGTCTTGTCGGCGAGGATCGCGACCCCGTTGAAGCTCTTCTGGCCATGCCAGATCGCTTCGTAACCGATTTCGGCGAAATCCTGCACGGGGAAGCCTTCGTCCTGGGTCTTGATTTCCTGCAAGCAGGCGACCGTCGGGCGGGTTTCCTCGAGCCACTCGATCAGCCGCGGCAGCCGCGCCTTTATGCCGTTGATGTTGAAGGTGGCGATCTTCATCAGATCGAGAAAGACGATCCGCAGCCGCAACCCGAGGCGGCTTGCGGGTTTTCGACCTTGAAGGCCGCCCCGCCCAGCGACTCGACGAAATCGACCACCGAACCGGCAACGAGATCCAGACTGACGGCGTCTACAACCAGCTGGACGCCATCGCGCTCGATTACCAGGTCATCAGTCTCAGCGCCATCGGCCAGGCCGAACTTGTACTGAAATCCGGAGCATCCGCCGCCTTCGACCGCCAGCCTGAGGATCGCGGGCTTGCCTTGCTTGGCCGCAATCTGCGCAACGCGCGCGGCGGCCGACGGGCTCAGGGTCATGGTCGGTGCGTCCATGAGTGCGATGTAAGCGCTGCCCGGTCGCGGCGCAACCTAGGCGGACTGGATGTAACTGCGCATTGCCTCCGCATCGGCCTCGATCCGCTCGATCCGGTATTTGACCAGATCGCCGATTGAGACGAAACCGACCATGGTACCGCCTTCTACCACCGGAAGGTGGCGGAACCGGCGCGTGGTCATGATGCCGAGCGCCCCGATCACGTCGGTTTCGGTATCGACCGTCTCAACCGGTGAAGTCATGATCGCGCCAACAGTGGAATTGAGTAGTGCCGGTCCCAGATCGGCCAAACGGCGCACCACATCGCGTTCCGAGAATATGCCGACGACCTGACCCCGCTCAACCACCGGTAGGGCCCCGATCCGGCGCTCGGCGAGCATGGTAATGGCGGATCCAACACTATCCTGCGGCGAGCAACACCACACCTCGCCATTGCGGCCCTGGATGACTCGAGCAATCGTCATGCCGACTCTCCGATCTATCGGACTGGGCCCGATAGAATGACACGAAAGCTCTTGCTTGGCGAATCAGCCGTCGTCAGGGGCATCGCCCGGTACCACGGGGCGCGCCGGATAGAGCCGGAAGGCTTCGATCGGCGTTCCGCCGATCAGGTGTTCCTCGACGATCCGGTCAAGTACTTCTGCGGTGCATGAATGGTACCAGACGCCCTCGGGCCAGACGACAGCCACTGGCCCTGCGGCGCAGATCCGCAGGCAATCGGCTTTGGTCCTCGCGATCCTCTGCTCAAGCCCGCGGGTCTTGATCGCTTTCTTGAGATGCTTCCAGGCCTTGGTCCCGCACTCGCGCGAGCAGCATTCGCCCTTTTCGCTTTCGGCGCAAAGGAAGATATGCCGGCGAATGGACTCGCCGCCGGTCTTGGCCAGCGCGGCTTGGGCCTTCTCGATCTCGTCGTGCTTGCTCACGGGGTCAGTCCCCATTTCTCGAGCGCCAACCGCGTATCGTCGGGTACCGGGGCTGGCCGATCTTCGGTAATCGCCACAATTACCGAGCGGGCAAAGGCAATCACGCGACCGTTCTGCACCAGCAACTGTGCAATCGACCAACTGCTGCGTCCCACTTGTTCGATCGCGCAGCGGGCTTCGACCGGATCGGGAAAATGACCCTGCGCCAGGTACTCCATCCCAACGCTTGCAACCATGGCCCGGCGCTCGCCGATCTTCACGTTTAGGCCGATGGCCTGATTGAAACGGACCCGGGCATCCTCCATCAGCGCCGCCAATGCGACGTTGTTGAGGTGCTGGTTGGGATCGACGTCAGCAAAGCGGGTCGTCACCATGTGACTGTAAGGATAGCGCTCGGGCTTCAGCAACGCTGGATCGGGACGGGGCATCGTCAGCTGATCCTATGGCTTCAGGTGCTTGGCAAGCCACGCGAAAACCGTCTGGTGCCATTGCAGCGAATCCTTGGGTTTCAGCACCCAGTGGTTCTCTTCGGGGAAGACCAGCAGTTCGCTCGGCACCCCGCGCTGCTGCAGCGCGCTGAATGCTGCCAGGCCCTGGGTATAGGGAATGCGGAAGTCCTTCTCTCCGGTGATCACCAGCATGGGGGTCTGCCACTTGGCCACGAGGTTTACCGGGTTCCACTTCTCGTATTCTTCGGGCGCTTCGAAATAGGCCTTGCCGCCGTGCTCCCAGGTGTCGAACCACAGCTCCTCGGTCTCATAGGCCATGGCGAGGGCATCGAAGACGCCGTCGTGCTGGACCAGGCATTTGAAGCGGTCGGGCCAGTTGCCCTCGATCCAGTTCATCATGTAGCCGCCGTACGAGGCACCCAGCGCGCAGGCCTTGCTGCCATCGAGCTCGGGATGCGCGGCTAGTGCGGCGGCAAGGCCAAGCTTCTGATCCTCAAGCGGCTTGCCGCCCCAGTCACGGTTGATGCTGTCGGTAAAGGCCTGGCCGTACCCCGTCGACCCATGGAAATCGACCGTCACCACCGCATAGCCCTGGCTGGCAAAGACGCGCGGGTTCCAGCGGAACGACCAGCTTTCGCCAAACGATCCTTGCGGCCCGCCGTGGACCATGAGGAGCACGGGAAGTTTGCCCGAGGCACCGGCCGGCTCGGTAACCTGTCCCCAGACGGTATCCCCGTTTGCGCCCTTGAAGCTGTAACGGGTGGTGGTCACCGGGGCCAGCTGCGCCAGCTGGGCATCGTTCGCGTGGGTCAGCGCGCGCGCCGCCTTGCCCTTGTCGGCAATATAGACTTCGGCCGGATTAGCGACGCCATCGCGGGTGAAGACGAAGCCGCCGTTCTTGAGCGCGGTGACCGAGCCGATGTGCCCTTCGCTCATCCCCTTGGGAGCGAGCTTGAGGCGGGTCACCTTGCCGCTCGCCAGGTCGATGCGGAACACCGGCGTATCGAGCACTTCCTCCGCGGTGACGTAGAGCGCCTTGCTGTCTGCGCTCCAGGCGATCGAGCCAACCGAACGATCCCAGTTCTGCGTAAGCGCACGGCGCTCACCGGTGCGCAGGTTAAGCAGCTGCACGACCAGCCGGTCGCTCTCGTAGCCCGGACGCGCCATTGCGGCATAGGCCAGCCAATTGCCATCGGGTGAGGGTACGGGAAGTGTGTCGGTCGCCTTGTTGTCCGCGGTCAGGTTGTGCGGCGCGGTGCCGTCGAGCGGGCTATGCCAGATGTCGACATTGGTCGAACGCGGTTCATCCCGATCGGCTTGCCGCGCTGCAAAGAAGGCCCCGTTCGAATCCGCCGTCCAAGCGACATCTTCGCCGCCGCCCATCGGTTTGGTCGGAGTATCACCGGTGAGCGTTCCGGGCGGTCCGTCGAGCGCGACGCCGTTGCCTGCGATCTTGCCGGTGTCATCGAGGCCGAACGCAAAGGTCCGGCTGTAGCTGCCCGGCGTTTCCCACGCATCCCAATGGCGGACGAAGCCGACACCGTCCTGGTAATGACGGCCGTTACCAGGCCCCGGCTGACTGGTATCGCCGCTCGCCTCGCAGCCAAGCGTCGGACAGTCACGCGCCACATCGCCCCACACGAGAATTCGCTTGCCGCTGGGCGAAACCGCAAAGCCGGCTACATCGGTTTTGAAGCTGCTTGCCTGCACCGGCGCGGCGCCCTGCTGGGTGAGATCGAGCACCCAGAGCTGATCGCTGCCCGACTTTCCCGAGACAAAATAGAGCCGTTTGCCGTCAGGGCTGAATGCAGGAGAACTTTCGCTGGCATCGGCCAGATCGGCGATGCGCTCGGGCGTCCCGCCCTTGACCGCAACGCGCCACAGCCCGGTGGTTCGCTTGTAGCTGGCCGGGTCGGTGTCGGTCTGCTGGTAGACAACCCATTTGCCGTCGGGCGACACAGCCGGTGAGCCGACCCGCTTGAGCGTAACGAGATCCTGCGGGGTCATCGCCCGCGGGGTGGTCTCGGCAAGCGAAGGGGCTGAAAGTAGAGCGAAAGCGAGCGCGCCGAGCGCGGCAGTGGTCTTGGTCATGGAGCGGGACGCTAGCGCCAGCCAGCGCGGCTTCCTAGCCCTTCTTGCCGACGATCCGGGCTATTTCGGCCGCAACCAGCTTTTCGACCAAGGTCGGCAGGTTCTTGTCGAGCCAGGCGGCGAGTTCGGGCCGCAGCAGGTCGCGGACCAGCCCTTCCAGGGAAGTTTCGCCCGAGCGCACGATTTGCGGCGCGGCGGGCGGTTTCGCCAGCATCGCCAGCGCGGCGAGCGAATCGCTGATCGAGCTTACCGTATCGCTGGCGACCAGTGCTTCCTCGCCCGCATCTTGGTCTGCAGCAGCTTCGGCATGCGCTGCATCCTCGGCAGCTTCGTCAGCTTCGACGTATTCGCCCATTCCGGCAAGATCCAGCACGTCTTCGACCGTCGGTCCTGCCGTGTCTTCGGCAACCCCGCGTTCCTCACGCTCACGCCGTTCTTCGGCCGCGCCGGTACGATTGTCGCGCGCGATTACTTTCTTGATCGATTCGAGGATTTCCTCGACCGAAGGTTCCCCTGCCTGGCGCATCGCCCCCAACTCCAAGCCGTTCATGTCCCGGTGCGGGACAGAATCATCAAGGGGTTACTGAACCGGTCTGTGCGGGCGTGTCAACGGTGCGTGTCGAATCGACCCGTGGCTCGGGATCGTTGCTCCAATCCCAGATCTTGCCCCTCACCCGGTCATAATTGACCACCGGATCGTAAAGCGTGCCGCCATCCAGCCCGAGATCGCGCGCTTCGGCCTTGCCCATCGCGGCCAGCAGGTTGAACCCCGCCACGTAGGCATTGCGCTTGGCGGTCGCCAGCTGAACCTGCGCGTTCAGCAGTTCCTGCTCGGCGTTGAGGATGTCGAGAATCGTACGGTTGCCGACGGTGTTTTCAGCGCGCACCCCTTCGAGGCTGAGCGTCGCGGCATCGACCGCGGTTTGCGATGAAGTGATCAGCGACTGCGCGGCTTGCCACTGTGCGTAAGCCGAACGGACGCTGGCGATCACCGCGCGTTCTGTGCCGACTTCGGTTTCGAAGGCCTGGTCCTCGCGGGTCTGGGCGAGGCGGCGCTGTGCTGCGGGAAGTCCGCCCTGAAAAATTGGAATGGTCGCCTGCACGCCCACGCGGCCTGAGGTCCCGCTCTGCACTGGCGAACCACCCAGCGTCCCAAGATTGTCGCTATAGGTTCCGCCCACGAAGACTCCGACGGTAGGCAACCGGCGTGCGCCGGCCACCTTCACGTCAAACCCCGCGGCTTTCGAGCGTTCGCGGGCGGCAAGGAGGTCGGGATTTGAATCGAGCGCGATATCGACGGCCTGCTCGGGACTGGTGGGAAGTCCGGCCAGTGGAGGTGGTGCTTGCAGATCCACCGGCGGCTTGCCCACAACCTGGATATAGCGCTCGCGCGTGGCAATCAGGTTGGCTTCGGCGCTGCGCAGCTGACCGCGAGCCAGAGCAAGTCGCGAATCCGATTGCGCTACGTCGGTGCGGGTGAGATCGCCGATTTCGAAACGGTCCTTGGTCGCCTGCAGATTTACGGTCAGCTGTTTGACGTTGGCCTGGTTGAGCTTGACCACCTCTTGGGCAAGGATCACGTCCATGTAGGCCGCGACCGTCTGCGAGAAAACACTGCTTTCCACCGCGCGCAGATCTGCGCGGCCAGCAAGGTCGCGAGTTTCGGCGGCCCGCACCGAATTCTTCACTGCACCTCCCGAAAACAGGGGGACGCTGAGCGTCGGCCCGACGCTCAGGTTGCGATCGGGTCCGTTTGCCGAGGAATTGAGCCCGGTATTGATCGGGAATTCCGTGTAAGTCGCCGTTCCAGACAGCGACGGCAATCCGGCAGAGCGCGCGATCGGCACGCCTTCATCTACCCCCCGCTGACCGGCCCGTGCAGCCTGGAGCGTTGGATTTGTCTGGTAGGCCAGAATCAGCGCTTCACGCAGGTCATCGGCCAGTGCCGGTCCTGCCACCAGCGACGCAGCCCCGACAAACAGCATGGCGCGACCGAGACGCGAAACCGAGGACCTCATCATCGACTTAGAAACTCCAACTCTTAGGCCGGGCAAATTCGCCCAGCGCGGGTATCCCAACTTCTGCCAAGGGCAGCAGCTGCACCGACCCGCCAAGATTGCGACCGCTGGCAAGCCGGGTCACACCGCGCAGGACCAATCCGGTCACGATCCGTCCACCCTCTGCGAGCGCGTCGGTGAGCGTTGCCGGCAGGTCCTCGATCGCGCCATCGATCAGGATCAGGTCATACCCCTGGGGGCCGCGCTTAACCTTGGATAGTTCGGCCGCATCGACACTATCGACCAACGCACCCATCGCTTCGACCAAGGCGGGCAAGTATGCGCTTCCCGCGGTCACCACCAATGCCCGTTCTCCGGGCTGGGGCATGGCCTCGCCCAAAGCCGTGCCGTGAAACAGCGGCGCCGGGAGCGCGCGTCCGCCACCAAGCGGAACGGCGCGGTCCATATAGGCATGACCCCGCGCCGCCTGGGGCACGAAATCCTCACGCGGCACCGCGTTCATCGCTGCAAGCACGCGCTCGTTGTTTACGCCGCTCACCCTCAGCTGGCTGTCGATCATTGCGCGGCGCGCTGCGGTGGCGGAATCGGCAGTAATGGCGGTCATTCGCTGGGGCCCTTCTCGCGTGCTGTATTACACAACTAAAACAGCTAGGCAATCGCTTGCCTCATAACCGGTGGCACATGCCGCGCCAAGCGCTTTGACGGGGCGGCTTCCATCGGCCTATGGGGGCGGGAAACGGCGCATAGCAAGGAGTTGAACCGTGGCGGAAATGGTGACGATTCGCGAGGCGGACCTGATCGAGACCGTGGCCGATGCGCTGCAGTACATCAGTTACTACCATCCGATGGACTACATCCGCGCGCTCGCCGCCGCGTGGGAGCGCGAGGAAAATCCCGCCGCCAAGGACGCGATGGCGCAGGTCCTCGCCAACAGCCGGATGTGCGCCGAAGGACACCGCCCGATCTGCCAGGACACCGGGATCGTCAACGTCTTCCTCAAGTGGGGGCAGGACTGCCGGCTGGAGAGCGACAAGAGCCTCCAGGAAGTGGTCGATGAAGGGGTGCGTCGCGCCTACAACAATCCTGAGAACAAGCTGCGCGCCTCGATTGTTGCCGACCCGGCGTTCACCCGGCGCAACACCCGTGACAACACGCCTTGCGTGCTCAATGTCGAATTCGTCCCCGGCAATACAGTAAGCGTTGATGTCGCGGCCAAGGGCGGCGGGAGCGAGAACAAGAGCAAGTTCAAAATGATGAACCCCAGCGATTCGCTGGTCGACTGGGTGCTTGAGACAATCCCTACGATGGGTGCTGGCTGGTGTCCGCCCGGTCAAATCGGGATCGGCATCGGCGGTACCGCGGAAAAGGCGATGCTCCTTGCCAAGGAATCGCTGATGGAGGAGATCGACATCCACGAACTGAAAGCGCGCGGGGCAAAGACCGATGTCGAAGCACTGCGCCTGGAGCTGTACGAAAAGATCAATGCGCTCGGGATCGGCGCGCAAGGGCTGGGCGGGCTGACGACGGTGCTCGACGTCAAGATCAAGGACTGGCCGTGCCACGCCGCAGGCAAGCCGGTGGCGATGATCCCCAACTGCTCGGCGACCCGCCACGCGCATGTGACGATGGACGGTTCGGGTCCTGCCTTCCTCGAAACGCCCAAGCTCGACGATTGGCCCAAGGTCGATTGGGCCCCCGACAAGGCTGCCAAGCGGATCAACCTCGACACACTGACGCCTGAGGAAGTCCAGAGCTGGGAGCATGGCGACCGCCTGCTGCTCTCGGGCAGGATGCTTACCGGGCGCGATGCCGCGCACAAGCGTATCCAGGATATGCTTGCCAAGGGCGAGAAACTGCCAGTCGATTTTAAGGGTCGCGCGATCTATTACGTTGGCCCGGTCGATCCGGTGATCGGCGAAGTGGTCGGTCCGGCGGGCCCCACCACCGCCACGCGGATGGACAAGTTCACCGACATGATGCTCGATCTCGGCCTGCTGGTGATGATCGGCAAGGCCGAGCGCGGGCAAGGCGCGGTGCAATGCATCGCCAAGCACAAGGTTGCCTACCTAATGGCAGTGGGCGGTGCGGCCTACCTTGTCGCCCGGGCGATTCGCGAGGCGAAGGTGCTGGCTTTCGAGGACCTCGGAATGGAAGCGATCTACGAATTCACGGTCGAGGATATGCCGGTGACCGTGGCGGTCGACAGCCAGGGCAACAATGTCCACCAGCTCGCCCCGCTGGTGTGGAAAGAGCGGATCGCGAAGGAACAGGCGCCGGCTGGCTAAACCCGGCCGGATGTATTCCTCGACCAACGCAAGAGTCGGTTCGACCAAGCCGCTGGCCAGTACGGCAGGCGAAAGGCTAATGCAGGCCTGACCATGGACGAAAATCCTTCGCCGCCAAGCCGTGTTCCGGCCCGCACCGTGCTCGCCTCGATTGTCGGGCTGTGGCTCTGCTACCTGGGCCTTATAACGCTGCGCTCGGCGCTGATCGACAGGACCTACTTTACCGAAATGCTCGGCCTGCGCACGATCGTGACGCTCGCGGGAATTGCGGTCACGGTCATGGTCTGGTCGATCTTGCGCCTGTTCGATCACCAGCGGGTCGGCATTCGAATGTCGATCGCGGCGGTTCTGATGGTCCCGGCTGCGCTGTCGCTTGCGCTGATCAACACCCAGGTCTTCTCGCGCATCGACCAGCGCAATTTCCGCCAGGAGCGTAATCCCAGCGAAGTCCAGATCCGCCACGATACCGCGGGCAACGTGCTGGTCGATATTCCCGACCCTCCACAGCTGACCCGTGAACAGCTTGCTCAGTTGCAGCAGCGATTTGCCGAGCAGGGGCTTTGGCGCCAACTGACCGACATCGCGATCGGCCGCTATTTCCTCCTGCTCGCCTGGGCCGCGTTGTACTTCGCGATGGTCGGCGCCGAACAGGCGCGCGCTGCCGAACGGCGCGAGGGCGAGTACCGCCGCGCCGCCAAGGCGGCCGAGCTTCGTTCGCTGCGCTACCAGGTCAATCCGCACTTTCTTTTCAACACGCTCAATTCGCTTTCCGCGCTCGTGATGACCGGCAAGGACGCCGCGGCCGAGAAGATGATCCAGTCGCTTTCGGGCTTCTATCGTCGCAGCCTGGCCGAAGATCCCACTGGCGATATTGCTCTCGAGGCCGAGGTGGCCTTGCAACGCTCCTACCTGGAAATCGAAGCGGTGCGCTTCCCTGCCCGGCTCAAGACCGAGTTCGCTGTTCCCGAAGCGCTTGAACAAGCTTGCGTTCCCGGCCTAATTTTACAGCCGCTGGTAGAAAACGCGGTGCGGTATGCGGTTGCTCCAACGGCCAAGCCCGTGACCGTTACAATCGCAGCGCGTCAGGAAGGCGGGCAACTGGTGCTGGAAGTTCGCGATGATGGTCCGGCTTCGACCAAAGAAGGCAAGCACGGCTTCGGCATCGGTCTCGCCAATGTGCGTGACCGGCTGGAGGCGCGGTATGGCGCAGCAGCCAGCCTGACGGCGGGTCCAGGGAATGGCGGAGGCTGGAGCTCGGTGATCCGCCTGCCGCTCGCTGTCGATGGCTGATGGGCCCACCCCCGAACTGGCGGCGCTGATCGTCGATGACGAGCCGCTTGCGATCGAACGGATGGAATTGATCTGCGCGGGGATATCCGGACTTCGCGTCGTCGGAACCGCCCGCGATGGTTCCGCCGCGCTTGATGCGATTGCCGAGCTGTCACCCGATCTCGTCTTGCTCGACATTACCATGCCCGAACTCGATGGCATTGCCGTTGCCCGGGCGCTTACCCGGCGCGATGACGCGCCGGCCGTTATCTTCGTGACCGCGCATGAGGATTTCGCGGTCGAGGCCTTTGACCTCGATGCCTTCGACTATGTGCTCAAGCCGGTCACGCCAGAGCGACTGGAACGATCGGTGGCACGGGCGATCGCCCGGCGGAACGTCCGCGCCCGGGGCGAACCGCAATGGCTGAGCGAATTCTGGGTGCCTTATCGCAGCGAACTTCTGCGGGTTGCGGCTTCCGACGTCGAACGAATCGACGCAGAGCGCGACTATGTCCGGCTGCATGTCGGCGGGCGCTCGTATCTTCTGCTCCAAACCGTTTCAGGCCTTGAGGCAAGGCTGGATCCGCGCCAGTTTATCCGCCTGCACCGTTCCACCATATTGCGCCGTGATCGAATTGTCGGGCTGCGCCACGATGGGCTGGGGGTCTGGTCGGCCGAGATCGACAACGGCTCGACCGTGCGGATCGGACGCACTTACCTTGCGCGGGCGAAGGCGATGGCCGGCCGGTAACCTCAAGTTCCGTCCTTCATTTTCGTGGATCGATTTCCCTGAAAGCGCGTTCATGCGCGAAACGGGAACGGCGATGAGCGAACAAACACTTCTTTGGCTGGTGGCCAACAGTGCCAGCGGCAGCAACGACGAAGCGGCGCAGCAGGAGTTGGTCGAGCGGCTGGCAAGTGCCGGGCACAACCCGGCTCGAATCATCGACGTCAGCAAGGACGACCTGCCGAGCAAGGCGGACCTGGACCGGGCAGGCGTCACCACACTCGCGATCTTCACCGGCGATGGCACGATCGGCGCCGCGCTGCCGCCGCTTGAGGGGTGGCGCGGCCAGGTCCTGGTGCTACCCGGGGGCACCACAAATCTCCTGGCGAAAATGCTGCACCGGCCGTGCGAGGTCGAAGCCATCGTCGCGTCATTTGCAGGCGGGGGCGCCCGTATCGAGCGGCGGCCGTGCGTCCGCTGGTCGGGTCACACGGCGCTGTGCGAAGTTCTGGCCGGCCCCGGCGCCAAATGGAGCGACGTGCGCGAAGGCATGCGTGAAGGCGATCTCGGCACGGTTGCCGCAACGACGATCGAGGCCGTGAAGGAAAGCACACAAGGATCGATGGTCCATGTCACTTACCCCGATACGGAGCACGACGATGGCTATGCTGGCGTGCGCCTTGTGCCGTCCGATGCCGGGCTTGAAACAAGCGGGTATCGCACGGAAGGCTTCGGCGACCTTCTGAAACAGGGTGCGGCCCTGCTAAAACGGGATTTTCGCGAAGGACCGCACGATGAACTCGGCGCGCATCCCGAGATCGAATGCAAGTCCGAAGATGGCTCGGCCATCGAGCTGATGATCGACGGTGAACGCGTGTCCGGACCTGGCGCTATACGCTTTTCGCTTGCCACACTGGAACTCGATCTGCTTGCAACCGGGAATGGCTGACGGTCTTACCATATTCCACCTGAGCGACATTCACTTCGGACTGGAAGACCGGAAGGCGCTGGATGGAGTCATGGCGGCAATCGTCTCGCGCCGCCCGGCCGCAGTGCTGATTACCGGCGACCTGACAATGCGTGCCCGGCACCGCGAGTTCGCCGCGGCGCGCGAATGGATCGGCGGATTGGGCGTGCCGGTGACGGTCGAGGTGGGCAACCACGACATGCCCTATTTCAATCCGTGGGAGCGATTCACCGATCCCTACCGGCGATTTCTCGAGCTAAAGGCGCTACTGGAAAAGCCGCTCGACCTGCCCGGCATTTCGGTCGTGCCGCTGCTTACCTCGGTCAAGGCGCAGTGGCGCTGGCCATGGTCGGAAGGCTTTGTCGGTCGCCGCGCGCTCAAGGAAACGCTGGCCTGCATAGACCGCGTACCCAAGGGCAACCGCGTGCTAGTCACGGCGCATCACCCCTTGATCGAACGCGGGCCGCGGGGACAGCTGCTTACGATCGGGGGAGACCGGGCGATGGAAGCACTCGCTGCGCGAGGCGTCGAAGCGGTGCTGACAGGTCATGTCCATGACCCGTTCGATCTCATCGCACAAACGGCCGGAGGACCCTTGCGAATGATTGGCGCGGGAACGCTGTCCCGGCGCATCCGCTCCACCCCGGCAAGCTACAACGAACTGACGGTGACCGGGAATTCGATCGCCGTCACGGTGCGCAATTTTGCCCAGGTTCCGACCAGTGCAATGCAGGTCGATGCCGTGCCCAAGAATGCCCTGCCGCCGCGTTCGCCGGGTGACCCGGTTGCACCGGTTGGTGCGGTTCCGGAAGTCGATCCGCCGGTCCATTGACCACAAGCGAAAAGGGCGGCCCGTGCAGGCCGCCCTTTTGCTGTAAACAATGGACCGTGGCTTAGCGCTTCGAGAACTGGAAGCTCTTGCGCGCCTTGGCCTTGCCGTACTTCTTGCGTTCGACCGCGCGACTGTCACGGGTCAGGAACCCGGCAGCCTTGACCGCGCCGCGCAGCGCAGGCTCGAACCGGGCGAGCGCCTGGCTGATGCCGTGCTTGACCGCGCCGGCCTGGCCCGAAAGGCCACCACCCTTGACGGTGGCGATCACGTCGTACTGGCCTTCACGCTCGGCAACCTGGAACGGCTGGTTAAGCACCAGGCGCAGGGTCGGACGGGCGAAATAGACTTCCTGGTCGCGGCCGTTGACAACGACCTTGCCCGAGCCGGGCTTGATCCACACACGGGCAACCGCATCCTTGCGGCGGCCGGTGGCGTATGCGCGGCCCTGCTTGTCGACCTGCTTTTCACGCAGCGGCGCGGCCGGGGTCGAAGGAGCAGCGGGGACTTCGGCAATTTCGCCGAGATCGGCGAGATCGGTGACGGTATTCTCGGTCATCATGCACCCACCTTGTTCTTGCGGCTCATCGCGGCAACGTCGAGCACCTGGGGCTGGGTTCCGCCGTGCGGATGTTCCGTCCCGGCATAGAGGTGAAGCGCGCGCATCTGCGCGCGTCCCAGCGGACCGCGCGGAATCATCCGCTCTACTGCCTTTTCAAGCACGCGCTCGGGGAAACGGCCGGCAAGAACCTTGTCCGCGGTAATTTCCTTGATGCCGCCGGCATAGCCGGTGTGCTTGTAATAGGTCTGCTGCTTGAGCTTGTTGCCGGTGAACTTCACCTTGTCGGCGTTGATCACGACGACGTGATCGCCGCAATCGACGTGCGGGGTGAAGCTGGGCTTGTGCTTGCCGCGCAGGTGGTTGGCGATCACGACCGCGAGACGGCCGACGACCAAACCTTCGGCATCGATCAGATGCCACTTCTTTTCCACCTCGGCCGGTTTGATCGACCGGGTGACCTTGCTGAGCGCCTTCATGGCCAGCCTTTCCTTAGGAACTGTTGGGGCAAATCCCCAGTGACACGCCCCGATTCGTTACGTCACGAAGCGCGTGGAGGCGGCCCAATCGTAGATAGGCGCGCTGAAGTCAAGCTTTGGAGCGGGTTTTACGAGAGGTAAAATAATACCTTGGCGACCTACTCGGATGCGACGGGCGCCAGGCTCCATACTTCGCGCGATACGCGGCGAGTGCCACCAAGTTCAGTGGTGATGACTCGTTCGAACAACGCCGGAATGCCACAAGGCAGCCATTTCCCTACCCGCAACACCACGTCAATTTCGCCTTGGCTGCCATCAGCCAAGGCGACCGTGCGATGCATGCGGCGTTCCGGATCCTTGGCGCTGAACAAATCGGCAGGCCAGGGGGAGGTGCGCGGGTCGCTAGCCAAAGCGCCGAGCAATTGGATGGACTCGGCTTTGGCATGATCTGCAATCGGCGCCGCCTGAAGCAAACCGCTGCCCACACGCCGGGCGTTTTCCCTGGCTTGTCGATCGGGCAGGCCGCCCTGCCCCGCATCGTGTATCACCCCGCGGCTGTCGATCAGCAACGGGAATGGCCCCGGTTCGCTGCGCTGCCGTTCGAGATCGGCCATCCGTTCGAGCACCGGGGGCACATTGACCGTAACGCCGTCCGGGATACCCGTTACGGTGTAACCATTCTTCGAAGCGATGAACTGAACTCTGAAGCTTCGTTTGACGACGATCTCCTTGCCGTCCGACAGCTCGCGAATCACGGTACGGCTCAGCACCATCGGCGCGCTCGGCGGCGTAAAGCTGCCAGGGCTTTCCGCCATGAGCGGCGCGCTGACGCTGGCGCCAGCGACGGGGGCAAGGGCGGTAAAACCAGCCAGAAGGGCGAGTGACGTTTTCAAATTTCCGCCAGAGTCAGATGCTTGAGCGAAAACACGCCGTGGTTGCAGGCGCGACTACAGCAGAACGCGATCGGCATGCTTACGTTCAATGCCCCATCCCTTTCCGACATGGATCAGAACCAGTCTGTCCCGCGGAGCCACGCCATATTGGCGCAGCACGCCGCGCCCTCGTCAAGTATTTCTCCTGAATCTCTTACAATCGGTTTCCATGCGAGTGAAGCAATTCAGTGGCGCCGATTAAAGAATCACGCTGGATTGCCGGTGCCAGCGTTGCGGCCCAGAAGATGTGCGCACCATGTGGTGGTGACGAGAAGCAATGCGCCGGTCAGCTGGTGAAGCGCTGCCAACCAGATTGCGATTCCACTCATGACGGTCGCTATGCCAAGAAGGATTTGTGTGCCAAAAGCGCAATGCAGTGCGATCGAGGCGCTCCGGTGCGCGGTGCGCAGCACGCGGGCAACTCCAATCCAAATGGAAACCACAAACAACGCCCCCCACCGACGAACAAAACGCCCACAGAACGGATCG
>JBJTMA010000068.1:0-10700 GCA_046063295.1 Novosphingobium sp.
CCTTCGGGCACGTAGACGAAGGTCCCGTCGGAAAAGACCGCGCAGTTGAGCGCCGCGAAGAAGTTGTCAGCCATCGGCACCACGCGGCCGAGCCACTTCTTTACGAGCTCGGGATATTCGCGGATCGCCTCGGAGATCGAAAGGAAGATCACCCCTGCCTTCTTCAGCTCCTCGCGAAAAGTCGTGGCGACGCTAACGCTGTCGAACACCGCATCGACCGCGACCTTGCGCGCGCCCTCGACCCCGGCGAGCACCTTCTGCTCTTCGAGCGGAATGCAGAGCTTTTCGTAGACCTTGAGGATTTCCGGATCGACCTCGTCGAGACTGCCGAGCTTGGGCTTGGCCTTGGGCGCGGCGTAATAATAGGCGTCCTGGTAATCGATCGGCGCAATATTGAGCTTGGCCCAGTCGGGCATCGGCATGGTCAGCCAATGGCGGTACGCTTTCAGGCGCCATTCGAGCATCCATTCGGGCTCGTTCTTCTTGGCGCTGATGAAGCGGACGGTGTCTTCGCTCAGCCCCTTGGGGGCGAAGTCGGTGTCGATCTCAGCCGACCAGCCGTGTTCGTAATCGGCGACCCGAGCAGCGGCATCGTGCGCGGCCTGATCCTTGAGGGCGGCGTTCTCGCTCATCGCGCCGTCCCTGCAAGCTGGGTCAGCGGAACCCCAGCGAGCGCGCCACGCATGGCCTGATTGACCACGCTCCAGTGCGGGCGGACTGTGCAGGCCTGTTCCATCCCGCAATCGTGCTTGCCGCTATCGACACACGCGGTGAGCGCGATCGGGCCTTCGACCGCTTCGACGATATCGGCAAGGCTGATCGCCGCAGCCGGACGCGCCAGCTTGAGCCCCCCGCCTACCCCGCGCGACGAGCGCAGCAGGCCAGCGGCGGTGAGCTTGCTGACCAGCTTCTGCACGGTCGGCGCGGGCAGCCCGGTTTCCTCCGCGAGCTGCGCCGCAGATACGCGCACCATCCCGCAATGGCGCGCGGCGGCGCTCATCGTGACGACGGCATAGTCGGCCATGCTTGAGAGGCGCATGCGCTTCGTTTCCTAAAATCGGACTGATTCGTTCCGGTTTGCAGATACGAGCGTCGCCGCCGAATGGCAATGGCGAGAACCGGCGCCTTTTTAGCAAAAAAAGCGGCCCATCGACAAATGCCGGTAGGCCGCTTCGGAAGTTAAGAGCCCGTAGCCAAAGCTGCGGGTCCTTCGGGTCGCAAAGTCTGGATAAGGGTCTCGCCCCGATTCGAATTGTAGGAATACGCCAGTCTGACCAGTGGATTTCATTGCGAATTCGACTGATATCGATTGAATCGGCACCGGGACCACAATCGCGTCGAATCGACAGTCCGGTTTCGCACTGCCATAGGCGCGCCATGCTCTACCCGCTCTTTCGCCCGGCCTTGTTCATGCTCGATGCCGAACGCGCGCATCACCTGTCGCTTTCCGGCCTCAAGGTCATGCCGAAGCTGGGCCATGCCTCACCGGGCGGGGCGCTATCGACAAGGGTTGCAGGTATCGAGTTCCCGAACCCGGTGGGAATGGCTGCAGGATACGACAAGGACGGCGAAGTGCCCGACGCGCTGCTGGGCCTCGGTTTCGGCTTCGTCGAAGTCGGATCGATCACCCCGCTGCCACAACTAGGCAACCCGCGCCCGCGGTTGTTCCGGCTGGCCGAAGACCGGGCTGTGATCAACCGGATGGGGTTCAACAATCGCGGCGCTGAAGTGGCGGTTGCGCGCCTCGCCGATCGGCTCGGACGACCGGGGGTCCTGGGCATCAACCTTGGCGCCAACAAGGATTCGCCCGATCGGATCAGCGACTATGCGAAAATGGCGCAACTGATGGCGCCGCTTGCCAGCTATCTGGCGGTTAATGTCTCAAGCCCCAACACGCCGGGTCTGCGCGCGCTGCAGGACGAAGGCGCGCTTTCCGCGCTGCTCGACGCCGTGCTCGCGGCGCGCGGGCCAAGCACGGTGCCGGTCTTCCTTAAAGTCGCGCCCGATCTCGAGCCGGCCGACATAGATGCAATCGCCCGGATCGCGATCGACAAGGGCCTGGGCGCGCTGATCGTTTCCAACACCACCATATCGCGGCCGACGCTCAAATCGCGCCATGCGGGCGAAACCGGGGGCCTTTCCGGGGCACCCTTACGCGATCTGGCCCAGCAGCGCCTGCGCGATTTTCGCGGTGCAACCGGCGGCTCGATCCCGCTGATCGGGGTCGGAGGTATCGCCACTGCAGACCACGCCTGGGCACGCATCCGCGCAGGGGCGAGCCTGGTGCAGCTTTATTCGGCGATGGTCTATGGAGGACCCGGAATCGCAAGGCGGATCGCACGCGGAGTCGAAAAGCTGATGAAGCGTGATGGTTTCGCCAGCATTGCCGAAGCCGTGGGAACCGAATAGCAGGGCAGGATGCGTAACCGTCTCGTCCTGATCCTCACCCCGCTGGCGCTTGCCGGCTGTGCCGCCACCCAGACCGTTTCTGCCCCGCCGCCCACAACCCAGCTCTATGCGAAAGGCATGGTCAGCGCAGCCGACCCGCGCGCAGCGGCGGCAGGCACCGCGATGCTCGCGCAGGACGGCAGCGCCACCGACGCGGCGATTGCGACGATGCTTGCACTTACCGTGGTCGAGCCGCAGAGCTCGGGCATCGGTGGCGGCGGGCTCTACGTCGAAACGAATTCACGAGGTCAGGTCGAGACGATCGACGGACGTGAAACCGCGCCAGCCGCCGCCGGTCCCCAATGGTTCGTCAAGGACGGCAAGCAGCAGTTCTATCCCGATGCGGTCCCCGGCGGGACCAGCGTCGGCGTTCCCGGCAACATCGCACTCGCCGCGAAGGCCCACAAGGAACATGGACGGCTGACCTGGGCAGCGCTGTTCGCACCGGCGATAAAGCTGGCGCGCGGCGGTTTCGTCGTGACCCCGCGGCTCTACAATTCGCTGAAGGCCAGCAAGCATGTTGCCGCATTTACCGCCGAGGGGCGGGCACTCTACTTCGGGGCTGATGGTGAACCGCTGCCGGTCGGATCGGTGATCCGCAACCCGGCTCTCGCGGATACACTCCAGGCAATCGCCGATCGCGGGCCGCAGGCTTTCTATGCCGGGGCAAATCCCAAGGCGATCGCAGCGCGGGTCAACACCGCGCCGCGTAACCCGGCGCCAATCACCGACGTCGATGTGGAGCGTTATGCCGCCAAGGACCGGCCGCCGGTCTGCGCCCAGTACCGCCAATACAAGATCTGCGGGATGGGTCCGCCAAGTTCGGGCGCGACCACCGTGCTCGCGACCTTGCTGCAGCTCGAACGGTTCGATCTCCACGCATTGGGCAAGGATTCGCCCGTCGCATGGCACCTGATCGCCGAGAGCCAGCGGCTCGCCTACGCCGATCGCGCACGCTACACCGCCGATGCCGATTTCGTCACCGTGCCGGTCGCCGGGATGATCGACCGAAATTATTTGGCCAGGCGATCTGCGCTGATCGACCCCGCCAAGACCATGCCCAGCGTCAGCGCCGGGGTCCCGCCCGGTGCCGAGCAGCTGGCGCGCGGCGAAGCACCCTATGCGGAAGAATTCGGCACATCGCATATCGCGGTGGTCGATCGGGCGGGCAATGCGGTCAGCTACACCTCCACAATCGAAAGCCCGTTCGGTTCGGGGCTGATGGTGGGGGGCTATTTCCTCAACAACGAACTTACCGACTTCGACATGCAAAGCATGGTCGACGGACGGCTCGTCGCGAACCGCCCTGACAGCGGCAAGCGCCCGCGCAGCTCGATGTCACCCACCCTGGTCTTCGGACCCGACGGCAAGCTCAAGCTGGTGATCGGCGCAGCCGGCGGCGTGACCATCCCGGCGCAGGTCATCCGCGGCCTCATCGGGGTGCTCGACTGGAACCTGCCGCCCGATCAGGCGATTGCCCTACCCGTAATATTCGCGCCGGGCGGCAACACGGTCTTCGTCGAGCGCGGCACCGCGCTTGAAGCGATGACGCCGGACCTTGTGCGGCTCGGCCACAGCGACATCAAGCTTCGCGAGCCGATCTCGTTCAAGGCGCAGGCGATCCTGATCGACGGCGGCACACTCAAGGGCGGCGCCGATCCGCGCAGCGAAGGCGCGGCGATCAGCGAGTAGCGCTTGCCGCCTCCACCCACAGGCCATAGGCTGGTGCGGGGATCAAGGATGACCGCGAAAGGGGCGCGAGCAGCGTGACGGATATTTCGGATCTGAATTCGACGAAGAATGTCGTCGAACTGTTTCTGCGCCGCGCCGATGCGCGGGGCAACGAACCGTTCCTGTGGGCCAAGCGCGAGGGCAAATGGCACCCGCAAAGCTGGGCCGAGGTAGCGGACCAGGTCTGTGTCCTGGCCGAGGCGCTGGTGGAGCTGGGTCTAAGCAAGGGCGACAGGGTCTTGCTGGTTTCGGAGAACCGGCCGGAATGGTGCATCGCCGATTTCGCCATCATGGCGGCGGGCTGCATCACGGTGCCGGCCTACGTGACCAATACCGAGCGTGACCACCTGCACGTGCTTGACAACTCAGGCGCAGCGGCGGTGATCGTTGCCAACGACAAGCTGGCCAAGCCGTTGCTCCAGGCAGTAGTGCGCGGCGGCAGCGTGCGCCACGTGATCGGGATCGAGCCGCTGCGGCTCTCCCAGGCGAGCAACTTCGAATACCATGACTGGTCCGCGATGGTGGCCGGCGATGCCAAGGCAGCCCGCCAAGCGGTCGAAGCGCGCATCGCGGCAATCGGGCGCGGCGACACCGCCTGCATTATCTACACCAGCGGCACCGGCGGAAGCCCGCGCGGGGTGCTTCAGCACCACGGCGCGCTCCTCTGCAACGTCGATGGCGCGGCGCGCATCCTTGCCGAGGACTTCGGGGTGGGTGACGACGAGGCATTCCTCTCGTTCCTGCCGCTGAGCCACGCTTACGAACACACCGGCGGACAGATGCTTCCCATCGGGGTCGGCGCGCAGATCTATTATTCGGAAGGTCTCGAAAAGCTCGCCTCAAACATCGAGGAAGTGCGCCCGACAATCATGGTGGTCGTGCCGCGTCTGTTCGAGGTGCTGCGTGCGCGGATCATGAAGCAGATCGAAAAGCAGGGTAAGCTGCCCAATTACCTGATGGATCGCGCCTTGGCGATCGGCAGCCTCAAGGCGCAAGGCAGGCGCCGCCTGCGCGACCGGCCGATGGACCTGATTATTGAAAAGGCACTGCGCCCCAAGATCCGCGCCCGCTTCGGCGGCAGGCTGAAGGCCATGGTCTCAGGCGGGGCGCCGCTCAATCCCGACATCGGGGTGTTCTTCGATTCGATGGGGCTGACCATGCTGCAGGGCTATGGCCAGACCGAGGCCGGCCCGGTGATCGCCTGCAACCGCCCCAGGGCAGGGCTCAAGATGGATACGGTCGGCCCGCCGATGTACGGGGTCGAACTCAAAATCGCCGAGGATGGGGAAATCCTGGTGCGCGGCGAACTGGTGATGCACGGCTACTGGCAGAACCCGGATGAGACCGCCAAGGCCCTCAAGGATGGCTGGCTGCACACCGGCGATATCGGCCACATCGACGAAGCCGGGCGACTGCTGATCACCGACCGCAAGAAGGACATGATCATCAACGACAAGGGCGACAATGTCTCGCCCCAGAAGATCGAGGGGATGATGACCCTGCAAAGCGAGATCGCCCAGGCGATGGTCTATGGCGACCGCCGCCCGCATATCGTCGGGCTGATCGTGCCCGATGCCGAATGGGCATTGGAATGGGCACGGGCCAATGGCGAGAAGTTCGATTTGAAGGCGCGGCAGGGACTGCCTGCCTTCCGCAGCGCGGTGCGGGCGGCGTTCGACCGGGTCAACCAGGACCTCTCGGTGATCGAAAAGGTTCGTCAGTTCGCTTTCGCCGACGAAGCGTTCACGATCGAGAACGAGGAAATGACCCCCAGCCTCAAGATCCGGCGGCATAAGCTGAAGGAGCGCTACGGCGACCGGCTCGACGCGCTTTACAAGGGTTGAGCGGGTGAGCGGGCCAATGCTTGCCGGGATCAAGGTCGTCGACCTGACCAGCGTGGTGTTCGGGCCCTATTGCACCCAGATCCTGGCTGATCTCGGCGCCGAGGTGACCAAGGTCGAGACCCCGGGTACCGGGGATCCGTTCCGCTGGTCGGCCAGGGCGCCGTCTTCGCCCAATATGGCGCCGGGGTTCATGGCGCTCAACCGCGGCAAGCGCTCGGTCGCGCTCGATCTGAAAGCCGAACGCGATCTTGCCGTGCTGCACGGCCTGCTCGAACAGGCCGACCTGTTCGTGGTCAATGTACGCGGCAAGGCGCTCGAGCGGCTCGGGCTCGATCCTGCGGCGCTAAGTGCGCGCTATCCGAGCCTTATCTACCTTCACTGCGTCGGTTTCGGGCAGGACGGACCCTATGCCGACCTGCAGGCCTATGACGACGTCATCCAGGCCGCGACCGGTACGGCGACCCTGCTGCCCCGGGTCGATGGCGACCCGCGCCCGCGCTACCTGCCTTCGCTGATCGCCGACAAGGTCGCCGGGCTGCACGCGGCCTATGCCGCGATGGCTGCGCTGTTCCACCGCCAGCGGACCGGCGAGGCCCAGCTGGTTGAAGTGCCGATGTTCGAGGCGTTCACCAGCTTCATGATGCTCGAACATCTTGGCGGACAGACCTTCGATCCGCCAGTCGGCCCCGTAGGCTACGCGCGCCAGCTCGATCCGGTGCGCCAGCCGTTTCCGACCGCCGACGGTCATATCAGCATCGTCATGTACAACTTCGACGCATGGGACCGGGTCTTCGCCGTGCTGGGCGATCCGGAATTCATCGCGGCCGAGCGATTTGCCGATGCCGGCGGACGGGCACGGCACCAGGCGGAGCTTTATGTTCGGATAGCCGAACTGACCCCGCGCTTCACCACTGCCGAACTGCTCGAGCGCTGCCACGCATCGCAGCTGCCTGCGCAGCCTGTCAGTGATTTGTCAGAGGTAATTTCGGATGCGCACCTTGGCGCGACCGGATTTTTCAAACGCCGGGTGCATCCGAGCGAAGGCGCTTATTTCGAGCAGGCTGCTCCGGTACGATTCAGCGGCGCAAAGCCAGGCGATGTTTGCATGCCGCCTCAGCTCGATGCCGATGGCGCGGCCATTCGCGCCGAGATCGCAGGCCGTAGCGGCGAGACTTGAGCGGGCACAAAAAAGCCGGGCGCGGCGATGGTCCACATCCGCCGGCCCGGCCCTTTTTGCAGTAATCTGCGAAGATTACATCTTGGCTTCGCTGGCGGCGCCCGAAGCGTCTTCAGCGGCGCCCGAAGCGGCTTCAGCAGCGCCCGAAGCGGCGTCGGCAGCAACCGAAGCTTCAGCAGCGGCGGTCGAAGCGTCAGCAGCAGGAGCTTCTTCCTTCTTGCCGCAAGCCGAGAGCGAGAGCGAGGCGGCCGAGAGAGCTGCGAACAGAACGATCTTCTTCATGTGGTGATCCCCTTGGATGAACTTAAATGCGTAAACCGATGCTGCGCCAACGGACGCTGCGCGCCGATGTCTGCACGCAAGCGAAGCAATCGTCCATTTGAAAAATCAATTGGATCGCTATGAGGCTGAAAAATCGTAATCTTTTCTGCAATCGGTCGTGCTTTTTGGCCGCAAAACGGGTCCCGGGATAGCTAGGCGGCCTCCTTGGCCACCCATTCGGGGTAAAAGCTCGGCTCGCGGGCCGACCAGCCGGGTGCCGTCGCAGCGGCTTCGCTGATTGACTGAAGCAGGTGCTTGCGCCGTTCGGGGCGGATCTGGGGAAGGGCGGCGGCGGCACAAAATGCGCTGGGCAGGAAAGGCCGCACGTCGGCGCCGAGCAGGCGCTCGTAAAGGAACCGGAAAGCCGAGAAACAGGTCAGGCGATCCTGCGCCAGGTCGAACGCGGCGATCCGCAGAAGCTTGCCCATGAACTCTTCGATCGCATCGAACGAGCTGTCCGCGGGAACCTTGCCGCGCAGCGTCTTGAGGTCTTGATAGACCACATACTGGCTGCGGATCGATGCCGTCTCCTGGGCGTCACGCGCCCACAGCTTGAACGCGTCCTGCCGGCCCAGCCCGACGTCGAGGCTTCGTTTGATGTAGCGCTGTTCGAATGGCGTAAAGCTCGCGAATTCACGAAGCTCGGCGATCGTCAACGATGCGGAGGTGGTATTTGCCATCGAAAAGCCCCTGTCTCAACGGAGGCACTTCAACTCAATATGGTTATAATCCCGTTAACCACGATGGCTAAATCAGTCCTGCGAGCGGACTCGATGGATCTGCGTATTTGCGGGTGGCCATGCGTCCGGCAAGGTATGAATCGCGGCCCGATTCCACCGCAAGCTTCATGGCCCTGGCCATGCGCAAGGGGTCTTTGGCTTCGGCAATCGCTGTGTTCATCAGCACTCCGTCGCAGCCAAGCTCCATCGCTACTGCGGCATCGCTGGCGGTGCCGACCCCGGCATCGACCAGCACCGGCACCGTCGCGCCCTCGACGATCAAGCGGATCGTCACCCGGTTCTGGATGCCCAGTCCTGAACCTATCGGCGCGCCAAGCGGCATCACGGCAACCGCGCCCGCGTCTTCAAGCTGTTTAGCCGCGATCGGATCGTCCACGCAGTAAACCATCGGCAGAAAGCCTTCGCCCGCCAGTACTTCACAGGCTTTCAAGGTTTCACGCATGTCCGGGTACAGGGTCCGCGCCTCGCCCAGCACCTCAAGCTTGACGAGATCCCAGCCGCCAGCCTCGCGCGCCAGCCGCAGCGTGCGGATCGCCTCGTCGGCGGTAAAGCAGCCGGCGGTATTGGGAAGGTAGGTAACCTTCTTGGGATCGATGAAATCGGTCAGCATCGGTGCCTTGGGGTCTGACACATTGACCCGGCGCACCGCGACGGTGACGATCTCGGCCCCCGAAGCCTCCACCGCGGCGGCGTTCTGTTCGAAATCCTTGTATTTGCCGGTTCCGACAATAAGCCGCGATGTGAAGGTTCGCCCGGCAACTGTCCAGGTATCAGCCGGTTTCGCAGCACCTTGCCCGCCGCCAACAAAGTGCACGATTTCTAGCACATCTCCGCTTGCCAAAGCATGATCGGCAAGCGTCGATCGCGGGACGATCACGCCGTTGCGTTCAACCGCAACCTTGCCCGGATCGAGCTCAAGGCTGCGCACGAGGTCGGCGATCGAACCGGGATGGGCAAGCCGCGGTTCACCATTGACTGTAAGGGAAAGCTGATCGGTCATCACTGACCGCAGATAGCGATCAGTAGCCGCGGCGCAAGTTGCGCAGGTGCGCCCATGACAAGAGCGACACGCCCAGGATGGTCAGAGCCGCTTCGGCGGTGCCATGTCCCACGAACAACGCAAGGGCCATGAAGCCGATGCCTGCAGCACCAACCTGCAGCGGAACCGGATCGCCGTGGCGAATCATTCCCATCACCAATGTGAGCGAGCCGATCGCGACGGCCAGGCCCAGTCCGATGCGGTGGATTTCAGGTGCGAGCAGGAAACCGCCGCCCAGCCCAAGACCTGCAACCAGGATCAATCCGGCCACGCAGTGGACTGCGCAAAGCCCGGACAGGAGCACACCTGCCTGGTCCAGTCGGCCGCGAATCGAATGAATTGCCTGTCGCATTGCGGCGCCCATGTATGTGATGGTGTAACGTCTAGCAAGGGTCGTGACGTGATTTGGGCGCATCCCACTTGCACTTTGCCGCGCCTCGCAGCACAGGCGCGGCATGCGAATCGCATTCCCGGACAGGCAACCAACCGTTCCACAAGCGCTGATCTGGTGGCTCTGGTCAGTAGCGGCACTGGTCGTAACGATGGTCGTGGTTGGCGGGATCACTCGTCTGACCGAATCGGGGCTTTCGATTACCGAATGGCAACCGATTTCGGGCACCCTGCCGCCGCTGACCGAGGCTGCGTGGCGGGCGCAGTTCGAAGCGTACCAGAAAATTCCTCAGTATACCGAGGTCAACGGCCCCGCCGGCATGACGCTTGAGGCTTACAAGCACATCTTCTTCTGGGAATGGTTCCACCGTTTGCTCGGGCGCTTGGTCGGTCTTGCCTATGCAGTGCCCTTGGCCTGGTTCTGGCTGCGCGGGCAGGTTCCTGCGGATTTCCGTGAGCGTCTGATGGGAATCCTGGCTCTTGGCGGGCTTCAGGGTCTCGTCGGGTGGTGGATGGTTTCGTCCGGCCTTACCCACGACGTAAAGGTCAGCCACTTGCGGCTGGCGGTTCACCTGGGCTTGGCCCTGACTACGCTCGCGGCGCTGGCCTGGACGGCGCTGGACCTGCGCCTGTACCGCAATACCGGCCGCATCGCGCGTTTGACCCGGCTTGGCGGCCTCGCACTGGCTGCACTGGCAATGCAGCTTGCCTATGGTGCGCTGCTGGCCGGCCTTCGGGCCGGACCCGTCGCTGGTGGCGGCTGGCTCAATTGGGACGCCTGGCCGTTGATGCAGGGGCGCTTCTTCCCTGAAGGAACCGACTGGTCAGAAGGCCTTGTCCACGCACTGCTGTACGATCCGTTCCTTGTGCACTTCATTCATCGCTGGTGGGCCTGGCTTGTGGTTGCCATCCTGATCGTAGTTGCCCGCGCGCTGCGCAACGCGCACCAGAGCGCCCCGACCGCACCGCACTGCGCTTTTTGCACACAAACCCCTCTTGGCCTAGCGACC
>JBJTMA010000069.1:0-9528 GCA_046063295.1 Novosphingobium sp.
CTGAACATCGGGTTCTACCTCGACCAGCTGTTCTTCAGCCAGAACTACTGGATCGACAATCCGGGCTACTACCGTCTGCCTGACGTCTATGGCCCCTATCGCTGGGTCCGCTATTACGACGACGCGCTGTTGGTGGACATCTACTCGGGCGAAGTCGTTGACGTGATCTACGACTTCTTCTGGTAAGGCAGGATACCAAAGAGAAGGGCCGCGTGCATCCCGGTGCACGCGGCCCTTTCTTGTTCGCGCTCAGCGTATCCAGGGGATCATGCGGCGCAAGGTGCCGTCATGATCGACAAATTGGTGCTTGAGCGCGCCGAGAACGTGGAGCGCGATCAACGCAACCATCAGGTTGCCGAGCAAGCCGTGCATATTTTCAAACATTTCGTGCGAGCCCTGCTCAGCTCCGGCGGGCAGCGCGGGGACATTGAACAGGCCGAAAATGCTGACCGGGCCGCCGCGCGGCCCCGCCGACACCATCGCCCAGCCAGTTAGCGGCAAGGCCAGCATCAGAAAGTAGAACAGCCAGTGCGTAACGCGCGCGAGCGCGGCCTCCCACGCCGCCAGTGTTTCCACGAGCGGGGGCGGCTTGTGTCCCAGCCGCCATGCAATGCGCACCAGGGTCAGGACCAGTATCAGGATCCCGATCGCCTTGTGATTGCCCATGATCATCGCACGATCCGGCTTGGGCATGTCTTCAGAGACCCAGGCGGCGGCAATGTTCAGGATGATCAACAGCGCGATAATCCAATGCATGACGATGGCGCCGCGAGCGTAGCGGGTGGCGAGGATGTTTGCAGTTTCCATGAACGATTGCTGGCGCAAATGGGCGCTTCGGGCAAGCTAGAACTTGAACGACAAGGTGCGCTTCACTCTTGCCCTGCCCGGGCAATCTCTTACAGCCAAGACGCATGAGCAACTACGCAACAGCCCCCAATCCGGACAAAGTCGCGCTGCTGCGCACCGGGGCGCATGTCCGCCGCCGCCTTGACGCAAATCCGCGAGCGCACCGTGTCGATACGGATGCCGCCGAAATCTGGACCGTGCCCGATTTCCTGGGTGCGGACGAATGCACCAACCTGATCGCCATGATCGACCGCACCTGCAAACCTTCGGAAGTGTTCGATCACGGCTATGCGGAAGTTTGGCGGACCAGTTCATCCGGCAATGTCGACCGCGAAAACCCGTTCGTGCACATGCTCGAAAGCCGGATCGACGAGCTGCTCGGTATTCCGCACGCTTATGGCGAGACGATGCAGGGCCAGCGGTACCGGGTGGGCGAGGAGTTCAAGTATCACCTCGACTTGTTCTGGACCAAAGCAGATTACTGGAAGAAGGAATCCAAGCAGGGCGGGCAGCGTTCAATCACCGCTATGTGCTTCCTGAATGATGTCGAAAAGGGTGGAGATACCGCATTTACCGACATCGGCATCTCGGTTCCTCCCGAGCGCGGCAAGTTGCTCATCTGGAATAATCATACGCCCAACGGACAGCCCAACGAAAAGACGATGCATGCTGGTACGCCGGTGATCGAAGGGACCAAATATATCATCACCAAATGGTATCGCACACGCAAATGGGGTTGAACTCCGGTCCGTTGCTGACCCGCCGGCGCTTCACCGGCGGCGCGGTCGCTGCTGCCTCGATGGCGGCCCTTCCCACCCGCGCGGCCGGCGTGCAGACCGGCGAGGACGCGAAGCTGATGCAGCTGTTCCGCAGCATCGCCAAAGCTGAAGATGCGCTCGATCCGCTGGGCACGATCTACCGCGGCGGCGAACCGAATATCGCCGCTTTCCGGCAGCTTTACACCCCCGCACAGGATCGCGCCCAGCGCGCGGTTAATCGCCAGTCGCTTTCTGCACTGTCCAGGATCGACCGCCGCAAGCTCAGCCCTGAGCGGCAGATCAGCTATGACGTTTTCGTAGGGGACAAACGTGAAGATGCCGCATGGCTTCGCCCGGAAGTAGAAGCGCTAACCGCAGTTCGCCCCTTCAACCATTTTGGCGGCATGCACATCGAGTTTCCTTCGCTGGTAGCGAAGGATGGCGCCGTTCCTTATACCAACGAAGCCGAATACGGCCGCAATCTTGAGCTTATTGCAGCCTTCCCGCAGGTTCTCGACAATGCGGTCGCCCGCTTTCGTCAGGGGATTGACTCCGGCGTCGTCGAATCGAAGCTTACGGTCACCAACATGATCGCACAGCTCGATGCCCTGCTGGCGCAGCCGATCGACCAATCGCCATTTACATCTGCGGTGCGCGATTTTGCAGCTGGCGTACCCGAGACGAAGCGGCCGGCAATCGCGGCACGCTACACTTCGGTCGTGTCAGGCCAGATCTATCCTGCCTACAGGCGTCTGCGCGACTTTTTGGCCAAGGAATATCTGCCGGCCGCGCGCGAACAGGTGGGCATATCGGCAATGAAGGGCGGTTCGGCCCTCTACAAGCTCCAGATCGCCCAGCATACCACCTTGCGGCTTGAGCCCGCTGCAGTGCATCAGCTCGGCCTTAGCGAAGTGGCCAGGATCCAGCGCGACATGGCCGGGGTGGCGCGCGAACTGGGCTACACCGGCGAACTGCGCGGCTTTTTCGATTACATCCGCACCACCCCGAAATTTCACCCCAAGAGCCGCGAGGAACTGGCCGACGGCTTCGCCAAGGTTGCCCGCGAGGTCGAACGGCTTGGACCCAAATATTTCAACCGGATGCCGCACACCAAGCTGCTGATCCAGCCGTACCCGGCATACCGCGAGAAGTATGAAGCCGGGGGCAGCTATAATCAGGGATCGCCCGACGGTAGCCGGCCGGGCGTATTCTTTTACAACACCTATGACCTGCCGAGCCGCTTCCTGACCGGGATCACCACCTTGTTCCTTCACGAAGGCGCGCCGGGGCATCACTTCCAGATCAGCCTGGCGCAGGAAGACACTTCCCTGCCCGACTTCCAGCGCTTCGGCGGCAACAACGCCTATGTCGAAGGCTGGGCGCTCTACGCCGAAACGCTTGGCTACGACATGGGCTTCTACAAGGATCCGATGCAGCACTGGGGCACGCTTGATGACGAGATGCTCCGCGCGATGCGGCTGGTGGTCGACACCGGGCTGCATTCGAAGGGCTGGAGCCGCGAGCAGGCGATCGACTACATGCTCGCCAATTCGGGCATGGGGCGCAGCGATGCGACCGCCGAGGTCGAGCGCTATATCGCCTGGCCGGGCCAGGCGCTGGGTTACAAGATCGGGGCTCTGACCATCCAGCGGCTGCGCAAAAGGGCCGAGGGCGAACTGGGGCCAAAGTTCGACATCCGTGGATTTCACGATCAGGTGCTGGGTTCGGGCGCGCTGCCGATGCCGATCCTCGAGGCGAAGCTCGACCGGTGGATCGCCGCACAGAAAGCCTGACCAAGCGGCACTTTGCCTGCACACAGTGCGGTGCGTGCTGCAACCGTGCGCCGGAGCTCGAGCTGGGCGAAGCATCGGCATACGCGGATACATTCGTGCTGCAGCTGATGATGCGGATCTACAGCCTGCCGCGCAGTCTGGCCGATTACGAATGCGCCCTTTCCCGCGAATTGGCTTCGGCCGAATACTACGAAAGCAAGCGCTTGCTCGGCACCTACGCCGCCGCATCATGGCCGATCAAGGCCGTGCGCGGCGGGCGTGCAGTCGAATATGTCCAGTACCTCAACCTCTCGGTGCTGCCACTGGACATTGGCACGGGCTCTTGCCCAGCTCTCGATGGAACGAGTTGCTCCATTTATGAGCGCCGCCCCCTGTCATGTCGCACCGTGCCGGTGCATTATTCACGCCCAGAGGCAGCGGCGGTGCGCGATCTGGATGCCTTCACTGCTAAAGCGGGGTTCCTTTGTCAGACCACCTGCGAAGCTCCGGTCATCATCGAAAACGGTCGGCTAACCGACCCTGCGACGCTAGAAGCGCGTGCCGCCGCTGACCAGCAGGCAAGTACCGATGCACGGTGGAAAGCTGCGCTGGTTAAGGCGATGAAGGCAAAGCGCCATGCCCTTCCCACCCCGCGCGAGGTTGAAGCCCAGGCCGCACGCGGTGCCCTCATCAGCTCGATGCGCGTAGCGTGGCGGGTTGCATTCGAGGCCGGATTGCTGGATGCGGAGCGTGCCGAGGCTTTGGCTGGCGCGCAATCGGCGTTGATCGATCGGACCCTGTCTTACCGGAATCTGACTCCGGCAGCGGTCGCATCACTCGCCGATTTGCTGCGAGAATATCGGCTTAGCGGCACGTCCTGAGGCGCAGCTGCCGGGCAGCGATTTGCTGCAATCTGACTGCGCGGTTAGGAGCAATACCAAGTTCCTGCGCCCCACGTTCACGCCGGCCCAGCCGCCGCGGATCTGCGCTCGTGACGGCACCGAATTCGACCAGCGCCTCGAGGTAATAACCTTCGACACTGGCGTGGTAATGATCCTTGCCCCACAGATCGACCTTGCCGGGCGCGATCCCGTCATAGGGATCAGGGTCGGCCAGGCCACTCCTGATCGCAAGGTTCCACGCTGCGCCCACGGGGATGACCCCGCCGATCCGCGGCGCCTGCGCCAAGCCGCCGCAATTCGCGGCTTGGAGTTGCTCGGCCATCGCACCGATCGGCTGGCCGTGCCAATGCCCGGCGTCCGGATAGGTGAGGTCGGCGCGCGACCAGGTCGAGACCAGCCATATCCGCACTTCGGAATTCGCCTTGTAGGCCAGTGCTGACAGGTCTTTCGCCGCGGCGATGTGCCGTGCCGGATCTCCTGGATGCTCGGCATCAAGCGTAGAATAGCCTTGCAGCAGCACAGCATCCCATTTGCGCGTGAGCAGTTCGCCATGGTTGGCAAGATGCCAGGCGAGGTCCTTGCCTGGAGAGGTTTCGAGGCTGACCTCCCAATCGAGCCTGAGTTGTTCGGCAAAAGTCCTGAACAAGGCCGGGACCCCGCCGATCTGCTCACCGTTGAGATCGGTGACGGCATCGGGCCGATAGTTCTGCACCGGAGTGCCTGCGCCGTAGGTAAAACTATTGCCGACGAACAGGATCGTCTTCGCGCCGGCTGTGCCGCTCAGCGCCAGCGCCAGCAGTGCCGCCGCCAGCCGAAGCCTCACGCCAGCGCCTCGGCAATCAACTTGCGAGTGTTGGCAATCCCGTAAAGCGCGATGAAGCTGCCCATGCGTGGGCCTTGGGGACTGCCGAGAAGTGTTTCGTAAAGCGCCTTGAACCAATCGCGTAGGGTATCGAACTGATAGTGCGGGTCCTTGCCGATCTCATAGACCATGGTCTGCAGCTCTTCTGCGGTCGCATCGTCCGAAGTCGCTGCCAGCTCTTCGTCGAGCGCAGCCAGGGCCGCGGCTTCATTGGCCTCCGGCTTGCGGCGTTGCAGCGTCGGTGCGACGAAATCGCGGTTGAAGGAAAGCGCTGTGGTGACCAACGCATCGACTTCAGGGTGGGCGGCGGGATCAGCGTTCTCGACGTAGTTGCCAAGGTATGACCAGACCTGCTCACGCGTCGCCTGGGGGCCGAGCACGCCGACGAGATTGAGCAGCAGGCCGTAGGTCACCGGCAATTTGTCGCCGTGGCCGCCATGGTAGCTATTGGCGCGAAGCAGGTGCCAAACCGGGTTGCCGAGCTGCTGCTCGACCGGCTGGCTCGGCAGCTTCTCGCGGAACTGCCAGTATTCGTCGACGTTCTTCGGAATGATCCCGGCGTGCAGCTGCTTGGCGCTCTTGGGCTCGCGGTAGAGGAACAGCCCGAGGCTCTCTTCGCTACCATAAGTCAGCCACTGGTCGATCGTCAGGCCATTGCCCTTGGACTTCGAGATCTTCTCGCCGTTTTCGTCGAGGAACAGTTCGTAAATCATCCCTTCGGGCGGGCGCCCGCCGAGCGCGCGAGCGATCTTGCCGCTTTCACGCACAGAATCAGTCAGGTCCTTGCCGCACATCTCGTAGTCGACGCCCAGCGCAACCCAGCGCATTGCCCAGTCGACCTTCCACTGCAGCTTGGAGTGGCCGCCGAGGATCGACTGTTCGACCGTCTCGCCTTCGTCTTCGAAGCGCACAATTCCCGATTCGGCGTCCACCACCGTGACGGGCACCTGGAGTACCCTGCCCGACTTTTCGGACACCGGCAGTACCGGCGAATAGGTCGCCGCGCGTTCGGCGCGCAGGGTCGGCAGCATGATGTCCATAATCGCCTGCCAGTTGCGCAGCACGCCCCGCAGCGCTTCATCGAACTTTCCCGAATTATACATGTCGCTCGACGAGACGAATTCGTAATCGAACCCGAACCGGTCGAGGAACGCACGCAGCATCGCATTGTTGTGGTGCGCGAAGCTTTCATGGGTACCGAAGGGATCGGGGATCCGGGTCAAGGGCTTGTGCAGGTTCGCCTCGAGCACCGCCTTGTTCTCGATATTGTCCGGCACCTTGCGCAGCCCGTCCATGTCGTCGGAGAAGGCAATAAGCCGGGTTTTGGCCCCGGTCAGCGTCTCGTAGGCGCGGCGCACCAGCGTGGTGCGCAGCACTTCCTGGAAGGTGCCGATATGCGGCAGGCCCGAAGGCCCGTAGCCGGTTTCGAATACCACCGCATCTGCGCCCGGTTTGCCTTCGGGGAAGCGCTTGACGAGCTTGCGGGCTTCCTCGAACGGCCAGGCCTTGGAAACCTGGGCGGCGGCGATCAGTTCGGCGTGGGTCATAATGCTTGGCCAATTGCGAGATTTGGCCCTGCGCGCAAGCACAAACGACTGGCCAAGCGCGCCCCCGCGCGGGTAAGGGCGCGGCCATGTCGATCGAACACTTTACCCCCCAGGCCGCCTTTACCCTCGATGAGCTCGAAGCGCGTTTCCCGCCGCGTCCGCTTCCCGAAGGCGCCCGCGTTACCCGCTTCGGCCCGAGCCCGACCGGATCGATGCACATCGGCGGGCTTTACACTTCGCTGGTTTCGCGCCGCGTGGCGCATCAGACCGGCGGCGTTTTCTACCTCCGCATTGAGGACACCGACAAGAAGCGCGAGGTCGAAGGCACAGTCGAACTGATCCTCGATTCGCTGGCGACCTACGGCCTAGCCCCCGATGAAGGCGAAATCGCCGACGGCAAGGATGTGGGCGACTACGGCCCCTATCGCCAGAGCGAGCGCGTGCCGATTTACCAGAGCTGCGTGCGCTGGCTGCTCGAGAACGGCCACGCCTATCCCTGCTTCGCCAGCGCCGAAGAACTGCAGGCGCTGCGCGACGAACAGCTCAAGCACAAAGTGCCGCCGGGCTACTGGGGCAGCTGGGCGATCTGGCGCAACAAATCGCAGGACGAAGTCGATGCGGCACTGGCAGCCGGCAAGCCGTTCGTCATCCGCCTGCGTTCAACCGGGGGCCGCGACGAGCGCGTCACCCTGCCCGACACGATCCGCGGTGACCTTGAGTTCCCGGCAAACCAGACCGACGTTGTCCTGCTCAAGGCCGACGGTGTGCCGACCTACCACCTCGCCCACGTGGTCGACGATCACTTCATGCGCACCACCGATGTCATCCGCGGCAACGAGTGGCTGGCGAGCTATCCGATGCACGCGGAAATGTTCGGCCTGTTCGGCTGGGCGCCGCCGCGGTTTGCGCATATCAGCCCGATCGAAAAGCAGGACGGCGGATCGCGCCGCAAGCTTTCCAAGCGCAGCGACCCCGAAGCATCGGTCGGCTGGTACATGGAGGCTGGCTATCCGCGCGATGCGGTGACCGAATACCTGCTCAACCTGATCGACGGGCGCTTCGAAGAATGGCGCGCGAGCAATCCCGGCGTGAGCAACGAAGAGTTTGCAATCGAGATCGAGCGGATGAACCGCGCCGGCGCGCTGTTCGACCTGGCCAAGCTCGACAGCGTTTCGCAGGGCGTGGTCGGCGCGATGAGTGCCAGGGCGATCTTCGATGCCGCACTTGTCTGGGCGAGCGACCATGATGCCGAATTTGCGACGCGGTTTGGCGCCGATCCGGCCTATTCTCAGGCGATCCTCGACATCGAGCGCCACGGCGAACGCCCGCGCAAGGATATCGTGCGCTGGGCGCAGCTGCCCGCCGATATCGGCTATTTCTTCGACGATACCTATGTCGCTCTGCTGCCCGAGGCGCAGGCCGCCTTTGCGGCGCTCCAGCCCGCTGCGCCAGAAGGCATGCTGGCCGCGATCGCCGATGGATACGACCCAGCACTTAGCCGCGATGCCTGGCTTGAATGGCTGCGCGAGCTTGGTCTCGGCTACGGCTATGCGCCGAACGTCAAGGCCTTCAAGGCCGCTCCGGACCAGTATCGCGGGCACTTTGGCGATCTTGCCGGGGCGCTGCGCGTGGTGCTTGCCGCGCGGCGCAACACGCCCGACCTGTGCGAGGTCATGCAGGTCTTGGGCAAGGACCGCGTAACCGCCCGGCTCAAGGCCGCGTCAGCCTGGTAACCTAATCGCGCAGGATAAGCTTCGCGCCCTGCTTGTTCTGCCGTATTTCCTCTGGGCTGAGCCCGCAAATCTCATGAGGGAAAACCAACCAGTCCTCGGTTTCGTGGACGAAGAAATCGGGCTTGAGCTTGGTCACGTTGCGGCTGGGCTTGTAATAGACCGTCGCGATGCCGACGGTTTCGGGCATGTTGTAGCGGCACCGTCCGGCCAGCTCCTGCAGGAACGCCTGGATCGACCTGCCTGAATCGAACACGTCGTCGATCACCAGCAGGCGGTCGTCGGGTCCCAGCGTGTCGACCAGATAGCCGAGCGCGAAGACCCGCACCTGCTTGTCCTGCTGGTCGATCCCGGTGTAGCTTGAGGTCCGCACCGCAATGTGGTCACACTCGATGCCGTGGTACGAAAGCAACTCCTGCACCGCGATCCCCACAGGCGCGCCGCCGCGCCAGATTCCCACCAGGTGCGTCGGGCGAAAGTTCGCATCAATCACGAGGTTGGCGAGGCGGAAGGAATCCTTCAGCAGGCGGTCGGCGGTGAGGTAGACTTTGTCAGTCACGCAGCGCCTCCTCGATTTCCGCAAGGTGCCGGGCCTGTGCTTCGGCAGGCAGGAACGACCCGGTAAAGCTGTTGCGCGCCAGTTCGATGATTTGCGCCGCGCTCAGGTCGAGCGCCGTTGCGGCTGCGCGGAAGTTGTCGTTGATGTAACCGCCGAAATAGGCCGGGTCATCCGAATTGATCGTCACTTTCAAGCCGGCATCGAGCATCCTGCGCACCGGGCTCTGCGCCATCTCTCCAATTACGCAGAGGCGCAGATTCGATAGCGGACAAACCGTAAGGGTCATGCCCTCATCAGCGATGCGGCGGGTGAGCACGCTGTCTTCCAGCGCGCGATTGCCGTGATCGATCCGCTCAACTTTGAGCAGGTCAAGCGCTTCGTAAACGTATTGCGGCGGACCTTCTTCCCCCGCATGTGCCGTGACGTGCAATCCCAGCTCGCGCGCGCGCGCGAACACCCGCTCGAACTTGCTGGGCGGGTGCCCCAGTTCGGAAGAATCGAGGCCAACACCGTGAATTCGTGGCAAATGCTGCTCGGCCTCGGCGAGCGTTG
>JBJTMA010000070.1:0-7946 GCA_046063295.1 Novosphingobium sp.
TCGCACGCCTGGAGCACGGTCGCCCCCTGCGGTACTTCAAGCTCGACGCCGTCTACGGTTACTTTAGGCATCAGTGGTCTTTTCCTGGTGACGACAGGTTGGGCGCATGCGCCAATCGAAAATAATTCACCGCAAGGGTCCCCCGCAGAACTTCCTTGCTGAACTTCAGCTGGTCGCCAGCGCGCAGGCAGGTCCCTAGCGCAGGTTGCAGAGCTTGCAAGGCGGCATCTCCCGCCGGACTGCCTTCGGCAGCAACGATCCATGCCTGCGAACTCGCCGGATCACTCCGCACAACGCATTCGCCATAGCGCGACAGCCAGGCCAGGCCCAGCTGCGCCTCGTATTCGCTACGGACGCGTTCACGCCGGGCCTTGTTCGACAGGCTGGCAAGCAAACGATCCCGGGCCTCGGCGTTTGGGGGATCCCGGTGGGTCAAGGCGGCGCTTTGTGACAGGCCTGCTGCAGGCTTGTCCTTGAAGTCAGCGGCAACCAGTTGCTCGGCAAGGGCAAAGCGGAGCGGCTCTCCGGACATGGTGACTGCCACGCGGAAACGCATGACCAGCTCACGGCATCCGGCAACGTAGGCCAGCGGCGCGTGCACGAAGATATCGGAAAAGCGATGTTCCAGCGCGTCGATACCCAGGTCGCTAAGTATTGCCTGTGCCGCCCGGTCGTGGTTGTACCGAACCGCGCAGGTGGCATAGGCCTGAATGTACTCGCGGCTTTCCTGCGTGCCAACGGCAGCCGCATGTCCGGCGCTGCCGGTCGCGAGCGCCAGTGCAGCCACCGAGTAAAAGCCAAGCTGCCGGCCAAACTTCACTTCACGCCCCCATCGCGATCGCGGTGGTACAGAGCCTCGGCCAGGGCAGCGCGCAGCGCCGGTGGCTTCGTGTCGAGCTGGTACCCTTTGGCAAGGCAGGTGCCGAGCGAAGGGGTCAGCGCCGCGAACGCCTGCTTCTGACCGGCGCTGTTCGGGCGTGTCGCCAGCAAACCGCGTATACCTGCTGGATCGATCATGGCCACGCACATGGCCATTTCGTCGACCGCCTGGACGCGGCTGGTGAAGCCGAACCAGCTTGCCGAATAGGCTGGCGCCTTAGCCACAGGGCCGAGCCGCGCGGCGGTTTTGGAGCGATTGACCAGGCTTTCCGCCACCATCCCGCGAAATTTGCCGCGATCCTGGTTAAATGTGGAGACGACAACGGTGGTCGTCACATCATCGCTCACCATGCACCGCGGGTCTTCGGTGAAGGCCTGAGCCGCCTTGCGATATTCAGCCTCAGCCCGCGCATCCAGCAGCTGCTGCATCTGCACTTCACCGCGCTTCGCAGCGCAGGCGATGTAAGTACGCAGGACGTCATCGGTGGTCTGCGCGGGCGCAGCGGCACCAATCATAGCCAAGGCTATCCCCAAACCGCTCATCCCGCTGCTCCCTTCTGACTGGAGGAACCCGATTGCCATTGCTCCATGTTGCGCAGCATGGCTTCAGCAACGGCAGCGCGAAGCCACGCGACGTCGAGTTCCATCTTCAGGCCTTTAGGCAGGCACGGGCCAAAAGAGGGGACGAGTCGCCTAAACGCGGTACGCTCGGCAGCAGAACGCAGGTCGGTCCGCAGAAGTGTGTCGACATCGGCCGGTGCGGTTGCCGCAATGCAGCCAGCGAACTCCTGACCCAGCATCTGAACCTTTTCGTATTCGCTGACCTTGCCGGTCGTCCACCCCTTGGGCAGCGGCAACGACGGATGCGCCAGGGCAGCGAAATCAGGAGCCTGCGGGTATTGACGCAGGTATAGAACCCCCGCGATCTCACCTCGCGTTTCGACATTCCCGAGGTACATCGCCGGGGCAAGGTCGCTCATGCAATTTTCCATGACCTTGCGAAACGGACTCATCAGCCGTTCCTGGTCATTCGAGCCAGGCCGAGTCGAAAGAATGTTGCCGGCAAGCTTTTCGCGCCGCGACATCGCGCAGCGGACCAGGCGGTTAAGCTCGATCGCGCCGCGACTCTTGGCATCGGCCGCGTAATTTGGCCTGATCTCGTTACTGCTTGTCGGGATCTGCGCCGCTGCCGCCTGCGCACCCGCGCACACCGCCACAAGGGCGGCGCCAGCGGCGAACACGCGCCGACGGAGGCGGGCAGGCTCATTCACTGAGCAACTCCGGCAGCGGAGTTTTGCGGGGCATCGTAGGCCCGGTGGTACAAGGCTTCGGCCAGGGCGGTACGCAGGCCCAGCGCGTTGGTCTTGAGCCGCACTGTCTTGGAGAGGCACTGACCGACCGCCGGCATCAGAGCAGCAATGGCGGTCTTCTGATCGCCGCTACCAATGTCGCTGCCCAGCAGTATCGAAATGCCCTGCGGATTGATGTCAGCTACACAAACAGCCATTTCATCGATCGCTTGAGCGCGGTTGGTCATCACATACCAGTCGCGCGGATAATCGCGTTGAATGGGCAAAGGCACCAGTGCCGCCACAGTCTTCCGGTCGCGCTTGAGGTATGCCTCTGCCACAAATCCTCGGGTCGTGGCGCGATCGGCGGTGAAATTGATCGTAGCCGCCTCTTCGCCGACATAGGCATCGAAGTTGCAGCGCTGAACATCGTCCAGTCCGCCCTGCGCCTGTGCGTAGGCTTCCTCGCTGCGGGCATCGAGTATCCCGCGCACCCGCTTGTTGTGGCGCGTTACCGCGCATTCGATAAAGCGATACATCGTCGCATCCGCTTTTGACGTATCGGCATTCGAGATCGCGCGTTGATCCGGATCGAGCCGCGATCCGGTTCGCGCGCCGCCGGTGCCTGGATCGATGGCCTGCATGCCCATAAGAAGCAAAGACGCAGCTGTGAGGATGCTCATTCCGCCGCCTCCCTCACGCGTTCGCCAATCCGGCGCTCCAGCTCTGGGCGGAAGTGGCGGATGAGCCCCTGAATTGGCCACGCCGCTGCATCACCCAGCGCGCAGATGGTGTGGCCTTCGACCTGCTTCGTCACCTGCTGCAGCATGTCGATTTCCTCGACCTCGGCATCGCCGGTGCGCAGGCGTTCCATCACGCGCCACATCCACCCGGTGCCTTCGCGGCAGGGGGTGCACTGCCCGCAGCTTTCGTGCTTGTAGAAGTAGCTGAGCCGGCTGATCGCGCGAACTATGTCGGTGGACTTGTCCATCACGATGACCGCAGCGGTACCAAGGCCCGAGCCGACTTCCTTGCAGCCGTCGAAGTCCATCGGCATGTCGGGGCACATGCTGGCGGGGACCAGCGGGACCGACGAACCGCCCGGGATCACCGCAAGCAGGTTGTCCCATCCGCCGCGAATGCCGCCGCAGTGCTTCTCGATCAGTTCGCGGAAGGGAATGCTCATGCTTTCCTCGACCACGCAGGGCTTGTCGACGTGCCCACTGATCTGGAACAGCTTGGTGCCCTTGTTGTTGTCCCGCCCGAACGAGCTGAACCACGAAGCGCCGCGCCTCAGGATCGTTGGTGCGACGGCGATGCTTTCGACGTTGTTGACCGTGGTCGGGCAGCCATAGAGCCCGGCGCCGGCCGGGAACGGTGGCTTGAGCCGCGGCTGGCCTTTCTTGCCTTCAAGGCTTTCGATCATCGCGGTTTCTTCGCCGCAGATGTAGGCGCCCGCGCCGCGGTGGACGAAGACGTCGAAATCATAACCCGACTTGCATGCGTTCTTGCCAAGGAAACCGGCGTCATAGGCTTCCTGCACGGCGGCAAACAGCGTCTCTGCCTCGCGGATGTATTCGCCGCGAATGTAGATGTAGGCGGCGCGCGCGCGCATCGCGTAGCCGGCGACCAGCGCGCCTTCGATCAGCTTGTGCGGATCGTGGCGGATTATCTCACGGTCCTTGCAGCTTCCCGGTTCGGACTCGTCTGCATTGATCACCAGGAAGCTTGGACGGCCGTCCTTCGATTCCTTGGGCATGAACGACCACTTGAGCCCGGTCGGGAAACCTGCCCCGCCGCGCCCGCGGAGGCCGCTGGCCTTGATTTCCTCGATGATCGCGTCCTGCCCGCGCGCGAGCAGCGCTTTGGTGTTGTCCCAATCCCCGCGCGCCTGCGCTGCCTTCAGGTTCCACGGCTGGTAGCCGTACAAGTTGGTAAAAATGCGGTCCTTGTCAGCGAGCATCTATCGGCCCTTTCCCGCCAGATTTTGGACCACCATCCAGGTAATGCAGGCAACGCCGGCGAGCGCCGCAACCCAGATCACCGCGCCGATGATCTTGAACACCAATCCGAGCACGACGAGCGCGCCGATGATCGCAAGGAAGGTGACGAGCGGCTTGGAGTCCATCACCATTCCCCCCGGTAATCGTGGTTTTCCTTGACCATCGCCTTGAGCGTGGTCGGCCCGCCTTCAGGCTCCACCGTATGACGGCCCTTGAGCTGGGTACCGGGCTTCGGCGTCTTGCCCGCGGCCAACCCATCGAGCACCGCGTTGAGGCTGTCGACGGTCAGGTCTTCGTAATTATCGTCGTTGATCTGGACCATCGGCGCGGAGGCGCAATTGCCCATGCATTCGACTTCGGTGAGCGTCCACAGCCCGTCGTCGCTGACGTGGCCGATCTTCATACCGCGCGCCTTGCAGGCCGACATGATCTCGTCCGACCCGCGCAGCATGCACGGTGTGGTGCCGCAGACCTGGACGTGGAATTTCCCGACCGGGACCAGGTTGTACATGAAATAGAAGGTCGCGACCTCGACCACGCGGATCACCGGCATGTCGAGATACTGTGCGACGTATTCCATTACCGGGATCGGCAGCCAGCCTTGGGTGTTGGTTTCGGCACCGACCTGGCGCTGGGCGAGGTCGAGCAGCGGCATCACCGCCGAGCGCTGCCGCCCCTCGGGATAACGCGCAACCACCGCCTTGGCCTGGGCGGCGTTGTCCTTGGTCCACGCAAACGAACCCCAGCGGGCGCGCAGTTCGGGCGTGTCGGGGGCGAGTTGACGGTCAGCCACGGCTCAAGCCAAACGTGTTCAATTTGGGAAACCTCTTCGCAACCCAATAGTAGAAGGCAAACACCGGTCCCGCCCCGAGCAAGGACGCAACGTTCGGCCCAAGCGTCGCGCCAAATGCATCAGCGGCGGAATACTGAGCCATCTTTGCAAAACCAATCATCAGGGCAAGGATCGGTAAGGCAATCAGGATCTTTAGAGCTCTCACCGATCACACTCCCCGAACACCACATCGATCGCGCCGATGATCGCGGTCACGTCTGGCAGCATGTGGCCCTTGCACATGAAGTCCATCGCCTGAAGGTGCGAGAACGCGGTCGGGCGGATTTTGCAGCGGTAGGGTTTGTTCGAACCGTCCGAGACCAGGTAGACCCCGAATTCGCCCTTGGGGCTCTCGGTTGCGACGTAGACTTCGCCAGCAGGCACGTGGAAGCCTTCGGTGTAGAGCTTGAAGTGATGGATCAGGCTTTCCATCGACTGCTTCATCTCGCCGCGCTTGGGCGGGACGACCTTGCGGTCGGTGCTCGACACCGGGCCCGAGGGCATTTCGGCAAGGCACTGCTTCATGATCCTTGCGGACTGGCGCACTTCCTCGACCCGCACCATGAACCGGTCGTAGCAATCGCCGCGGGTGCCGACCGGGATCTCGAAGTCCATCTTGGCGTAGACGTCGTAAGGCTGGCTCTTGCGCAGATCCCACGGAATGCCGCTGCCTCGGATCATCGGGCCGGAAAAGCCCCAGGCCAATGCGTCGGCCTTTGAAACCAGCGCGATATCGACGTTGCGCTGCTTGAAGATGCGATTGTCGACAACCAGGCTCATCGCGTCCTCAAACAGGCGCGGCAGGCGGGTGTCCAGCCATTCGCCGATATCGACCAGCAGCTTTTCGGGCACATCCTGATGGACCCCGCCGGGGCGGAACCACGCGGCGTGCATGCGCGCACCGCTCGCGCGTTCGAAGAAGTTGAGGCAGTCCTCGCGGATCTCGAACATCCACAGGTTCGGCGTCATCGCGCCGACGTCCATCACGTGGCTGCCAAGGTTGAGCATGTGGTTGCAGATGCGGGTCAGCTCGGCAAACAGCACGCGCAGGTACTGGCCGCGCGCCGGCACCTCGAGGTTGAGCAACTTCTCGATCGCGAGGACGTAGCTGTGCTCCATCCCCAGCGGCGAGCAATAGTCGAGCCGGTCGAAGTACGGCAGCGCCTGTAGGTAGGTCTTGTGTTCGATCAGCTTTTCGGTGCCGCGGTGAAGCAATCCGACGTGCGGATCGATCCGCTCAATGATCTCGCCATCAAGCTCCATCACCATGCGCAGCACGCCGTGCGCGGCGGGATGCTGCGGGCCGAAGTTGATCGTGTAGTTGTCGATCACCTCGTCGCCGGTCGTCGGCGATTTTTCGAGCTGCAGGGTCATGCCTTGCCCTTTCTCGGCCGCGAGGAGGTAGCCTTGGGCGCCTTGAGTTCTGCCTTGGCGGTCGGAGCCACGGCGGGCGAGCCGTTCGAAACCAGCTTGGCCGCGGCCTCATTGGCTTTCGCCCCCGCACCCGTCGCACCCGGCGCCGGAGTGGTTGTGGGCTGGTTGGTCGGCGGCGTTCCCGCCTTCTCGTCGCCCGGGAGCACGTAATCGGCGCCTTCCCAAGGGCTCATGAAGTCGAACTGGCGCAGGTCCTGCGCGAGCTTGACCGGCTCATAGACCACGCGTTTGTCTTCTTCCGAATAGCGCAGTTCGACATAGCCTGTAAGCGGGAAGTCCTTGCGGAACGGATGCCCTTCGAAGCCGTAGTCGGTTAGGATACGGCGCAGGTCGGTGTTACCGTCGAAGATCACACCGTACATGTCGAACACTTCGCGCTCGAGCCAGCCCGCGACCGGCCACAGCGTGGTGACGGTCGGCACCGGGGTGTCCTCGGCGGCACTGACCTTGACCATCACGCGGTGGTTCTTCGTCACCGAGAGAAGCATGTAGACCACCTCGAACCGCTCGGCGCGGTCGGGGTAATCGGCCCCGGCGATCTCCATCAGCTGCTGGTAATCGTGCTCGTCGCGCAGGGTGCGCAGCGCATCGGCGATCTCACCGCGCGCGACCGTGAGCACGACTTCGCCATGCTCTTCCTTCGCGGCGACCACGGCGGCGCCGAGTGCACCGGTGAGCTTGGCGAGCACGCCTTCGTTCGAGGTGAACTTGGGGGCGGAATGGAGGACGCTCATCGCTCGATCGTCCCCACACGGCGGATCTTACGCTGCAACTGCATCACGCCATAGAGCAGCGCCTCGGCAGTCGGCGGGCAGCCGGGGACGTAGATGTCCACCGGTACGATCCGGTCGCACCCGCGCACCACGCTGTAGCTGTAGTGATAATAGCCGCCGCCGTTGGCGCAGCTGCCCATCGAGATGACGTACTTCGGTTCCGACATCTGGTCATAGACCTTGCGCAGCGCCGGGGCCATCTTGTTGCACAGCGTGCCGGCGACGATCATTACGTCCGACTGGCGCGGAGAGGCGCGCGGGGCGACGCCGAAGCGCTCCATGTCATAGCGCGGCATGTTGACGTGGATCATCTCCACCGCGCAGCAGGCGAGGCCGAAGGTCATCCACCACAGCGAACCGGTGCGGGCCCACTGGAACAGCTCCTCGGTCGAAGTGACGAGGAAGCCCTTGTCACTGACCTGCGCGTTGAGGTCGTTGAAAAAGCCCACATCCGGCGGACGCACCGCATCTGCGGGCGGCGAAAGCGGGCGGCCGGAGGTGTCAACCAAGGTGCTCATTCCCAATCCAGTGCCCCCATTTTCCAGGCGTAGACCAGGCCGAACACCAGTTCGGCGATGAACACCATCATCGTGACCCACGCCGCCCAGCCCAGCTTGAGGAAAGTAACCGCCCAGGGGAACAGGAACGCGGCTTCAAGGTCGAACACGATGAACAGGATCGCGACCAGATAGAAGCGCACGTCGAACTGGCTGCGCGGTTCCTCGAAAGCCGGAAA
>JBJTMA010000071.1:0-2706 GCA_046063295.1 Novosphingobium sp.
CCAGCTCACCTGCGTCTTCGTCGATCATGGCCTGATGCGGATGAACGAGGCGGAAGAGGTCGTGCGCCTGTTCCGCGACAGCTACAACATCCCGCTCGTGCATGTGGAGGCGGAGGAGCTCTTCCTCGCCGAGCTCGCCAAATGCGGTTCCGACCCGGAGGCCAAGCGCAAGACCATCGGTCGCCTCTTCATCGAGGTCTTCGACGAGGAAGCACGTAAGCTCGGCGGTGCCGATTTCCTGGCGCAGGGCACGCTCTACCCCGACGTGATCGAGAGCGTGTCGTTCACCGGCGGGCCCTCGGTGACGATCAAGAGCCACCACAACGTCGGCGGCCTGCCCGAACGCATGAACATGAAGCTGGTCGAGCCGCTGCGCGAACTGTTCAAGGACGAAGTGCGCGTGCTGGGCCGCGAGCTGGGCCTGCCCGAGATCTTCGTCGGCCGCCACCCGTTCCCCGGCCCGGGCCTCGCGATCCGCATCCCGGGCGAGGTCACCAAGGAGCGCTGCGATATCCTGCGCAAGGCCGACGCGGTGTACCTTGAGGAAATTCGCAATGCCGGTCTCTACGACGCGATCTGGCAGGCCTTCGCGGTGCTGCTCCCGGTGCGCACCGTCGGCGTAATGGGCGATTACCGCACCTACGACAGCGTCTGTGCCCTGCGGGCGGTAACCAGCATCGACGGCATGACCGCCGACATCTACCCGTTCGAAGCCGCATTCCTCAGCCGCGTCGCCACCCGGATCATCAACGAGGTCAAGGGCATCAACCGCGTGGTCTACGACTTCACCAGCAAGCCGCCGGGCACGATCGAGTGGGAATGAAACGCCCGTGAACTTCGATCGCAGGACCATGCTGGGCGCCGCCGCCGCCGCGCCGCTTGCTGGCAAGGTGCTATCGCCCAAGGTCATCGCTGGCGATTGGGAGGCGATTGCGCGGCAGTATGATGTCACCCGCGAGGTGATCCAGCTCGAGCACGGCAACTGGGGGATGATGCCGCGTCCGGTTCTGGCAACGTACCACGCGATGAACGAGCGGGTGAACCGCGAGACCAGCTTCTACGCGCGGCGCACGATGGTCGGTGATCTGGAGACGGTGCGCGCGCGGGTCGCGGCGACGCTCGGCGTCGCCACTGACGAGATCGCGCTGACCCGCAACGCGACCGAGGCGCTGAAGGCCTTGATCCTGCAGTACAACGGGCTGCGGCCCGGCGACGCGGTGCTCTACGCCGATCTCGACTACGATTCGATGCAGGCATCGATGGAATCGCTTGCCGCGCGACGCGGGGTGAAGGTGATCAAGATCGCGCTGCCCGAACCGGCGACCTACCAGAGCGTGATCGATGCCTATGATGCGGCGTTCAGGGCCAATCCGGCGGTGCGCATGGTGCTGCTCACCCATGCCAGCCACCGCACCGGGCTGGTGGTGCCGGTGGCCGAGATCACCCGCATGGCCGAGGCGCGCGGGATCGACGTGATCGTCGATGCGGCGCACAGCGTCGGCCAGCTAGATTTTACTCTGCCGCAGGTCCGGGCGCCGTTCATCGGCCTCAACCTCCACAAATGGTTCGGCGCGCCGCTTGGCGCGGGGGCGATCTACGTGCGCAAGGAACGGCTCGACGCGATCGATCCCGATCCGGCCGAAGACCCTAAGAACATGGCGATCACCGCCAAGGTGCACACCGGCACGCCGGGCTATGCCTCGCACCTCTCAATACCAGCCGCGCTCGAATTCGCCGCTGCCGTCGGAGCGCCGCGGCGCGAAGCACGGCTCAAGGCCTTGCGGGATCGCTGGGTGCACGCGCTGCGCGATCACCCCGAGGTCCAGGTCATGACCCCCGACGATCCGAGGATGTACGGCGCGATCACCTCGTTCCGGCTGCGCGGAAAGACGACGCACGATCAAAACGTCGCGCTGGCGAAGACCCTGCTAGAGCAGCACCGCATCTTCACCGTCCACCGCGACGGTTTGGCCTCGGGCTCGGTCGTGCGGGTCACACCGGCGCTGGCGAGCCGGATGGAGGACCTCGACGCGCTAGTCGCGGCGGTGCGCAAGACTGCGGAGGCAGCATGAAGGGCTACGTCATCGTCAATATCAGCGCGATCCACGATCCCGCCGCCTATGAGACCTATCGCCCGCTCGCCGGAGCGAGCGTCGCCGCGCACGGCGGGCACTTCATCGTCCGTGGCGGCGCGGCCGAGCGGCTGGAGGGCGATGGGCCGGCGGGGCGCAACGTGGTGATCGAGTTCCCCAGCCTCGCGGCGGCCAAAGCGTGGTACAATTCGCCCGAATACCAGCAGGCGCTCAAGATCCGGCTCGCCGCCTCGACCGGGTCGCTGGTGATCGTCGAAGGCGCCTAGAGCGCCACGAACTTGCCTGCCTCGCGGTCTTTCCTGACCTTGAGCCCATCGAACACCTCGCCGCTCATCGCGATATAGACCCCCGGCGCCGCAACCTGCGCGGCGGCGAAGGCCATGCCGAGGTTGAACGGCGCGTCGGTCTCGGCAAACCGCGCCGGGCTCAATGCGCCGGTGAGGACGATGGTCTTGCCCGGGACCGCGGCGGCGAGGACCTTGGCGGTTTCGGTCATGGTGTCGGTGCCGTGGTTGACGACGATGCGCGTCTCGGGTGCTTCGGCGGCGTGGCGGGCGATCGCGGCGCGGTCCTCGTCGGTCAGTTCGAGGCTGTCCTTGCGGCACACTTCGAC
>JBJTMA010000002.1:0-8359 GCA_046063295.1 Novosphingobium sp.
CGAGCTTTCGCTCGGCGGCATCCGCGACATGGGCGGCATCCCCGACGTGATGTTCGTGATCGACGCCAACAAGGAAGAGCTGGCGATCAAGGAAGCCAACGTGCTGGGTATCCCGGTCGTCGCGATCCTCGATTCGAACGTCTCGCCCGATGGCATCGCCTTCCCGGTGCCGGCCAACGATGATGCCAGCCGCGCCGTGCGCCTGTACTGCGAAGCGGTTGCCGCGGCCGCGACCAAGGGTCACCGCGAAGCCGTGGTCGATTCGGGTGCCGACATTGGCGCGATGGAAGAAGCCCCGGTCGAAGACGTGGTCGCCGAGGAAGCTCCGGCCGCCGACGAAGTCACCGTCGAAGAAACCGCGACCGAAGCCTGAGGCTTCGTCACATCACTGTAGCGTGCCGGGGCCAAGCGCTCCGGCCACGCAACCCATTCAAGAAGGACCAGTCAAATGGCTTACACCGCCACTGACGTGAAGAACCTGCGCGAGCGCACCGGCGCCGGCATGATGGACTGCAAGAAGGCGCTCGACGAAACCGGTGGCGATTTCGAAGCCGCGGTGGATTCGCTGCGCGCCAAGGGCCTTGCCGCGGTCGCCAAGAAGAGCAGCCGCACCGCTGCTGAGGGCCTGGTCGGCGTTGCCGTTTCGGGTACCAAGGGCGTTGCCGTCGAAGTGAACTCGGAAACCGACTTCGTCGCGAAGAACGACCAGTTCCAGGACTTCGTGCGCAAGACCACCGAAGTCGCGCTCGGCGCGTCGTCGGACGATGTCGAAGCGCTCAAGGCCGCGGCCTATCCGGGCGGCGGCACCGTTGCCGACACGCTGACCAACAACGTCGCAACCATCGGTGAGAACCAGCAGGTCCGCCGCATGAAGACCGTCACCGTCTCGGACGGCGTGGTCGTGCCCTACATGCACAATGCCGCCGCGCCGATGCTCGGCAAGATCGGCGTGCTCGTCGCGCTTGAAAGCACGGGCGACAAGGCTGCGCTCGAAGCGCTGGGCAAGCAGATTGCGATGCACATCGCCGCCGCTTTCCCGCTGGCGCTCGACGCCGATGGCCTAGATGCCGAGATGATCGAGCGCGAGCGTAAGATCGCGGCTGAAAAGGCTGCCGAAAGCGGCAAGCCCGCCGAAGTCCAGGCCAAGATGGTCGAAGGCGCGGTGAGCAAGTTCGCCAAGGAAAACGCGCTGCTGAGCCAGGTCTTCGTGATGGACAACAAGACCCCGGTCGCCCAGGTCGTCGCCGCTGCGGCGAAGGATGTCGGTGCGCCTGTCGTGCGGAAGGACTACGTCCGCTTCCAGCTGGGCGAAGGCATCGAGAAGGTCGAGAGCGATTTCGCTGCCGAAGTGGCTGCAGCCGCGGGCCTGTAAGACTAAGCGATCGCAAAACAATTGAAGGGCGCGGGCAGAAATGCTCGCGCCCTTTCAATTTGCTACTCGGTCAACGCTTGCGGAAAACCTCGAAAGTGAAAAATCCACAAAATAGGTAAGTGCCTGCGACTATAGCAGCAAGCGTGGGCGTCCAGCCGTAGGGTAACACCACGGATTCGTAGAACCCTTTGCCGGCATGCACCAAGCCGCGCTCCCGGAAGGACACGACTACATCGTGAGGACCGTACTCTAAAGACTTATCGACCCAAACCTTGATGGCGATTGCTACAAGCCAGGGAAAGAGCAGCAAGATCGCCGCTCCAACAACTCGGCTGGGTGCTTTTTGTACGTTTGCCATCAGCCGAACTATATTCACGATGCCTGAAATTTTTGCTAATAGTTCGTCAGCGCGATAGCTCGGCCGCCAGCAGGAGCGGAGTGAGGATTTTTTGTGCAAGCAGGCGGCGCACTTCACATCGCCCCGTCAGCGGTATAAGGCCGCTCAAACCTTCCGAGAGCGATGCCACAAGCCATGTCCAAGCCCGCCTACAAACGCATCCTCCTCAAACTTTCCGGTGAAGTGCTGATGGGCCAGCAGCAGTTCGGGATCGATCCCGAATTCGTTGCCGAGCTCGCCAGGGAAGTGAAGGCGGCACAGGAAACCGGGCTGGAAATCTGTCTCGTGATCGGCGGCGGCAATATCTTCCGCGGGATGGCCGGGGCGGCCAAGGGCATGGACCGCGCGCAGGCCGATTACATGGGCATGCTCGCCACGGTCATGAACGCGCTGGCGATGCAGAACGCGCTTGAGCAGCAGGGCGTCCACACCCGGGTGCAGTCCGCGGTCCAGATGGATCAGGTGTGCGAGCCGGTGATCCGCCGCCGCGCCGAACGGCACCTGGAAAAGGGCCGGGTGGTGATCTTCGCTGCCGGGGTTGGCGCGCCGTACTTCACCACCGACAGCGGCGCAGCCCTGCGCGCGGCGGAAATGCAGTGCGATGCGCTGCTGAAGGGCACCAGTGTCGATGGGGTCTATGACAGCGATCCCAAGACCAACCCCAATGCAAAGCGTTACGATACAGTCGATTACGACACGGTCCTCGCCGACAACCTGAAGGTGATGGACGCTAGCGCTGTGGCGCTGTGTCGTGACAACAATATTCCGATCGTCGTCTTCTCGATCCGCGAGCGGGGCAACCTGGCCAAGGTGCTCGCGGGTGAGGGTACGCAGACGGTCGTCAAGTAAGGACAATTCCATGCCAAAGTACGACAAGGCCGATCTCGAACGCCGCATGAAGGGCGCCGTCGAATCGCTCCGCCATGACCTCGCCGGTCTGCGCACCGGGCGCGCCAACACCACGCTGCTCGATCCGGTCACCGTGGAAGTCTATGGCAGCCACATGCCGCTCAACCAGGTGGCGACCGTTTCGGCGCCCGAACCGCGCATGCTGACGGTGCAGGTGTGGGACAAGTCGAACATCGGTCCGGTAGAAAAGGCGATCCGTTCGGCCGGCCTCGGGCTCAACCCGATCAATGACGGTAATACCCTGCGCCTGCCGATCCCGGACCTCACCGAGGAGCGCCGCAAGGAACTGGCCAAGCTCGCTCACTCCTATGCCGAAAAGGCCCGCGTTGCGATCCGCAACGTCCGCCGTGACGGGATCGACAATCTGAAGGCCGACGAGAGCAAGAAAGAAATCTCGGAAGACGACCGCAAGCGCGGCGAAACCGAGGTCCAGAAACTGACCGACGAACAGATCAAGGCGGTTGATGATGTCGCTGCCGCCAAAGAGCAGGAAATCATGGGGCGGTGAGCCTGCGCCAAGTTCAGGATAAAAAGGCGGAAACCGGCAATTCCGCACGCCACGTTGCCATCATCATGGACGGCAACGGGCGCTGGGCGAAGAGGCGCCACCTGCCACGCGCGGTGGGGCACCAGCGCGGCGTGGAAGCCGTTCGGTCGCTCGTCCGGGCGGCACGCGAGATGGGCCTTGAGGCTCTGACGCTTTATGCATTTTCTACCGAAAACTGGAGTCGGCCCGAAGAAGAAGTGTCGTCGCTGATGGGGCTGCTCAAGCGCTACATCATGTCCGATCTCAAGGAATTCGTTGAAAACAACGTCCGGCTGCGGATCATCGGGAATTGGCGTGCGATGGCTCCGGATGTTGTCACGCTGCTTGATGACGCAATCGCGCAAACGGCGGCAAACGACGGTACCACGCTGGTGGTTGCGCTTAACTACGGCTCGCAGGATGAGATCGCCCGCGCAGCCGCCGCGGCCGCCGCGAAGGGGCCCGTTACCCCCGAAACGATTTCCGCCGAGCTAGACACCGCAGGACTGCCCCCGCTTGACTTGCTGATCCGCACCTCGGGCGAGGTACGCTTGTCGAACTTCCTGTTGTGGCAGGCGGCCTATGCTGAAATGCTGTTCACCGAGGTCCTGTGGCCGGACTACACCCCCGAACATCTCCGGGAAGCGCTCGAAGAGTTTGCCGGAAGGGAGCGCCGCTATGGCGGACGCTAAGCGGAGCGACCTGCCGGTGCGCGCGGCCTCCGCAGTCGCCATGGTGGCGGTTGCGGGCGCGGCTATGTGCCTGGGTGGATGGTTCTGGACGATTTTTGTTACCGCAGTCGCACTGGGCGTGCTGTGGGAATGGTGGGGCCTGGTGAAGGGCTTCGAGCCGCGCGCCGCAGTTCGTGCGATATGGATGGTCGGCGGCCTGATCTACGTAGGGCTCGCTGCTTTCATGTTCGCAGTGCTGCGCTTCGATCCGCCGACCGGCTGGCCGATGCTGATGATGGTCTTGTTTGGCGTGGTCTTCACCGATGTCGGAGCATATTTCACCGGCCGCACCTTTGGCGGTCCGAAGATTGCGCCAAAGATAAGCCCATCGAAGACCTGGTCGGGCCTGGCAGGCGGGATCCTGGGCGCGGCTGCGGGCATCTATGTGGCGCTGCTTATCGCCTCGGGCGACTGGTTTACCGCCTTGGTCAACGAAGCCGCGAGGCTCGGGCCGGATGACATGACGGTGGTCTCGATGAACAACCGGCCATCGGTGCTTGGTTGTCTGGTTCTTGGCGCGGTGGTCGCGGTTGTTGCCCAGACCGGGGATTTCTTCGAAAGCTGGATGAAGCGCCGGGCCGGGGTCAAGGATTCAAGCAAGCTCATTCCCGGTCACGGCGGTCTGTTCGACCGGGCCGACGGGATGCTGGCGGTCATGTTCGTCGTCGGTTTGCTTGCCTTTTTCAACAGCACGGCGCGCAGCTGAAATGCGTTCGATTTCGATATTGGGTGCGACCGGTTCGATCGGTGCCTCCACATTGGACCTGATCCGGCGTGAACGCGACAAATGGCGGGTCGTGGCACTCACCGCCAATTGCCAGGCCGGCGAACTTGCCGCGCTGGCGCGTGAATTCGGGGCCGAAGTGGCGGTGGTGGCCGACGAATCCTGCCTGTCCGATCTTCGCGCAGCGCTCTCCGGGAGTGGTATCGAAACTGCCGGCGGCACCTCGGCACTCGTCGAAGCCGCGTCGCGCGGTGCCGATGTCACGGTCGCGGCAATCGTTGGCTGCGCGGGCCTGGCGCCGACCATGGCGGCGATCGAACAGGGCAAGACCGTGGCGCTCGCCAACAAGGAAGCTCTTGTTTCCGCCGGCGATGTGATGATCGCGGCGGTCACCCGTCACGGCACCTCGCTGCTCCCGCTCGACAGCGAGCACAATGCGATTTTTCAATGCCTTGCCGGCAACAGCCTCGACAATGTGCGTTCGATCACCCTGACCGCAAGCGGCGGCCCGTTTCGCGACTGGAGCGCCGACCAGCTTGCCGGCGCCACCCCCGCGCAGGCGATCCAGCATCCCAACTGGGACATGGGCGCCAAGATTAGCGTCGACAGCGCGACCATGTTCAACAAGGGCCTCGAACTGATCGAGGCGCATTACCTGTTCCCGGTTGGCCTCGACAAGCTGCGGATCATTGTCCATCCGCAGTCTGTGGTCCATTCGATGGTCGAGTATCGCGATGGTTCGACGCTTGCCCAGCTTGGCCCTTCCGACATGCGGGTGCCCATTGCTTCGTGCCTCGCCTGGCCTGAGCGCATGGATACGCCTTGCGCCCGGCTCGATCTTGCGGCGATCGGCGAGCTCACCTTCCGAGCGCCGGATGAGCAACGCTTTCCCGCCACCGCACTGTGCCGACAGGCGGCTGAGGCGGGTGGGGCGGCACCGGCGGTGCTCAATGCCGCGAATGAGGTGGCGGTAGCGGCATTCCTAGCGGGTCAGATTTCGTTCACCCGCATCGCGGTATTGGTCGCGGATGTCATGGCGCGCTATAGTCCCACCGCACCGACTTGCCTTGGCGACGTGATCGCGATCGATTCCGCCGCCCGGGCCGAAGCGCGCAAACTTCTGGAGCTTGCCTCAATTGGTTGAATCGCCGTCATTCCTGTTCATCATGTTCGCCTTCGTGCTGCTGCTCGGACCTCTCATCGTACTGCATGAGTTGGGCCATTACTGGGCCGGACGCATCTTCGGGGTTCGGGCTGAAACATTCTCGGTCGGGTTCGGCAAGGAACTGTGGCACCGCATCGACAAGCGCGGCACGCGGTGGCGGATCGCGGCAATTCCGATGGGCGGCTATGTCATGTTCGCCGGTGATGCCGATCCCTCCAGCAAGCCGAGTGCGGACACTTTCGGCAAGCCCGCGGCACCGGGCACGCTTACCGCGGCTCCGCTGTGGCAGCGGATGATCATCATCCTCGCTGGCCCGCTCGCCAACCTGGTCACCGCCATCCTGATCTTCGCCGGATTTGCGATGACTTACGGCGTTGTGACCGCGCCGCCGGTGATTGGAGGCTTTTCAGCCGTTTCTGCGGCAAAAAGCGCAGGGCTGCAGCCGGGTGACAGGATCACCGCGATCGATGGCAAGCACATCAACGATTTCGGCGACATTGCGCCGCGTGTTGCCTTGTATCCCGACCAGACGGTGACTGTGTCTTACGAACGCGCCGGACGGACCATGGAAGTTCCGGTCAAGCTGGCGCTCGACGTGACGAAGGATCAGTTCGGGAACGAGACGCGCCGCGGCTTGCTCGGCATTTCCAACGCCGGGGTAGAGGTAACGCGGGTCAATCCGCTGCGGGCGCTGCAATACGGAACGGTGCAGAGCTTTGGCATTGCGCGCATGATGGCGATCGGTCTGAAGCAGATCGTGACCGGCGAACGCTCGATCAAGGAGATGGGCGGGCTGCCCAAGGTGGCCAAGTTCTCGGGCGAAATGCTTTCGCTTGGCTGGCCCGAGTTCGTTGGCTTTGCCGCATTGATCTCAATTAATTTGGCATTCATCAACCTCCTGCCAATCCCGACCCTCGACGGCGGGCACCTGGCGATTTATGCCGCGGAAGCGATCCGCCGCAAACCGCTGGGCCTCCGAAGTCAGGAACTGGCGTTCCGCATCGGCATGGCATTCGTGCTCGCCTTCGCGGTTTTCGTCACTGTGAATGACCTTGCCGGGATGTTCCTTTAACGGGATAGACCGCAGGGGCGGGACTTGGAAATCTGCGGAAGGTTGCAGCAACTTTGCTTGATCGGACGGAACGCATCGGGCAGAGGGCGGCGACATACCTGCACGCTGCGGATTGCCTGCCCGAACCGGTCACCCTGCGCAGCTCAATTTGACGGGAATAGCCGTGCTTAATTCACCTTGCTCGATCGATCGTTCCTTCACCGCATCTGCGGGCCTGCGGCTTGGTGCCGCGCTTATGGGGACGACGATCCTTGCCGGTGTGCCGCACGCCGCTCTGGCCCAGACGGCAGCTCCTGCTCCCGTCGCGGTCGCCCCGGCACCGGCCGCCGATGTGACGATCCAGTCAATTGCCGTGAACGGCGCACAGCGGCTCGAACCCGATACGATTCGCTCATACATCAAGCTGCGGGTCGGTCAGCCTTATACCCAGGCTGCGGCTGACCAGGCGCTCAAGGACCTGTTTGCGACCGAACTGTTTTCCGACGTCAAGGTCAACAATGACGGCGCCGGTAACGTGACAATCGAGGTCAAGGAAAACCCGGTCATCAACCGTATCATCCTTGAAGGCAACAAGCGCATCAAGGATGAGAAGATCACGCCCGAGATCAAGCTCGCCCCGCGCCAGATTTTCACCCGGTCAAAGGTCCGCGCCGATGTCGCGCGGATTATCGAGCTCTACAAGCGCCAGGGCCGCTTCGCCGCCTCGGTCGACCCGAAGATGGTCATGCTCGACCAGAACCGCGTCGATATCGTGTTCGAGATCAACGAAGGCCCCAAGAGCAAGGTTCGCCAGATCAACATCATCGGGAACGAGGCGTTCTCCGATGGCGACCTGCGTGACGAGATGTACACCAAGCAGGCGAGCCTCACGCGCATCTTCTCGTCGGGCACGACCTACGATCCCGACCGCATGGCCTTCGATCAGCAGAAGCTTCGCCAGTTCTACCTCACCAAGGGCTATGCCGATTTCCGGATCGTTTCGGCGGTGGCGGAACTGACCCCGGACAAGAAGGACTTCATCCTGACCTACGTGGTCGAAGAAGGCCCGCGCTACAAGTTTGGCGACGTTAAGGTTGAAAGCCAGCTGCGCGATTTCGACAGCGATCGCCTGGCTGCCCAGCTGCCGATGAAGAAGGGCGACTGGTACAACGCCAAGATGGTCGAAGACACCATCGACAAGCTCAACGAGACGCTTGGCACCTTCGGCTATGCCTTTGCCGACGTCCGGCCCGAATACGCCCGCAGCAAGGAAGACCTGACCATGGGTCTGACCTTCCAGATTGCCGAGGCACCGCGCGTCTACGTGGAGCGGGTCGATGTCAACGGCAACACCCTGACCCAGGACAAGGTGGTGCGCCGCGAATTCCGCCTGTCGGAAGGCGATGCGTTCAACTCGCTGCAGGTCAAGCGCTCGACCAGCCGCATTAATTCGCTCGGCTACTTCCAGGAAAAGTTCGAGATCG
>JBJTMA010000072.1:0-20137 GCA_046063295.1 Novosphingobium sp.
GACGAAACCGCCTGCCGAGGTGGTGAAGCAGTAGTTCGTGAGGTTGCGCTTGAAGAACGGAGCACGGATGCCCGCGCTGACCAGCAGGTCTCCGTCCATGAACTTGCCCGTGTACTCGGCCGCGACCTGATGAAGGATCGCGTACGAGAGACGGTCACGCTTCTGCATGATGAAGCCGCCTGCGGTGCTGATGCCCGAGTTGACCGGGAAAACGTCGATCGGCTCGCCATTGATGGTGAGGAAGCCGACTTCGCCCGTCTGGCGGTGACGGGCACCGTCATAGGTGTAGGCGAAACGAATCGAGTTGTTGCTGTCGAGCGTCCACTTGAGGCCCGCGATCACGCCATAACGCTTCGTCTGGGTCTGGCTCGGCGCAAGCAGGGTCACGGTGTCGAGCGTGTCGCCGTCGCCGTTGAGGTCCTTGCCGAAGAAGTAGCTGCCGCCGATGAAGCCGGTGACGCAGTTGTTGAACGCGCTGGTCGGCACGAACTGGCAGCTGTTGTTGGCAAGCGTACCGAACGTCGGCGCAATCGCCAGCAGCGGGCCGGCACCGTCCGGATCGGCTGGGTTGATATCACGCAGACCTTCGCTGCCGGTCACCGTGCCGCCGCCGTTGGCCTTCACGTACTGGAAGCTGGGGTCAACCGTCAGGACGAGATTGTCAGCCAGGGTGAAGCGCGAGGTAATGCGGATGTTGCCGGTGTTGGACGGGTTGTAGCGGCGATCGAACTCGGTGCCGCAGCCGGCCTTGTTTGTCGGCGCGGCAACCGGCGTGTCACCCACGCCGGCCTGCGGCGTATCGAGCGAGCAGGGATAGTTCAGCGTGGTGTAGAACCGCTCATCATTGGTGATCGGGAAACGGTTCGCGTTGTTCGGGCCAACCACACGCGGCGTCGTGGACGTCGGGGTTGCTGTGGTGTCTATGCGCAGCGGCAGCGAACCGAAGAAGTTGTTGCGGTTCTGGTTGTAGTGGCCGGCGATCGCGATGAAGTCGTTCCCGCCCAGCGGCTGGTAGATCTTCGCGTTGAACTGCTCTTTGTTGATCTTGCCATAGCCGTTGTAAGGCACGTTGTTGCGGGTCTTGCTGGCCGAGAACCACGCGCGGGTCCCGGTCGAATTGAGATCGCCGGTTTCGATCTTTTCGAAGATGCGCCAGAAATTCCACTCACCGATCGAGCCCGACAGCATCACGCCGAAGTCGTGGCTGGGGGTCAGGGTCCGCAGGTTAACGGTGCCGCCGACGGCCGAAGCGGTCGGGCTGTCGACGTCGGTGGTGCCGAGGTTGACGTTGACCTGCTCGATCAGCTCGGGATCGATCTGCTGGTTCGAGAAGATCGCGTAGTTGCCCGAATCGTTCAACGGAACGCCGTCGAAGGTGAGGCTGATGCGGGTCGAGTCGAAGCCGCGGATGTTGAGCGTGCCGCCCGACGAGCCGAGGCATCGTTGTTCTGGAAGCTGACGCCCGGGATCTGGTTGATCGTGTCGAGCACGGTCTGACCGGGGTTGGCGCGGGCGAGGTTTTCGTTGGTGAGAACCGCCTTGGCCTTGGGCGTGTCGGGCGAGGAAACCCCGGCGACCTGCTGCGGCCCGCGGGTACCGGTAACCACGATGTCCTTTTCGGCGTCCTGCGAGCCGGTCGACTGGGCGTAAGCGGCGCCCGGCAGGGCGGCGATGCCGATGGCCAGGGTGCTGGCGGCGGCGCTCAGGGCATGAGTGATGCGCATTGCGTTGAATTCCCCGTGTTTTCGAGACTGAGACTGACTACGAAATTGTAGGCATGGGGATGCAGCGAATCGCTTGGCCCCCGCCCTCCAATTGCGCTCATAAGCGAGCGACGGCCCGCGCTAAACACCTGTTGTGACACTCCTGTGACTTGCCGCGGCGTTTGCCCGTGCGGGCCAAGCCAGCTTGCAATCTCATTTCCGAATTAGGGGATTTCGCGCAACGAACGGAAAGGATTCGACAATTGAGGCCTGACGGGTTGGGTTAATTCGCCAATCTTTCGCTCACGATTGTTGCTGCACTGCGGCATTTGTGCAACGCATGGCTTGAAGGTGATTTTCGATGGGCGCGCAGCACGATCATTCGCACGACCACGCCGCGCATGGCCACGGCCATGCCGGCGGGCATGGCCACGGCCACGGGCACGGGCACCATCATCACCATCACCATGCCCCAAGCAGTCATGGCAAGGCCTTCGCATTGGCCGTAACGCTCAACGTGCTGTTCGTGATCGGTGAAACCGTTGCGAGCTTCTTTTCGGGCTCGACTGCCCTGCTGGCCGATGCCGGCCACAATCTGGGCGATGTACTTTCGCTTTTGCTCGCCTGGGGTGCCAGCGTGCTCGCCGCGCGGCCGCCCGGCCCCGGCTTCACCTATGGCCTCAAATCGAGCTCGATCCTTGCCGCGATCGCCAATGCGGCGCTGCTGTGGGTGGCGCTGGGCGCGGTCATGCTCGAAACCGTGCAGCGGCTGTGGCAGCCCGGTGAAGTCAACGGAATGGAGGTCATGGCCGTTGCCGGGATCGGCATCCTGGTCAACGCGGCATCGGCGTTGCTGTTCGCCAAGGGCAGCAAGGACGATCTCAACTTGCGGGCTGCGTTCCAGCACCTGATGGCCGATGCGGTGGTTTCGGCCAGCGTGGTGTTTGTCGGCCTGATGGTGGTGCTGACCAACCAGAACTGGATCGATCCGCTCGCCTCGATCGCAATCACCATCGGGCTCGGCTGGGCGAGCTGGGATCTGCTCAAGGAAGCCGTCAAGATGGGGCTCCTCGCGGTGCCGCGCCATATCGACGAAACCGCGGTCAAGACCTTCCTCGGCGCCCAGCATGGGGTAACCGCGGTGCATGACCTGCACATCTGGGGCATGAGTACCACCGAATGCGCGCTCACCGCGCATCTCGTCGTCCCCGCAGGCGTGACCGGCGATGCCTTCCTGCGCGACATCGGCAAGGAGCTGGAGCAGCGCTTCCGCATCCATCATGCGACCATCCAGATCGAAACCGGAAGCGACGACTGCAGCTTGCAGACGCAGCACGCGCATTGATCGATCCGTTCACCCGCGGTTAGCAGCCACGGCTATAGCGAGACACATGTTTCGGCTCTGATGTGGAGCCAACGGGAGACAATTCATGGCTTTTTCAACCCTGCGCCCCTGGCTGGCCGGCGCCGCAATTGCAGTCAGCCTGGTTGGCAGCGCGCATGCCCAGGACGCCAAAGCGGTGTTCGAGGCGCGCTATGCCGAATTCAGCGCCGCCCAGCAGGCCAAGGACATTGCCAAGCTGCAGACCATGATGGCGCCCGACTTTGTGATGTACGATATCCAGGGCAACGAACACAACGCCAGCGAGATGAAGGAGATGTTCGACAAGCGCCCCGCCGCGATGGACGGTTTGGCCCCCAAGATCACCATCATTTCGGCTGCCATCACCGGCAACACCGCAAAGGTCGACCAGCAGGTCGAGATCCACACCACCCGCAATGGCCCCGATGGTCAGCCCGCCAAGCTCGACATCACCGTGCAGACCAGCGACGAGTGGGTGCAGAGCGGCGGCACCTGGCTGCTCAAGTCCAGCGACCAGCGCGACGTCTCGGTGGCCAAGGACGGTGAGGTTGTGTTCCACCAGGGCAAGTAGGCCTGCCAATCCAAACAGAAAGCGGCGCGGAAGTCAGCCTTCCGCGCCGCTTTTTTGTAACCTTTGAAGGCGTTTAAGCCGCTTCTTCCTTGCCCTTGAGCACGCGGACCGGTTCCTTGCGGCCTTCGACCACGTCCTTGTCCACGACCACTTCGGCGATGCCCTGCTCGGTCGGGATGTCGAACATCGTGTCGAGCAGCAGCCCTTCGACGATCGAGCGCAGTCCGCGCGCGCCGGTCTTGCGTTCGATCGCGCGCTTGGCGATCGCCTCGAGCGCGTCATCGGTGAAGGTCAGCTGCACATCTTCCAGATCGAACAGCCGCGCGTACTGCTTGACCAGCGCGTTCTTCGGCTCGCTGAGGATCTTGACCAGGGCCTCGATATCGAGGTCTTCCAGCGTCGCGATCACCGGCAGGCGGCCGACGAATTCGGGGATCAGCCCGAACTTCAAGAGGTCTTCCGGTTCGGCCTTCTGGAGCAGTTCGCCCACCCGGCGCTTGTCCGGATCGGCGACGTGCGCGCCGAAGCCGATCGAGCGCTTCTGCAGGCGGTCGGCGATGATTTTGTCGAGCCCGGCAAAGGCCCCGCCGCAGATAAACAGGATGTTGGTCGTATCGACCTGCAGGAATTCCTGCTGCGGATGCTTGCGCCCGCCCTGCGGCGGCACCGAGGCGGTGGTGCCTTCCATCAGCTTCAAGAGCGCCTGCTGCACGCCCTCGCCCGAAACGTCGCGGGTGATCGAGGGGTTTTCGGCCTTGCGGCTGATCTTGTCGATCTCGTCGATGTAGACGATCCCGTGCTGGGCCTTTTCGACGTTGTAGTCGCTCGCCTGAAGCAGCTTCAGGATGATGTTCTCGACGTCCTCACCCACGTAGCCCGCTTCGGTCAGCGTGGTCGCATCAGCCATGGTGAACGGCACGTCGAAGGTCTTGGCCAGCGTCTGCGCGAGCAGGGTCTTGCCGCAGCCGGTTGGTCCGACGAGCAGGATGTTCGACTTCTGGAGTTCGACCTCGCCGCCCTTGCCGCTGTGCTTCAGGCGCTTGTAGTGGTTGTGAACGGCGACCGAGAGCACGCGCTTGGCGCGGTCCTGCCCGATCACATAGTCGTTGAGCGTTTCGAAGATGTCCTTCGGGCTGGGAACGTCGCCGCCTTTTTTGCCCGCGATCCCGGCCTTGGTTTCCTCGCGGATGATGTCGTTGCACAGCTCGACGCATTCATCGCAGATGAACACGGTCGGCCCGGCAATCAGCTTGCGCACCTCGTGCTGCGACTTGCCGCAGAAGCTGCAGTACAGGGTGCTCTTGGTATCCGATCCGCTCAGTTTGGTCATGCTTCCGTCCGTTGTCCCGCAAGGCAGCGGGAATCGCCCGAGTCTAGCCCGGCTATCCTAATTATCAATCCTGCCTACCATAGGCGACATTGCGCACGCCTGAAGCGGCACGGTTACCAGCAGGTTGGCGTGCGCGGTCAGGCCGGAGCCCCGCCGCTGCCGCCATTGGCACTTTCACCGTCACCTTCGGGGCGGCTTTCGAAGACCTGGTCGACCAGGCCGAACGCCTTGGCCTCTTCTGCCGAGAGCCAGGTGTCGCGGTCCATCGCCTCGGCCACCTGCTTCACCGACTTGCCGGTGTACTTCGAGTAGAGCTGGTGCATCTCTTCCTTCAGGCGCAGGATTTCGCGCGCCTGGATCTCGATATCGCTGGCCATGCCGCGCGCCCCGCCCGAAGGCTGGTGGATCATGATCCGCGCCTGCGGGAGCGCCACGCGCATGCCGGGCTCACCCGCGGCAAGCAGGAAGCTGCCCATCGAGCAGGCCTGGCCGATGCACACGGTCGAAACCTTGGGCTTGATGTATTGCATGGTGTCATGGATCGCCATGCCCGCGGTCACCACGCCGCCCGGCGAATTGATGTACATCGAGATGTCCTTCGACGGATTCTCGCTCTCGAGGAACAGCAGCTGCGCGACGATCACGCTGGCCATGTGGTCTTCGACCTCACCGGTCACGAAGATGATCCGTTCGCGCAGCAGCCGCGAATAGATGTCGAAGCTGCGCTCGCCGCGGCTCGATTGTTCGACCACGACCGGGATCAGCGCACCGGTGATCGGATCGCGGCGGAAGATGTCGTTGCTGGCGGCGGAGTACAGGTCGCGCATGGGGGTCCTCATGTGGTTGGACCGCCTATGTCGGCGCTGGCGCTGCGATGTTCAAGGGCGTTAACCTCGGTCATGCGCAACGGGTGAGCGTGGACCGCGTGGACCACTGTCCAATGGGAAAAAGGAATGCCCTTGCGAACCGGACGGAGGTTCCGCGTGTCATGAAGGGTTGGCTGGACGATTCCGTTCATTGCCGCACCGCCATGCCAGACCGCAGGAATGTAGGAAAATCGGGCCTTCGCCGTCCGGACGTTGCATCGCGCCGCGCTTCGCGCCAGCATGGCGGCAGACAACCAGGGGATCGTTTTTCACATGCGCCACGTTCTGCTTGCCGCCCTGCCCGCCATGCTGATTGCCCAGCCTGCGTCCGCCCAGTCCGCGACCGGCACCGCCGCATCCGCCACAAGCGCCGCCGCTGCGGCGGTGAAGCAGCTTGCGGCGATTGCCCGGCTTGACGATGCGCCGGGCGGGCCGAAGCTGAATGCGGTTATCGTGGTCAACCCTCAGGCCCCGGCCGAAGCCGCGCGGCTCGCCGCCACGGGCCGGCTCAAGGGCCGCACCCTGCTGATCAAGGACAACATCGAGACGAAGGAATGGCCGACCACAGCCGGGAGCCTGGCGCTGAAGGACAACAAGACCGGCCGCGATGCGCCGCTGGTCGCGCGGCTGCGCGCCGATGGGGGCGTGATCCTCGGCAAGACCAACCTTAGCGAGTGGGCCAACATCCGCTCACCGATGAGCTCGTCGGGCTGGTCGGCCGTGGGCGGGCAAACGAAGAATCCGCATGCCACCGACCGCAGTCCTTGCGGATCGAGCTCGGGCAGCGGCGCCGCGATTGCGGCGGGCATGGCCTGGGCGGCAATCGGCACCGAAACCGACGGTTCGATCACCTGCCCGGCAAGCATGAACGGGATCGTCGGGTTCAAGCCCACGCTGGGCCTGGTCAGCCGCACCTACGTGGTTCCGATCAGCCACAGCCAGGATACGCCCGGTCCGATGACCACCAGCGTCGCCGATGCCGCGCTGGTGTTGAGCGTGATCGCGGGAAGCGACCCGCTCGATCCCGCCACTGCCGAGGCGGACAAGCACAAGACCGACTACACCGCGAGCCTTGCCGCCAGCAGCCTCAAGGGCGTGCGGATCGGGGTGCTGACCAAGCAGGCCGGGCGCCATCCGGGAACGCGCCGCGTCTTCGACCAAGCGCAGGCCGATCTGGCCGCGGCGGGCGCGGTGCTGGTCCCGATCGACTACGATTTCCCAGATGCGATGGGCAACGATGAAGGCACCGTGCTCTACTTCGAGCTGCGCGAGGACATGGCCAAGTACCTCGCGGGCCTGCCCGGGCAGGGCGTGCCGTCAAAGACGCTGGCGGACCTCATCGCCTTCAACAAGGCCAATGCAAGCGCCGAACTGCGCTGGTTCGGACAAGAAAGCTTCGAACGCGCGGAAAAGAACATCGACCGCGAGGCGCACGACAAGGCGCGGGCCAATTCATTCAGACTGGCGGGCCCCGAAGGGATCGACGCGCTGCTCGCCAAGAACAACGTGGTCGCGCTGATCGCGCCCACCGAAGGCCCGGCGGGCATGATCGACCTTGTCACAGGCGACCACTTCCTCTCGGTCGGCGCTGGCAGTCTGGCCGCGATCGCCGGCTATCCGCACCTCACCGTGCCGATGGGGCAGGTTGAAGGCATGCCGGTGGGCCTGAGCTTCATCGGCGCACAGTGGGATGACAAGCGAATGCTGGACCTGGGCGCGGCTTACGAACGCGCGCGGACGGCGAAGCTGGCGAAGCCGAAGTTCAAGCGCTGGGGGGAGTAGGCCGCCCGCCAGCCCGCCCCCGAGAATCGTCATTGCGAGCGTAGCGAAGCAATGACGAAAGGGTGGCTACGCAAAAGCAAAAGGGCGCTGCCTTGCGGCAACGCCCTTTTTGTATGATCGCGGGAAGAAAGCTTACTTCTTCGCGGCAGGCTTCTTGGCCGGAGCCTTCTTCTCAGCCGGAGCCTTATCGGCCTTGGCAGCCGCTTCCTTCTTCGGAGCCGCTTCCTTCTTGGCGGCGGGCTTTGCGTCAGCCTTGGCCTCTTCCTTTGCGGCAGGCTTCTTCGCCGCTGCCTTCTTGGCAGGCTTGGCCGGAGCTGGCGCGGCGTCGTCGGCTTCGATCGCGGCCTGGAGTTCTTCCTTGGTCACGGTCTTTTCGGTGACTTCGGCCTTGTCGAACAGGAAGTCGACAACCTTGTCCTCATAGAGCGGGGCACGCAACTGCGCGGCGGCGAGCGGGTCCTGCTGGATGTATTCCATGAACCGCTGGCGATCTTCGACGCGATATTGCTGCGCGGCCTGCTGCATCAGCATGTTCATTTCCTGCGCCGAAACCTCGACGCCGTTGGCCTGGCCGATTTCCGACAGCAGCAGGCCCAGACGCACGCGGCGCACCGCGATCGCGCGGTAATCGTCCTTCTCGGCCTCGATCTCGGCGAGCGCGGCGGCGGGATCTTCCTCGTTCTGCGCTTCCTGGTTGAGCTGGGCCCAGATCTGTTCGAACTCGGCCTCTACCATGGTCGGCGGCACGTCGAATTCATGACCGGCGGCAAGCACGTCAAGCAGCGCGCGCTTCATCTGGGTGCGCGTGAGACCGGCGGTCTCCTGCTCGAGCTGGCCGCGCAGCAGACCCTGCAGCTGTTCGAGGCTGGTGAGCCCGAGGCTCTTGGCGAAATCGTCGTCGATCTTGCTTTCGCCGGGGACCTTGACCGACTTCACGGTGATGTCGAACGTGGCGTCCTTGCCGGCGAGGTCGGTCGCCTGGTAATCGGCCGGGAAGGTCACGGTGATGGTCTTCTCGTCGCCTTCCTTGGCGCCGATCAGCTGTTCCTCGAAGCCGGGGATGAAGCGGCCCGAACCGATTTCGAGCGCGGCGTCTTCGGCCTTGCCGCCATCGAACGGCACGCCGTCAAGCTTGCCGAGGAAATCGATGATCAGCTGGTCGCCGGTCTCGGCCTTCTTGCCCTTCTTCGCGTCGACGAAGCTCTTGGCGTTGGAAGCGAGGCGTTCGAGCTGCTCGTTCACTTCGGCATCGCTCACCGGGACGACCAGCTTGTCGAGCTTGAGCCCGTCGATCTGCGGGGTCGGGATGGTGGGCAGCACTTCCAGGTTGACGGTCAGGTCGGCATCCTTGCCTTCCTCATAGCCTTCACCCAGCGAAATCTGCGGCTGCATTGCCGGGCGCAGCTGATTGTCGCCGATCACCTTATCGACCGCTTCGCGGACCGTGGTGTTGAGCGCTTCCTGGTGAAGCTGGGGCCCGTGCATCTTCTTGACGAGGTTGGTCGGCACCTTGCCGGGGCGGAAGCCGGGCATGCGCACCTGCGGGGCGATCTTGGCAACTTCGCCGTCGATCCGCGCGGCGATGTCCTTGGCCGCGATCTTCACGCTGTAGCTGCGCTTCAGGCCCTCGTTGGTGGTCTCGACAATCTGCATGACAATAGAAGCCTTCTAAATACGGTTCTGTTGCGCCGGATGGGGTGCTTTCGGAACTGGTGCGGGCGAAGGGACTCGAACCCCCACATCTTACGATACTGGTACCTAAAACCAGCGCGTCTACCAATTCCGCCACGCCCGCGGCCCGACGAAGTGTTGAATCAAGGCGTGGCCCTTAGTGGGCACGCGCGCAAAGGGCAAGCCAGAGTCTTGGCGTTCAGCGCGAGCGGAGAACCGCTTCCAGCATTGCGCCCCATCCCGTTGGCGGAGGCGTGGCCGGGGCGGGCGCGGCGAGAGCGCAATCGAGGCACAAGGCCTGCATCCCCTGGACCTGGCCGAGCCGGGTCAGCCCGTAGGCGACGCGGGCCAGCGAATCCTGCTGGCGGAGCGCCAGCAGCGCGGCAAGATCGCCGCCTTCGCCGCCATCGCTATTGGCATCGTCACCGCCCAGCATCGCCGCGACCAGGCCGCCAAATCCCGAAGGCTCGGTGCCGTAGTATTTGGCATGCCAAGTTTCGAGCTTGGCCGCCTTGGCGGCGTAAGCCAGGGCTTCGGGCAGGCCGCCGAATTCGTCGACCAGGCCCTTTTGCCGCGCGGTTCCGCCATCCCACACCCGCCCCTGGGCGAAGCTGTCCACTTCTTCAGGGGTTTTCCCGCGCGATTTGGCGACGAGACCGATGAACCGAGCGTAGCCGTTTTCGATATTGGCCTGCAGCAGCTTTTCCGCCTCTGGCGTAAAGCCCGCGAGCACATCGGGCTGGCCCGACAGCGGCGTGGTGCGCACGCCGTCGCTGTTCACGCCGTAGCGCGCCAGCGTGTCCTCAAAGCTGGGCAAGGCCGTAAAGATCCCGATCGAGCCGGTAACCGTCCCCGGTTCGGCGAAGATCCGCTGGCCCGGGGTCGAAACCCAATAGCCGCCGCTTGCCGCGACATTGGCCATCGACACCACCACCGGGCGCGCCTTGCCGTCCTTGGGAGCCTTGAACCGTTCGATCGCGCCCCTGATCTGCTCGCTGGCGAGCACCGACCCGCCCGGCGAATCGACCCGCAGCACCAGCGCGCTCGCGTCATCGCCATTGGCCTTGTCGATCAGCTTCGCGACGCGGTCTCCGCCGGCAGTTCCGGGCCCCGCCTTGCCGTCGACAATATCCCCGGCAACGGTGACCACCGCCACTGCCTTGCCGCCGGTATCGACCGGGTGTGCGGCAAGCAGCGCATCGGGCCTGGAGAAGGCATAGCTACCTGGCAATTCGGTGTCGGTACCCGCCCCGGCGAGCTCCTTGACCCGTTCGCCGAACGCCACGTTGTCGCCGATCCTGTCGATCAGTCCGGCATTAACCGCAGCCTGCGCGGCATCGCCCTTGGCCTCGTCCATCCACGCGACCGGATCGCGTGTGATTGCCTCGATCCGGGCTTTGGGCCGGGCCTTGGCGACATTGGCCTTCCAGTCTTCCCACAGCGCCGCATAAAGCGCCACGCGCGCTTCCCGCGAGGGCGCGGAGGCATCGTTGCGTTCATAGGGTTCGACGAAGTCCTTGAAGGTCCCGACCTTGAAGACGTGGACCTTGACCCCGTAATTCTTCAGCAGCTTGCCATAGTAAGGCATGGTCCCGCCCGGCCCCGTAACGAAGGCTCCGCCCATCGGATGGACCCAAGCTTCCGTGGCGTGCGCGGCAAGCATCACACCGTCGTCGAGATAGGCGGTGGCATAGGTCAGCACCGGCTTCTTTGCAGCGCGGACCTTGTCCATCGCCGCGCCGATTTCCTCCATGTGAACCAGCCCGCCGCCGGTGAATTTCGACAGGTCGAGCACCACGGCCTTCACATGATCGTCGCTGGCGGCCAGCTCGATCGCGCGGGCCACGTCGCGCGCGCGGTGCTGGCGCAGCGGCGATTCAACGCCCGAGATCACCTTGATCGCGTCCTGCTCGCTCGGCTCCTCGACCACCGACCCGTCAAGCTTCACCAGCAGTGCGCCATCGCGCAGCCCCGCCTCGCTCGGCCGGGCGGTCAGCGCGGTAAACAGAACGCCGAAGAACAGCAGCATGAGCAGCAGCACTAGCCCGTCCTTGATCGCGACGAGCAGATGCCAGACCTTGCGGGCGAATTGCATGCGGGTGTCCTGTCTTCGTGAGCTTTGCCGCCACATAGGGACCGCGCGGAACAAACGCCAGCATCGCATCGACCAACCGCCGATCAGCGCCTACTTGCCGCATGCACGCCGGGCCTGTAAGGCACCGACTTTAATGACATTGCCAGACGAGCTTCGCACGAACCGCTATCCTGCCGGTTCCGCCGCCTTCCCGCACCGCGACCTGACGGGTCTGGCGGGGCTTGCTCCGTGGGAGCTGCTCTACCTGATGGACGAGGCCGAACAATGGGTCGATCTCAACCGGTCGGCCAGCAAGCGCGACGAGCGGCTACACGGCCTGACCATCATCAACGCCTTCTTCGAGAACAGCACCCGCACGCTGCTCAGCTTCGAAATCGCGGGCAAGCGGCTCGGCGCCGACGTGGTCAACATGCATGCCGCGCAAAGCAGCGTCAAAAAGGGCGAAACCCTGATCGACACGGCGATGACGCTCAACGCGATGCACGCCGATGCGATCGTGATCCGGCACCAGAGTTCGGGCGCGGTGCGGCTGATCGCCGACAAAGTCGATTGCCCGGTACTCAACGCGGGCGACGGCCAGCACGAACACCCCACGCAAGGCCTGCTCGATGCGCTGACAATTCGTCACGCGAAAGGTGAAATCGGCGGGCTGATCGTGACGATCTGCGGTGACATCCTGCACAGCCGGGTGGCGCGGTCGAACATCCACTGCCTGACTACCTTGGGCGCGCAGGTCCGGGTCTGCGCCCCGCCCGCGCTGATGCCCGCCGGGATCATGGGGATGAAGGTCATGCCCTACCACGATTTCGACGCCGCGCTCGAGGGCGCCGACGTGGTGATGATGCTGCGGCTGCAGCAGGAACGGATGAGCGGGCAATTCATCCCCTCCCCGCGCGAATATCGCCACCTTTACGGCCTCACGCTCGACCGGCTGGCAAGGGCCAAGCCCGATGCCTTGGTCATGCACCCCGGGCCCATAAACCGCGGCGTGGAGATCGACAGCAACGTCGCCGATCTCGCCGGCCGTTCGGCAATCACCCGGCAGGTCGAAATGGGCGTGGCGATCCGCATGGCCTGCCTTGACGTGCTGACCCGAAGGGCGCGCGGCGTGGAGGGCTGGGCATGAGCATCGCCGCCCCCCTCACCATCCAGAATGGCCAGCTGCTATTGCCGGGAAGCGCACCTCAAGCTGGCGGCCTGCGCTGCGTCGAAGGCAAGATCGCCGCGGTGGGCGAGGCGAGTGCCCAGCCTGGGGACACGGTGATCGATGCCAGGGGCCAGCTCATCGCGCCCGGACTGGTCGACCTTGGCGTCTTTGCCATCGACAAGGCGGCGTTTCATTTTGGCGGGATCACCCGCGCGGCGCTGATGCCCGACCTGAACCCCCCGCTCGACCATCCGGCGCGGGTCCGATTTGCCGCGCAGTCGGGCAAGCCTGACCTGTGGGTCCACCCGCTGGCCGCAGCGACCGTCGGGCTTGAGGGCAAAGAGCTCGCCGAGCTTGCCCTGATGCGCGATGCCGGGGCCCGTGCGGTTTCAACCGGCCGCCGATGGATCGCCGATTCGGGCACGATGCACCGCCTGCTATCCTACGCGGCGATGCTGGGCCTGACCGTGATCGCCCATGCCGAGGATGCGGGATTGACCGGGAACGCGGTCGCCTCTGCGGGCGAAATGGCGACCCGCTACGGCCTGCCCTCGGCCCCGGCCGAAGCCGAAGCCCTTGCCGTGGCGCGCGACATCGCACTGGCCGACCTGACTGGCGCACGGCTGCACTTTCGCCAGGTTACCACCCGCAAGGCATGCGACCTGGTCCGCGCCGCGAAAGCACGCGGGCTGGCCATCAGCGCAGGCGTCACTCCGGCGCACTTCATGCTGTCGGACACCGCGATCGGCGATTTCCGTACCTTTACCCGCCTGTCCCCTCCGCTGCGCAGCGAGGATGACCGGATGGCGGTGCGCGAGGCGCTGGCCGACGGGACCATCGAAGTGATCGCTTCGGGCCACGACCCGCGCGGCCCCGAAGACAAGCGCCTGCCCTTCGCCGATGCGGAGCCGGGCATGGCGGGGGCCGAAACGCTGCTTGCCTTGACGGTGGGGCTGGTGCGCGACGGGGTGATCGACCTGCCCCGCGCCTTTGCTTTGCTGGCGGCCAATCCGGCGCGGCTGCTGGGTGTTAACGCGGGCGAGCTGGCAGTGGGCTTCGAGGCCGACGTTGCACTGATCGATCCCGCCAAGCCCTGGATTGTCGATTCGGACAAGATGGCCGCCAGTGCGGGCAACACCCCGTTCGACAAGCAGGGCGTCGAAGGACGCGTGACAGCGCTGTTCAAGGGCGGAAAGCAGGTGGGATGATGCCGCGACATGCTTGACGACCTGATGGGATGGATAGTCGCGTTCCTGCCTTGGCGGGTTCAATTGTGGATCACTGGCATTCTGGTGGTCGGCCTCATCGTGCTTTTCGCATACTTTTGAAGCGAAAACCGCTTTTGGTGGTGAGTGCATCGAGCCAGGCGACGACCTAACGAGAAACCCCCTCCCGCCGGGGCGGAAGGGGGCTGCGCTCCCGTTGTTATCTTAGAAAAGCTTAGTGACGGCGGGCGTTGGCCGGGCCGACAGCGGCGACCGGCTTCATCGCGACCTGGACCTTGGGCTTGACTGCAGCCTTGGCCATCGCCGGGGCATTGGCCGGGCGGCCGAGCATCGAGCGGCTGGCGGCATAGGCGAAGCACACCCCGCCGCGGTTCTTCACCGTCGAGCAGAGCCCTTGCGCGCCCTTGCCATCAAGACCGGCGGCGGCAACGCGCCAGAAGTGCCTGCCCTTCACGTCGGCCTGGGTGATCGTCATCTTGAAGTTGCGCAGTTCCGGGTTGCGCGCGGCATAGTGGCCCCAGGCGCGGCGAGCGCCCTGTTCGCTCGAGAACGAGCCGAGCTGGACGAGGTGGCTTGAACCGCGACCCGAAACCTGGGCCATCACATGGCGTGGGCGCAGGCCCGGGCGGTGCGTAACGGTCTTGGGCCGAGCGGCGACGGCCATGCGCGCGGCCTTCGGCGGGGTCATCGCCTCTGGCCCGCTCTGGGGCAGCGGCTGGACCACCGGGTTCGAGCTGTAGACGGGTGAGAAGGCTTCAGGAGTCTGCTCTGCAACCGCCGGAGCCGGCACCGCGGCCGGTGCGTCGACCGGCTGGTACTGCGCGAGGTTCGCCGCAGGGGCGGCAGCAGCGGGAAGCTCGCCCGCCGAGGCAACCGCCGGAACTTCGCTCTTCGCCGCGCCGGTTTCGGCAGCCAGCTGTTCCTGGTCGCCGCTGGCGTTGAGCGCGAGCGCGGCGGGCTGGCCGCTGTCCGCAACCATCGGCACCTTGAGCAGCGTTGCAACGCGGAGCTTCGAATCTTCAGGACGCGTCTGCATCACCCAGCCCTGCATCCGTGCGTCGAGCTGGTCGGCAGGGACATCCTGCGCGGCCATCAGGCGCGCATCGCGCCAGCGCCCGTCGAGCGCGAAGGCATAGGCAAGGTTCTGGCGCACCTTGGGCGAATTGTCGCCGCCGCGCAGAGTATCGGAAAGGATCGCCACGCCGCGCCCGCTGTCGCCGGCCAGGGCATAGGCCAGCCCGAGATCGACCGCGGGAATGGCATCGCGCCAATCGTTGAGGATCGCCACCGCTTCGCCGTTCCGGCCCGCGCCGATATCGGCGAGCGCCAGCGACAGCGCGGTCTTGGCCGAGTTATCACCCAGCTTCATCGCATCGTTGAACGCGGTTGCGGCGCTTTCGAAGCGGCCCCCGCGCAGGTATGCCTGGCCGAGCAACGCGCGGTAAGTGGCGACCTTCGGATTTGCCGCGACCAACGCCTCGGCCAGCGAGATCGCCTTTGCCACGTCGCCCTTCGCAAGTGCCTTCTGGGTATCGGCCGCGGCCTTGTCGGTGCTCGACTTGGCAACCGCGCCCGAGCTGAACCCGGCGCCTGCGGCAATGGCAACAGCCACCGCACCGGCGAGGCCAAGCGGCAGGATCGACTTACGGAGCTTGCTGGTCTGCATGGGAGTGTTCCCTTCCTCGAAAAATTTCACGTGCGGCTCTTGGTCACTTGCTCAGCAAGGCCGGCCAGTTCAGGTTGTTCGGCAAGGAGGCGATCGAGAGCCTCGGTTACGAGCTGCTGCGCGCTACGGCCCTTGACCGTGCAGGCGAGGCGCAGCTGGAGATGACGCTCCGCATCCATCCGCAGGGTAAAGGCGGCGCGGCGACCGTCGGCAAGCGCCGAGCGGCGCTCGACCTCGCGGGTCAGGCCGCGCTGCTGGCGGACAACTTCGGGCACTTCGCGCGCGGCATCGAGCGACACGACCTGCCCGTAATCACCGACATCGTGGCCCATGTCGTTCCAGCCGAGATCTTCATGGCTGACCGCAAGCGCGCTGGCCTGCGGGCGCATGGCCGGCTTGGCGCCGCCCTTGCGGGCAAGCAGCCGCGGGGTCAGCGACGCGATCGGCCGATGTTCGGATTTGTGGTCTGCCATGCCCCCGCGCGCCCCTTACGAGCCCGCGACGCGGCGGCCGAAGCCGCCAGCCGGACGATGCACGCCCTGGATCGACGAGACCGCGGTCGGAGCGGCGAAGACAGTGCGGCGGAAGTTCTTTTCCAGACGGTCCGAGATGTAGCTCCACAGCGCGGTCACTTCAGCAGCGCTGCGGCCGTTGGGATCGACTTCCATCACCGTGCGGCCATCGATCATCGACGCTGCAAAATCGGTGCGGTGGTGAAGGGTAATTGGGGCGACGGTGCCGTGCTGCGACAATGCGACCGCGGCTTCCGAGGTGATCTTGGCCTTGGGCGTGGCGGCGTTGACCACGAAGATCAGCGGCTTGCCGGCGCGTTCGCACAGATCGACCGTGGCACCCACGGCGCGCAGGTCATGCGGGCTCGGGCGGGTCGGCACGACAATGAGCTCGGCCACCGAGATGACCGACTGGATCGCCATGGTGATGGCCGGCGGAGTATCGATCACCGCCAGGCGGAAGCCCTGCTGACGCAGCACCGCAAGGTCGGCGGCAAGCCTCGCAACCGTGGTCTGGGCGAATGCCGGGAATTCCTCTTCGCGTTCGTTCCACCAGTCGGCCAGCGACCCTTGCGGATCGATGTCGATCAGCACAACCGGCCCCGCGCCGGCGCGCTGCGCCTGGACGGCCAGATGCCCGGACAAGGTCGTCTTGCCCGAACCACCCTTCTGCGATGCCAAAGCCAATACCCGCAAAGTCTGTCCCCTAAGAAATGCGCAAACCTGAAAAGACTTGCCGCCGGGGATCGCAGAACGTTCCTAATTTTGGGTTAACGCGGAACGCCGGGGCGCGGTAACCTGCCGCGCAAAGGCCGCATAAACCCTTTGCTAAGGGATCGTTTACTATGTCAGTTAGCGATAAGGGCGGGACGCGCGGGCCGTTGTTGGCACCGGTGGCCGGGCAAAGGTAAACCGCCGCGCAGAAACGGGAACATTTCGATGGGTCGCAACTTTTTGCTCGCAGGACTGCTGATCGGCGCCGGACTGGGATTCGCCGGACCTGCGCTGGCCGATACCAAGGCGGGTGTGGACGCCTGGACGCGGGGTGATTTCGCCGGCGCGGTCAAGGCCTGGCAGGCCGAAGCCGCCAAGGGTGACGGCGATGCGATATTCAACCTTGGCCAGGCCTATCGCCTGGGCAAAGGCGTGCCGCAGGACCTCGCCAAAGCCGAGGCCCTGTTCGGCCAGGCCGCCGCGATGGGCCACCTTCAAGCCGCGGACAATTACGGACTGCTACTGTTCCAGCGCGGCGAAAAGGCGAAAGCCCTGCCCTATCTGCGCGCCGCCGCCGATCGCGGCGACCCGCGCGCCGAATACCTGCTGGGCATCGCGCACTTCAACGGCGATCTGGTTCCCAAGGACTGGGTCCGGGCTTACGCCCTTGTCACGCTGGCCCAGCAGCAGGGCCTGCCGCAGGCGGCGGGTGCGCTCGCCCAGATGGACGGGTACATCCCGATCGACCAGCGCCAGAAGGGCGTCCAGCTTGCCAGCGAACTTGGCGCTGAGGCCGATGCAACCCGCGCCCGCCAGCTTGCCGCGGTCGACCTTGGCAGCCAGGTGCCGGGCAGCGCGCAGCCTGCCAGCCCGCCGATCAAGGGGCCAAGCATGGCCTCGGCCGGCGGCAGCCCGGCAAGTGCCGGTGCCGACTATGCACGCCCCCCGGTTCCCGCGCCCGCCCCGCGCCCGGTAGCGGTGCACAGCGGCCCGCCTCCGGGCGTGGTCACGCCAGTGCCCGCGCCGCGACCGGTGGTGAAGCCCGCCCCTGCCCCTGCTCCTGCCCCCGCCCCCGCTCTCACGGCGGCGGGCGGCACCTGGCGGGTCCAGCTTGGCGCCTTCGGGGTCGCCGGCAATGCCGATGCGATGTGGGCCAAGGTCAAGGGCCGGCCCGAGATCGCCGGACATCCGCGCCTCAACGTCAAGGCCGGCGCGGTGACCAAGCTTCAGGCGGGCGGCTATAGCCAAGCCGCCGCCCAGGCCGCCTGCGCCAAGCTCAAGGCCGCCGGGATCACCTGCGCGGCGGTGCCGGGCTGAACCCTGCGCCCCGCCTCCGCGCGCTCGACCTGATCCGCGGGGTCGCCGTTCTCGGCATTCTCGCGGTCAACGTCGCCAGCTTTGCCGCGCCGGGCAGCGCCGCGCTGTCTCCCGACATGCCGCGCCCCGGCTCTCCCGCCGATCACGCCGCCTGGCTGATCATGCTGGTCCTGTTCGAAGGCAAGATGCGCGCGTTGTTCTCGATGCTGTTCGGGGCGAGCCTGCTGCTGTTTATGGAGCGTAACGAAGCGCCTGGTCGCCACGGCGCGCTGCTTCAGGCCCGGCGGCTGTTGTGGCTGATGCTGCTGGGCTACCTTCATTTCATGCTGCTGTGGGACGGCGATATCCTGTTCCTCTACGGCGCGATCGGGTTCCTCGCGCTGATGGCCCGGTATTGGAGTGCGCGCCATCTGGTGCTGGGCGCCGCGCTTATCGTCACCTGCTGGCAGGGCTGGGGCCTGTCGATCAGGGGTGGCAGTCTGGGCGATCAGGCGGCGATCCTTTCCGGCACCGCTTCGCCCGCCGCGATGGAGCGTCAAGACAAGGACCTCGCCTGGTTCCGCACCGCCGACGCCGCGGACAATGCCGAAGCGAAATTGCCGTGGACCGGACAAGTCCGGCACCGCTTGACCGAACGCGCAGCCGATCCGCTGGGGCTCGTCGGCTTCAACTGGGGCGAAACGCTGCCGTGGATGATGCTGGGCATGGCGCTGTTCAAGGGCGGGTTCTTTTCCGGCACGTGGCAGCGGCGCAGCCTGGTGCGGCTGGCTGCATGGGGCCTGGCGCTGGGCGGCGGCGCAACGCTCGCCTTTGCCTGGTGGGCGGCGAAGACACATTATCCCGCTGTGCTGATGCATTTCGCGCTCGAGTTCGGCACGGTCCTGCCGCACACCGCGATGGCGCTGGGCTATGCAGCGCTGCTGGTGCTGGGATCGCGCGCGCTTCTGCAAAGCGCCCCCGGCCAGATGCTCGAAGCCGCAGGCCGGATGGCCTTCACCAACTACATCGCCACCAGCCTGGTGATGACCGCGCTGTGCCAGGACTGGGGCCTCGGCCTTTACGGCCAGTTCGGCGCGGCGCAGCGCTGGACGCTGGTGTTCCTCGTCTGGGCGCTGATCCTCGCATGGAGCCAGCCGTGGCTGGAACGCTATCGCCAGGGGCCGCTGGAGTGGGCGTGGCGCAGCCTCACCGAGTGGAGGATATTGGATTTGAAACGCTGAATTTGGCAGTCGGTTTAGAGGGGGAGCCATGAGACGCAGAGCGATGACCACGGCGATTGGTGTATTGCTGGCCTTAGCAAGCTGCAGCGGAGGATCGCTTTCCGTTCGCGCCAAAGCTCCGGATCGAGTGCTGGTTCGCCTAGAAAGCGAAAGTTATCCCGGAACTATGACAATCTGGAAGGTAGTGGGCCCGGATAAAGCGGCGTCATACTTTGAGGGGACCGTGACCGGAAAGTTTCCCATCGATGGAAAGATGATCTTGCCGCGCGATTTCGCCTTATTTGACAATGCAAAAACAGGTCCGGGCTTCGACCCCGCGCGGTTCCCTAAAGGGACTTACACGATCGACTTCTTCGTCAACGCAGAACACGCTTTCCAAACGCATTTTCAGATCAGCTGAGTTCGGCCCTTTAGCCCCCGAACGGGTTCTTCGCGCTGCGCAGCATCAGCCGCACCGGCACCGCTTCGAAGCCGAGTTCGCGGCGGATGCCGTTGATCAGGTAGCGCTGGTAGCTCGTCGGCAGGTCGTCGAGCCGGGTACCGAAGATCACGAAGCCCGGCGGGCGGGTCTTGGCCTGGGTGATGTAGCGCAGTTTGATCCGCTTGCCCCCGGGCGCGGGCGGGGGGTTCTTTTCGAGCGCATCGTCGAACCAGCGGTTGAGCGCCGAGGTCGGCACCCGCTTCGACCAAGCCGCGCGGATTTCGAACGCCGCCTTGAGCAGCGTGTCGAGGCCCCTGCCCGTTCGCGCCGAGACCGAGAGCAGCGGAAGGCCCTTGACCTGCGCCAAGCCTTCATCGAGCGCAAAACGGATGCCGTTGAACAGGCTTGAGGCGTGCTCGGCCACGTCCCACTTGTTGACCGCGACGATCAGTGCCCGGCCCTCTTCAAGGACCATGCTGGCGATCTTGAGGTCCTGATGCTCGAGTCCGCGAGTGGCGTCGAGCAGCAGCACC
>JBJTMA010000073.1:0-14882 GCA_046063295.1 Novosphingobium sp.
CCCCGGGCCGACGATGAAGCAGGCGACCGAGGCGATCCGCTTCGAGCTTGCCGAGCGGCTCAAGGAGCTGGAGGCCGAGGGCAAGCTGCTCGAGCACCAGCGGCTGGAACAGCGCACCAATTTCGACCTCGAGATGATCGCCGCCACCGGCAGCTGCGCGGGGATCGAGAACTATTCGCGTTTCCTTACCGGCCGCCTCCCCGGCGAGCCGCCGCCGACGCTGTTCGAGTACCTGCCCGACAACGCGCTGCTGTTCGTCGACGAAAGCCACCAGACCGTCCCGCAGATCGGCGCGATGAGCAAGGGGGACCATCGCCGCAAGATTACCCTCGCCGAATACGGCTTCCGCCTGCCGAGCTGCATCGACAACCGTCCGCTGCGCTTCAACGAGTGGGACGCGATGCGCCCGCAGACCATCGCGGTTTCCGCCACCCCCGGCGGTTGGGAGATGGAGCAATCGGGCGGTGTCTTTGCCGAGCAGGTGATCCGCCCCACCGGCCTGATCGACCCGCCGGTCGAGATCCGCCCGGTCGAGGACCAGGTGCAGGACTGCATCGAGCAGTGCCGGCAGACCGCCGCGAAGGGATACCGCACGCTGGTCACTACGCTGACCAAGCGGATGGCCGAGGATTTGACGGAGTTCATGCACGAGGCGGGGCTGCGGGTGCGCTACATGCACTCCGACGTCGAGACGCTCGAGCGCATCGAGCTGATCCGCGACTTGCGGCTGGGGGTCTACGACGTGCTGGTCGGCATCAACCTGCTGCGCGAAGGGCTCGACATCCCCGAATGCGGGCTGGTCTGCATTCTCGACGCCGACAAGGAAGGGTTCCTGCGCAGCGAAACCTCGCTGATCCAGACCATCGGCCGCGCTGCGCGCAATGTCGATGGCCGGGTGATCCTCTACGCCGACCGCATCACCGGCAGCATGGAGCGCGCGATTGCCGAGACCGACCGCCGGCGTGAGAAGCAGCACGCCTACAACCTCGAGCACGGCATCACCCCCGAGAGCATCAAGCGCAACATCCACGATATCGTCGCCGATACCGCGAGCCGCGACGGCGTGCTGGTCGAGATCGAGGCCGAGGGCGCGAACAACCTCGTCGGCCACAACCTGCGCGCCTATATCGAGGAGCTCGAGAAGAAGATGCGCGCCGCCGCCGCCGACCTCGAGTTCGAGGAAGCCGGCCGCCTGCGCGACGAAATCAGGCGGCTTGAGGAAGACGAACTCGGCATCCCCGACGGCGAGAAACGCGCGCCGATCGTGGGCCGCTCGAACGAAGGCAAGCCGGGGACGCGGAAGGGGCGGTTTGGAAGAGAGAGCAAGCGGAAGTGGGGGCGTTAGGACTAATCCCTCCACACCGGACCCAGTTGCGATTGCGCAGGTTAAGGCAATTCCCTTAGCTATTCGCCATGACCCAGCCGCCGCGCTATCATATCAACGTGTTCTGGTACCCGGTCGAGAAGTGCTGGGTGGCAGATGTTCCGGACTTGCGGCCCTGTTCGGCGCGAGGCGATAGCCCGCAAAGCGCCATCGCCTCTGTTTGCCTGGCGATAGACGGGTGGATCGCAGCGGCGCGCGAGGCGGACCTTCCGGTGCCGGAACCACAGTACTGTCCGGCACTTTACGCCGCTGCCTAGCCCGCCCTAGACCTTGCCGAACTTGGCCTCGAACCCAGCGACGTCGCCGGCAGCGAGGAACTTCGCTTGCTCGACCCACCCATCGCGCGCCGGCCTTCCTGCGAACGGTCCGAGTTTGGGATCGAGCGCCGCCAAATCCGCTTCGCTCAGCGCGGCGATCTGGGCGTAGGTGCTGAGGCCCAGCGTGGGGAGCAGTGCCTGAAGCTTGGGGCCGAGGCCCTTGATCCGCGAGAGGTCATCGCCCGCGCTGACTTCGGGCGCAGGCGGCGGCGGCGGCGGAGGTGCGGGCTCGGGCTCAGGCTGATGAACCGCGTCGGGCACCTGCTCCTCGATCGCTGTCGTTTCGGGTGATGGCTGCTCGTCGAGCCCCGGCATCGGCTCGGGTTCGGGCAACACTTCCGGTTCGGGCATTTCCTCGACAACCGGAGCCGGAGGCGGCGGCGGGGGAGGAGGAGGAGGAGGTGGTGGTGGTGGTGGTGGTGGTGGTGGTAGTGGCGGGGCAACCTCTTCCATCACCGGCTCGGCGTCGGCCACCTCGTCCTGCGCGGCGGCGGCAACAATCTCGCCCATCCCGCCCAGTGCGTCGCCCATCGGCGGCGGCATCACCACTTGCGAAGCCGGGGCGGCGTCGATCAAGGCCTGGTTGCGCGCGGCGGGGGCCTGGCCCTCGTCGAGCACGTCGGGCTTGTACGAGCGGTCGCGCGTGCGCTTCGAAGAGCGCGACAGCATCCACCAGACGATGAGCAACGCAGCCAGCGCGATTGCGCCGTAAAGCACCCAGTGCGGCTCGATCTGCTGCAGCATTTCGATCACTCCCTCAACTTCACGCACCGACGTTGCGGCGGAACAGCACCCGGTCTTCAGGTCCGAAGCCCTTGTGCCAGATGACAAAACCATAGGCGAGCAGGATCGCCGGAATGCCGAAGACCAGGCTTGCCCAGTGCGGCAAGAAGCGCTGGGTCAGCCAGCCGACCACAACAGCGGGAGCGGCCGCCCAGACCAGCGGCCAGCGCCAGTTGTTGATCGGCTGCTTGAGGATCCGCCCCAGCAGCCGCGCCTTCAGCAACGAAGCCACACCCAGCGAAAGCGCGAGCGAGCCGGCCGCAGCGGCCGCCGCGAACTTGTCGTTGAACTGGTAATGCTCGACCAGTTCGATCCCGGCAAAGGTCAGCACGCCCTGCAGGGTGATCGTGAACAGCGAGATGAGCAGGTTGGGAATCCGCGCGAGGTAGACCAGTGCCGCCTCGCTCACCACCGCGGTCGCGGCGACGACTTCGGCGGCAAGCAGGAAGCCCAAAGCGCCGGTGCCGCCGATGAAGTCCTTGCCCAGCAACCCCATTACGTCCGGGCCGGGTATGCCCAGCGCCAGCGCAATCCCGGCCTGCACCGCAACGATCCAGAAGCCGACCTGGCACACCTGGTGCGCAATCGCCTTGTAATTGCCTTCCTGGATATTGCGGGTGATCACCGGGCCCAGGATCGGCTCGAAACTCGTCTTCAGCTTCTGCGGCAGCGAAGCGACCTGCTGCGCAGCGAAATAGACCCCGGTGGCGGTGGGTGTCGTCAGGAAACCAAGGATTGCAAGGTCAAGCCGGCGAGAGCCCCATTCGACGAGGTCTGCCCCGGCAAGCGGCGCGGATAGCGCGGCGGTGCGACGCAGCCGGGCCGCATCGGGTCGCCAGCCACGGGGCAGGCCAAGGCTCCCCAACAAGGGGAAGAACGCGAAAAGCGCCGCCGCGATCTTCGAAAGAAGGTACGAAAGGGTCAGCCCAGCCTCGGGCAGCAGCCATAGCATGCCGACCGCGGTAAGGGTCTGCACCCATGGCTCGACCAGGCTGCGCGCGCGCACCGTGGCGCTGACATTGTAGCCATAGGCCAGCGCGGCAAGCATCACATCGGTCAGTGCGTTTGGAATGATCGCAAATGGCAGCAGCCGGTCCCAATCACTGAACTGACCGCTGGGGAACATCGGCGCGGGGATCAGGTAAAGCAGCGTCGAGACGACCACTGAGAGCCCGAGCGTCAGCAACAGCGCGTCGGTAACGATATGCGATGGATCGCGCCCGCCCTCGGCCAGACGCGCGGCCAGTCCGCGGCGCTGGCCCAGCCCGCACAGCTGCGCGGCCAGTTCGGCAATCAGCACCGCCGATGCGTAGACCCCCAGCGCCCGCACCCCGTAAAGCCGGCCTGCAATGAACAGGAACGGCGCGGTGCCCAGCAGGCGCAGCAAGAAGCCGAAGAAATTGGTTCGCCCACCCTTGGCGAGCGCCTGGATGTCCCTTTGATGCGCCTGATCAGCGTTCATGCCTGGGCACCCTCGGCGCGGAGCGGGCGGGCGAGCAGATCGGCAACCGCGGCGCGGGCCGGAACTTCGCCGCGCAGCAGCCGGGCCACGGTCATGACGATCGGCATATCGACCCCGGCACCTTCGGCCAGTTCGGCAAGTACCGGCGCGGTGTGCGCGCCTTCGGCTACGCTGTTCTTCCCCGCCAGCGCTTCGGCTGCGGAAAGCCCCTCGCCCAGCGCCTTGCCAAGCGAGAAGTTGCGGCTCGACGTGCTTGAGCAGGTCAGCACCAGGTCACCCAGCCCGCACAGCCCGGCCAGCGTATCGGCGCGCGCGCCGCGGGCGAGGCCGAAGCGGACCATCTCGGCATAGCCGCGCGCGATCAGCGCAGCGCGGGCGTTCTGGCCCAGCCCCAGACCTTCGGCGACCCCGCAACCGATCGCCAGCACGTTCTTGACCGCGCCGCCGATCTCCGCGCCAACAACATCGTCGGTGTAGTAGGGGCGGAACAGCGGACGCGAGAGCAGCGGCGCAATCCGGTCCCATTGCTTTGAGCCGCCCGAGCAGGCGAGCGTCACCGCAGTGGGCAGTCCCGCCGCCACTTCATGGGCGAAAGTCGGCCCCGAAAGCACCGCGATAGTCGCCTGCGGTGCAGCCTGCGTGGCAACATCGGCCATCAGGCGCCCGGTTCCGGCCTCGATGCCTTTCGAACAAAGCGCCAGGTCACCGGAAAATCCCGGCAGGTCGGCAAGGATGCGCGCAAGGTGCTGCGCCGGGGTAACCACCAGCAGCAGCGGCAACGCGGCAAGCTCGCCCAGATCGCCGGTTGCGCGCACATGCTGCGAAAGCTGCGCCGAGGGCAGGAACAGGCTGTTGGTATGTCTGGCGTTGATTTCAGCGACGAGTTCGGGCTCGCGCGCCCAAAGCCGTACCGGCGTTCCGTCCGCGGCCATCGCTTGCGCCAGCGCGGTGCCCCAGGCGCCCGCCCCAATGATCCCGATGCTCACGCTTTCACCCCTGCACCGCGTGCCGGTGCGGCGTGGGGATCGAGCGGCCAGCGCGGACGCGCGACAAAATCGAGCGGATCGGGCGCGAAACCCGGCATTGCCAGACGCTCCTGCCCTGCCCAGGCAATCATCGCAGCATTGTCCGTACACAACGAAAGAGGCGGGGCGACGAACGGCAGGCCATGCTCGGACGCCAGCGCTTCAAGCGCGGAGCGCACTGCCTTGTTGGCGGCGACTCCACCCGCAACGACCAGCGCGGTTGGGCTATCGACCAGCGCCAGCGCCTTGCGCGTGCGGTCGATCACGCAGTCGATCGCGGCTTGCTGGAACGAGGCGGCAATATCGGCGTCGGCGTGGATACCCGATTCCTTGGCCCGCAGCACTGCGCTCTTGAGCCCCGCGAAGGAAAAATGCGGCTCGGCGCTCCCCAATAGCGGGCGTGGTAGCGGCACAGCCTTGCAGTTGCCCTCAAACGCTGCGCGTTCAACCGCCGGCCCGCCCGGGAAGCCCAGGCCAAGGATCTTGGCGGTCTTGTCGAAGGCTTCGCCCAAGGCATCGTCGATTGTGGTGGCGAGCCGGCGGTAGCGCCCGACCCCTTCGACCAGCAGGATCTGGCAGTGCCCGCCCGAAACCAGCAGCAACAGGTACGGGAACGCAAGCGAAGCATCGGCCAGCCGCGGAGACAGCGCGTGGCCTTCGAGATGATTGACCGCGATCAAGGGCTTGTCCCCGGCCATCGCAAGGGCCTTGGCGCTGACCAGTCCGACCATCACCCCGCCGATCAGCCCCGGCCCGGCGGTGGCGGCGATCGCATCGAGATCGACAAGGCCCAGCCCGGCTTCATCCAGCACAGCCTCAATTAGTGGTGCAAGCCGCTCGGCATGGGCGCGCGCGGCAATTTCGGGCACAACCCCGCCGTATGGACGATGCGCGTCGTCCTGCGAAGCGATGCGCTGCGCCAGGATGGTGCGGTTCGCGTCCACCAGCGCGGCGGCGGTTTCATCGCACGACGATTCAATTCCGAGGACAATCCCCATCCGGGCTTCCACTGGCCTAGTATGCGCACTAGCACAAGCGGGCATGCCCGACCGTCCCCGACTCAGACTCGGCACCCGCCGTTCGCCGCTCGCCATGGCGCAGGCCGAAGAGGCGCGCGACCGGCTGATCGCGGCGCATCCGGGGATCGCGGTCGAGATCGTCCCGGTGACCGCAAGCGGAGACAAGGTTGCCGGATCGCTCGCCGATGCCGGCGGTAAGGCGCTGTGGACCAAGGAACTCGACCAATGGCTGCTGTCGGGCGAAATCGATTTCGCGGTGCACAGCCTCAAGGACGTCGAAACACCGGCCCGATGAACTGACGATCGCTGCCGTTCTGCCGCGCGAGGACGTGCGCGATTGCCTATTGGGTGCGGCTTCCCTGGCCGATCTCCCACCCGGCGCCCGGATCGGCACAAGCGCGCCGCGCCGTGCTGCGCAAGCCCTGCGCGTGCGGCCTGACTGTACGGTGGTGGGCATCCGCGGCAATGTGGCGACCCGCATGGCCAAGCTGGCAGCGGGCGAGGCTGATGCGACGCTGCTCGCCAAGGCCGGGCTTAACCGGCTCGGGCTGACACACGGAACTCCGCTCGATCCCGCCGAGTGGCTTCCCGCCCCCGGACAGGGGGCAATCGCGATCGAGTGCCGCACCGACGATGCCGAAATGCGCCGCATGCTCGCCGCGATCGACGATGCGCCCAGCCATCAGGCGGTGCTTGCAGAACGGGCCCTCCTCGCCGCGCTGGGCGGCAACTGCCACAGTCCGGTGGCCGTCCTGACCCGGCACGAGGCAGCAGAACTTACCATGACCGCCGCAATCCTTTCGCCCGACGGCGCAGAGGAAGTGCGCGGCACTTCGCGGTTTGCGCCGGGTGACATGGATGCTGCGGCACGGCTGGCCGCGGATCTTCTGGGCCGCGCGCCGCCATCGATCGCCGCGCATTTCGATCCACCGGGAAGGGATTAGACCTATGGTGCCGCTGGTTATCATCCGTCCTGCACCGGGGAATGAAGCCAGCACCGCGATGGCCCGCGCCGCGGGGCTCGATGCCCGGGGCTTCCCGCTGTTCGAAGTGGTCGCGAAAAGCTGGGAGGCGGTGTCGCCCGAAGCCTTCGACGCGATGCTGGTCGGCAGTGCGCAGGTGTTCCTCCACGGCGGGCGCGGGCTTGCCGCGTTGCGCGCCCTGCCAGTCTATGCCGTCGGCGAGGCCACGGCGGCGGCGGCCCGCAGCGCCGGGTTCGAAGTGGCTGGCACGGGCGCGGGATCGCTGCAGGCGCTGGTCGGTGAACTTTCCCCCGGCCACCGCAAGCTGCTGCGCGTGGCCGGGCAGGAACGGATCGCGCTTACTCCGCCCCCGGGGGTCACGATCGAGGAACGGATCGTTTATGCCAGCCAGCCCCGTCCGCTGCCCGACGAGCTTGGCGAGTTGCTGCGCCAGCCGGCGATTGCCTTGCTTCATTCGGCCGAGGCGGCGCATCACCTGACCGCCGAATGCGTGCGGCTGGGTATCCGCCGCGCGCCTCTGCGGCTGGCGGCGCTGTCGCCGCGGATCGCTGCGGCCGCGGGCGACGGCTGGGGTGAGGTGGCCGCGGCGCCGATGCCCGATGACAAGGCGCTGCTGGCCTTGGCCCGCCAGATGTGCCAAGACCCCTGGCCGGGGACGCGCCCAAACAGCTAGATTGCGGGCTGACAGACTAAGAGACGATGCCAGAAGACTACTACACCACTGCGCCCAAGGCGCTGCCGCGCTCGGGCCCTTCGCTGCGCGGCATGCTGCTGGCAGGCCTGATTTCGTTTCTTGGCGGGGCTGGCCTGCTCGGCTGGCTGGTCTGGCAAGGCAAGATCGACCTTGCTCCGCCGCGCCCCGCGCCGGCCGCGAGCGGAACCCAGCAAGTCGTCGCCTCACCCACCCCCGCGCCCAGCTTGAGCACGGTTGAAATGGACCAGCAGGTCGCGGCGCTCGAACGGCGCCTCGCCCAGCTCAACCTGCAGACCGCTGCGCTGGGCGGAAATTCCGCGCGGGCCGAGGCCTTGCTGGTCGCCGGCGCTGCGCGCCGCGCGATCGAACAGGGCAAACCGCTCGACTATCTGGAGGCGCAATTGCGCACCCGCTTCGGCACCGCGCGTCCGGCTGCGGTGAATACCATTGTCGCCGCGGCCAAGGCTCCGGTCACGCTTGACCAGCTTGCCGCGCAGCTCGACGGACTTTCGCCCGCGCTGCTTGACCGGCCCAAGGACGAAGACGGCTGGAGCCGGTTCACCCGCGAACTGTCGGGCCTGTTCGTGATCCGCCGCGACGACGGCAAGACCTCAACCCCCGACCAGCGGCTCGATCATGCCAAGCTGTTGCTGCGCAGCGGCCAGATCGATGCGGCGGCCGCCGAAGTGTTGAAGCTGCCCGCCAGCCAGCAGGCGCGCGATTGGCTCGCCGCGGCAAAGCGCTACGCCGACGCCCAGGCCGCGCTCGACCAGATCGAGCAGGCTGCGCTGACCGAGCCCGAGTTGCTGAAGGACGGCAACGGCGAAGCCGTGCGCCAGCCGGGAATGCAGGCACCCACGCCCGCCGGCTGATTATTGCGGCTTCAGCAGCATTGGCAAGTCACCCGACATGCCGCGTGCCTCATCCATGAAGAAGCGTTTGATGAGGCCTGTGCGCTGGACCACCGACATGCCGATCCGCCGGGCCAGGCTGGGCAGGCGTCCGGGAATACCGAACAGCCGCACCAATGCGTCGGTGGTTGCCATGACCGTGGTCGCATCAAGGCTGCGCCAGCGCTCGTAGCGGGCGAGCAATTGCGCATCGCCCGGATCGAGGCCCAGCCGCATCCCTTCGCTCAGCACCTCGACCAGGCAGCCGACATCGCGCAGGCCAAGGTTGAGCCCCTGCCCGGCGATCGGATGCATCCCGTGCGCGGCATCGCCGACCAGTGCGAGGCGGTGTTCGACTATCCGCCCGGCATGATGGAAGTTGAGCGGCCATGACATGCGCGGTGCGACGAGTTCGCTCTTGCCGAACATCGCGTCCATGCGTCGGTCGATTTCTCCGAGGAAGGCAGCATCACTCAGCCCGCCGATCCCCGCTGCGTCCTTTTCGCTCACCGTCCAGACCACGGCGCTGCGGTGCCGTCCGTCGGGCAGGTCGAGCAGCGGCAGCAAGGCCAGCGGCCCGGCGGGATAGAAAATCTCCCACGCCACTCCTTCGTGCGGCTTCTCGTGCGTGATCGCGGTAACAAAGGCGCGGTGCGAATAGTCCCACCGGGCGGAGTTCAGGCCGGCCTCGGCCCGGGTCGGCGATTGGCGGCCCTCGGCACCTACCAGCAGACTCGCCTCAAGCTTGCGCCCATCGTTGAGCACGACCGAAACGCCGTGCTCGCTGCGTTCACGAGCGACCGGCTCGACCCCGCTGACCCACGAAATCGCCGGTTCGGCGCGCGCCGCTTCGAACAGCGCAAGGCGAATGTCGCGGTTGGCGAACATCCGGCCCAGCGAGCCGTCATCCTTGCCTGGCTGGAAATCGATCCGCCCTGGCTTCATCCCGTCAGTCACCGCGATCGAGCTGATCGGGCATCCCAGCGGCTCCAACCGGTCGGCCAGGCCGATATTGGTGAACAGGTTCCAGCTCGCGGTCGAAATCGCCGAGGCGCGGCCGTCGGTGCCCTCGGCGGTCAGATCCTCGGGCAAAGCCTTGTCGACCACGTGACTGGTCAGCCCCTGCTTCGCTGCAGCGAGTGCGAGCGTCATCCCGACGAGCCCGCCGCCGAGGATCAGAAGGTCGCGTTTGTCGGTCATTTCGCGCAGGTATTCCCACTGCCGCCGTCGAGATCGAGGCAGCGCCCGTCGAAAGTGCCGTCGGGCAGGATCAGGCCGAGGATTGCCGCCAGCGTCGGCGCGATATCCACGGTTTCGACCGGTTGCGGCTGCTCGAACGCGGGCAATCCCTTGCGCCAGAACAGCATCGGCACGCGGCGGTCATAGTCCCACGGGCTGCCGTGGGTAGCGATATAGGCGCCGGGCATGGGTTCGGGGATCGGCACGATCGCGCGGTCGAGCAGGACGATTGCATCGCCCGAACGCGCGGGATCGAACGAAGCACGGGCGCGCTCCTTGAGCGTCCAGTCCTGCGGATTGCCGGTGGGCATCGGGGTCCTGGCAAGATCGTCGGCGCTAAATACCGCGGCGACCTGGGGATTGGCCTTGGCAGCGGCAACCAGCGCGGTAATCACCGCAGGACGCTGCGCGGCAGGCACCGCGCGGTTGACGTAGAAGTCACCAAACGCAGCGTCGGCGAGCAATAGCGGACCATCGACCTTGATCCCGGTCTTCGCGGCAACGACCTTGCCCAGGGCATCGGGGGTCAATGCGGGATCAACCCGTACCGCGCGCGGCAGCGCCTGCTCATCGAGCCGCTCCGGCGTGTCGAGCCCGCCGTGATCGGCCGAGAGCACGACCATGTAGTCGATCCCCGCCGCATCGAGGTGATCGAGCAGGCGGCCGATGTTCTTGTCGAGCTCGGCCATCTGGATGCACATCTCGACCCCTTCGGTGCCGGTGGCGTGGCCGATATAGTCAGTTGCAGAGAGCGAGACCGAAAGGATGTCCGGCGCTTCGCGCTTGCCAAGCTGCATCTCGTCGACCAGCCGATTGGCAAGGTCGACCGTCGCGCCGTCCATGCGGGGCGAGATACGGAACATGTCGGGGTTCTTGGGCTCGCTCGCACCAGCCGGAAGCGCAAAGCGGTACTGGCCGGTAGTGCCCTTCTTGCCGAGCGAGACGGCGTGATCGGTGGGCTGGCACCAGCCCGGCGCGGCGAGCGCGGGGGCGCCGGTCTTTAGGGTTTGCGTCACCACCGCATTCTCGGCCACGGCGGATGGGGCGAGATCGCGCCCATTGAGGGTGACGAAGCCCGCACCCTTCCACCAGTAGGCGGCATCGATGGTGTGCCCGCCCATCATCATCACCGCGCGGTCCTTGGCGGAAACGGCGACATTGCGGCTGCGCGCGTCCGCCGCCTTCATGTATTCGCCCAGCGTCGGCACCTTGAGATGATAGGCCGAGACCACCGGGTTGCGTGCCGTCGAATCCGGGTTGCGGTCATCCTCGGCGCAGTAGATCGGCTTGGTCCCGCGCGGACCGCCGGGCTCGTACCAGGTGTTGGCGATAATCCCGGTGCGTGAGGGGTGCGCGCCGGTGAGCAGGGTCGAATGTCCCGGGCAAGTTTCGGTCGCAGCGTGCGACTGAAAGCCCGAAGGGAACACCGCGCCCTGCTGCAGCCGCGCCAGACCATAGCGGTAATGCGGGCGGTACTGGGCGAACAGGTCGGCCGAATACTGGTCTACCGAGATTGCCACAATCAGCTTGGGCGGGCCCGATGGCTTTGGCGCAGGCGTCGTGTAACCCGGCTCGGCAGCTGGCGCGGTGGCGCAGGCGGTCAGCGCAAGTGTAACGGCCGCAGCCAGTGGGGCGAAGTAACGGCGCATCGGGCTTCCTTGATCTTGGATCGCAATGTGGTCAAAGCCCTGATGGCGCTGGCGCGTTGCAGTTGCAAGCGCTGCGATAGGCACGCGCGGAGATTATCGGGAATGCGGGCGATCCTTCTCAAAATGCTGGCATTTCTGGCGCTGGTGCTCGGCGCGGGTCTGCCCGCGGTGGCCGCTCCGCCGCACATCCAGCCCCAGCCGATCGCCGAGTCGTCGGCCGCACCGGGCAGAACCGTCACCATTGCCGTGCTGATGAGGCCCAGCCCCGGCTGGCACGGGTATTGGAGCAATCCCGGCGATGCCGGCCAGCCGCTGACCGTGGAATGGAGCCTGCCCAAGGGCGCGAGCGTGGGTCCGCTGCGCTTTCCGGTTCCGGGCACGCTGATCGTCTCGGGCCTGATGAACCACGTCTACGAGCATGATTATGCGGTGCTTGCCGAGCTGAGGATTCCGGCAGACGCCGCATCAGGATCGGTGCTGCAGATCACCGGCAAGGCGCAGTGGCTTGCCTGCACCAACCAGATTTGCGTGCCCGAGCAGGCCGATATTTCGCTGCCGGTAACGGTGGGCGCGGCAGGCACGCGCGATGCGCGCTTCGATGCCTGGCGCGCGGCGCTTCCGGCACCGCTCGGCAGTGCGGCGACCTTCGCGATCCAGGGCGGCACAGTGCGCGTGGCGGTGCCGCTGCCCGCTGCGGTCAAATTGGACAATCCGCACCTGTTCGTAGCCACCGACAAGGTAGTCGATTACGCCGCGCCGCAACGCTTCCTGCGCCAGGGCGATACCCTGGTGGTCGAACTGCCGCGCGGCAAGTTCGAGCCGGTGGTCCCCGAAAAGCTCGACGCGGTGCTCAAGCTGGGCGGCGCTGGCGACGGTGTATCGATCGAGGCTGCGCCCGGCCCGGTACCGAGCGGTGGAACGCCGCTCGAACCGAACGCGCCAAAGACCGGGCTCGCGCTGCTGCTGCTATCCGCGCTGCTTGGCGGACTGATCCTAAATGTAATGCCCTGTGTCTTTCCGATCCTCAGCCTGAAAGCACTGAGCCTTGCCCGCGCGGGTGAGAGCGAAGCACAGGCCCGTGCGGAAGGACTGGCCTACACTGCTGGGGTGGTGCTCGCCTGCTTGGCGCTTGGCGCCCTGCTGCTGGCCCTGCGCGCTGCGGGGGAACAGGTCGGCTGGGCCTTCCAGTTGCAGCAACCTTTGGTGGTCGCGGGCCTGTTGCTGTTGGCGGTGGCGATTACGTCCAATCTTGCCGGACTGTTCGAATTTGCGGTGCCCGGGTTCGCCCGCAGCGGATCCCCGCAGGGTGCTTTCGCCACGGGACTCCTCGCGGCATTCGTCGCGACGCCCTGTACCGGGCCGTTCATGGCTGCGGCGATGGGCGCGGCGCTGCTGCTGCCGGTGCCGCAGGCGCTGCTGCTCTTCGGGGCGCTCGGCCTCGGGGTTGCGCTGCCGTTCCTGGCCTTGGCTTACATCCCCGCACTGCGTCGGCTGTTGCCGAGGCCCGGGGCGTGGATGGACTGGTTCAGGAAGGCGCTCGCGGTGCCAATGGGCCTGACCGCGCTGGCGCTGGTGTGGCTGTGCTGGAAACTCGCCGGCAGCGGCTTTGCCTTCGCGGCCGCGCTAATCGCCTTCATTCTGGTGACCATCCTGGTGATGGCTGGACGCCGTCAGCGACATGGTCGCGCAATAGGCGCACCAATCTGGGCATCGCTTGGCGTAGTCGCGCTCGCCTTCGCCGTCGGCATGCCAGGCATGGTGCGCGAAGGCGGCAAGGCGGAGGCCGGCCTGCTGAACGCCCGCCCTTTCAGCGAGGCCGAGCTCGCCCAGGCGCGCGCATCGGGCAAACCGGTGTTCCTCTACTTCACCGCCGACTGGTGCCTGACCTGCAAGGTCAACGAAGCCGCGGCGATCGAGCGCGCGGATACCAAGGCCGCGTTCGACAAGGCCGGGGTGATCGTCCTGCGCGGCGACTGGACCCGACGCGATGCCGAAATCGGCCGGTTCCTTACCGCGCAGGGTGCGGCCGGAGTGCCGCTCTACCTGTGGTACCCGGCAGGCGGAGGCGCACCGCAGCAATTGCCGCAAGTGCTGACGCCCGATCTGCTGGAGGGATTGGCTAAATAAGCCAGAAGCGGTTGGTGCCGTCCTCGGCCGCTTCGATCCGCACCGGGCGACCGCGCACCTTGCCCTGGCGCAATTCGCGCGCGACGCCGGGATCGGTGCTGTTGGCGCAGATTCGCGCCTGGCCGGTCCGGGCGACCAACGTGGACACTTCCCCCGCCTTGCCCGACTGGATGGTGAAGGTTTCGGCGACGGCATCGCCGTCGTATTCGCCCAGTACTTCGAACGCCGGCTCGATCTTCGGCAGCACATTGAACCGCGTCTCTGACCAATCGGCGGGCTGGGTCGAATAGACCGCCGCGGCATATTTGCTCATCGCCCCGCCGTTGGCTCCGACCAGCGCGAAGTTGCCCGGATCGGCGCGGCAGCGCGCGACCGCCTCGGCAATGCCATGCGCCGAATAGTTGTTCCCGGCCCCGCCGAAGAAGGGGAGGCCGCCGGTCAACGTCCACCCGCGCGGGTCGCTTACCCTGAGCTTGAACGCATCGAGCAAGTTGAAAACGGGGATCGCAAAACACGAGTAAAGGTCTATCGCGCTTGCCTTTTTCCAGTCGATGCCGGCAACCTCAAGTGCACTTGAGATCGCCGCAACCGCCGCCGGAGAGCGTTCCAGATCGGCCCGGCTGAGCAACGAAGGTTCGGCGCATGTGCTGACCGCGTGAACGTGCACCCAGCGCTCTTCGGGCACGCCAAGCCGCCGCGCTTCGGCCGCGCTGGCGAGGACAATCGCGGCTCCCTGGTTGACCTGGTCGCGCGCCACCACCAGCCGCCCATAGGGTTCGGCAACCAGCCGGTTGCGCTCGTCGAGCCTTGCCAGTTCCTGCGCGCTTCTTGCAGTGGGCGCAGCGCTGTGCGGATTGCGCGCGGCCACTTGGGAGAATGGAGCGAACAGTTCGCCGATCTTGTCGCGGTATTCCTGCAAGCTCAGGCCCAGCCGCTCGCGCCGCACGTTCTCAGCCAGCGCGTAATTGGCGATCATCGCTCCTGCGCCGTGCTTGATCAGTGTAAAATCGTAGACGCCCTCATGCCCATAGCCACGATCCTCAAGGCTGCCGCGCCGCGTCTCCGACCAGTCACGGCTCTGCCCGCTGGCGACCAGCGCACGGGTGGTCGAGATCGCCTCCGCGCCGACAATCGCCGCCATCTTGGATTTACCCGCCGCGATGTCAGCCGCCAGTTCGCCTACCAGCTTCTGCGGCCCCTGCCCGCCGACGATCTCGAGGATCGCTCGGGTGGGACTGGCCCCCACCCGCTTGGCGATCGAGCGCGGCGGGTTGTTCGAATGGCCGAACGGCGCACCGTAGCGCGTGCCC
>JBJTMA010000074.1:0-7510 GCA_046063295.1 Novosphingobium sp.
CGAGCGCGAAGGCAAGGAATTCGCCGCCGTGGCCGATCTGGTCAAGGGCGTGCGCGGCCGCGCAGGCCTGCAGAACGGCGATACCAATCACGGCATCTGGTCCGCAGGCATGATCCAGGGCCTGATCCACGACATTCCGACCTGCCAGGAACTCGTCACCCGCATCGTCGCCGATGCCGAAACCATCATCCGCCAGCGCCTCAGCGGCATGCTGGCCTAAAAGGAGAAAACCAATGGCCGAAGCCTATATCATCGATGCCGTCCGCACCCCGCGCGGGGTGGGCAAGCCGGGCAAAGGCGCGCTTTCTCACCTCCACCCGCAGCACTTGGCCGCGACCGTGCTCGGCGCGATCAAGGAGCGCAACCACCTCGACACCAAGACGGTCGACGACATCATCTGGTCGACCAGCAGCCAGAACGGCAAGCAGGGCGGCGACCTCGGCCGCATGGCCGCGCTCTCGGCGGGCTATGACATCAGCGCCAGCGGCACCACGCTTGACCGCTTCTGCGGCGGCGGGATCACCTCGGTAAACCTCGCGGCGGCCTCGGTCATGTCGGGCATGGAAGACTGCGTGATCGCCGGCGGCACCGAAATGATGAGCTACACCGCCGCTTACGCTGCCGAGCAGGCCAACGCCGGGATCGCTCCGCGGCTGATGGGTTCGGGCCACGACGCGCTCGATGAACTGCACCCGCAGAGCCACCAGGGCGTCTGCGGCGACGCAATTGCAACGATGGAAGGCATCAGCCGCGAGGCGCTCGACAGCCTTGCGCTTGTCAGCCAGCAGCGCGCCGACGTGGCGATCAAGGAGGGCCGATTCAACAAGTCGGTCGTGCCGGTAAAGAATCCGGACGGCACCGTGGCGCTCGACCGTGAGGAGTTCCCGCGCCCCGAAACCACCGCCGAGGGCCTCGCCGCGCTGAAGCCGAGCTTCGCCGCAATTGCCGATTTCGACATCGGCGGCACCACCTTCCGCAAGCAAATCAACCGCCGCTATCCCGATCTCGATATCCAGCACTTCCACCATGCCGGCAACTCTTCGGGCGTGGTCGACGGTGCGGCAGCTCTGCTGATCACTTCGAAGGACTATGCCGACAAACATGGCCTGAAGCCGCGTGCCCGCGTGGTCTGCTACGTCAACCAGGGCGATGACCCGACGCTGATGCTCAACGCCCCGGTTCCCGCCGCAAAGAAGGCGTTGGCCAAGGCTGGGCTGACCAAGGACGATATCGACGTCTGGGAAATCAACGAGGCCTTCGCGGTAGTCGCCGAGAAGTTCATCCGCGACCTCGATCTTGACCGCAGCAAGGTCAACCCCAACGGCGGCGCAATGGCGCTGGGCCACCCGATCGGTGCGACCGGCTCCATCTTGATCGGCACCGCGCTCGATGAACTTGAGCGGACAGGCGGACGCTATGGCCTGGTCACGATGTGTGCGGCTGGCGGCATGGCCCCGGCGATCATCATCGAACGGATTTGAGGGATGACGGCGGTCATGGGCAGGCCTAGGCTCTTCCCATGACCGACCTTCTTGACCAGATCGCGGCGATAGTAGGCTCAGCGGGCCTGATCACCGGCGCCGACGTGCATGAGCGTCCCGCCGATTTCATGGGGTTCACCCGCTGCCAAGCGAAGGCGGTGGTGCGCCCGGCGAGCACCGCCGAACTCTCTGCAGTCATGAAGCTGTGCCACGCCGCCGGGCAGACCGTGGTGGCAGCGGGCGGCAACACCGGATTGGTTCAAGGTCAGGTCTGCACCCCAGACGACATCCAGATCTCGCTCGAACGAATGCGCGCCATCGGTGAGATCGATCCGGTCGGGCGGACCATGATGGTCGAGGCCGGGGTGCCCGTCCAGGCCGCGCAGGAAGCCGCCGAGGCGCAGGGTCTCAAGTTCGCGGTCGATTGGGGCGCGCGCGGTTCGGCGACTGTCGGTGGCGGCATATCGACCAATGCCGGCGGCAACTCGGTGGTCCGGTACGGCATGATGCGCGACAACGTGCTGGGGCTTGAGGCGGTGCTGGCGGACGGCACGATGATCTCCAGCATGAACGTTCTGCTCAAGAACAACGCCGCCTACGATCTCAAGCAGCTGTTCATCGGGAGCGAGGGCACGCTCGGGATCGTCACCCGCGCGGTATTGCGGTTGCATCCCGCGCCGCTCACCACCCAGACCGCGATGCTCGCCTGCAAGAGCTTCGCCGAGGTGCAGCAACTGTTCGTTGCCTTGGGGAAGGGCTTCGGTCCGGGGCTGACTTCATTCGAGGTGATGTGGGACAATTTCTATGAGCCGATGATCGCCGGCGGTCGCCACTCTCCGCCGCTGCCGAAGGGACACGGCTGCTATGTGATCGCCGAGATGAGCGGTACCGATCCCGAGGGCGATCCGGCGCGGTTCGAGGCGGTGCTGGGCGCTGCGCTCGAAGCGGGAATCGCCGAAGACGCGGTGATCGCCGCAAGCTCCACACAGGCCGACCAGATCTGGGCAATCCGCGACGACATCCCCGGGCTGATGACCTTCACCATGCCCAGCGTCACCTTCGACGTCAGCCTGCCGATCAAGGACATGGAAAGCTACGTTGCGGGCCTGCGCAAGGCGGCTGCGGCTGAATTTGGCGAGGCGCTCAAGTTCGTGGTCTTCGGCCATATCGGCGACGGCAATCTGCACATTCTGATGGGGGCGCAGCCGTTTACGAGCGAAACCAAACACCGCATCGAGGAACTGGTCTATGCGCCGCTGCAGACACTGGGCGGTTCGGTTTCGGCCGAACACGGCATTGGCCTCGACAAACGCGACTGGCTGGAACTGAGCCGCTCACCCGAAGAGATCGCCTTGATGCGTACGCTCAAGTCCGCGCTCGATCCGCAAGGAATTTTGAACCCGGGCAAGGTCCTGGGCTGAGAGGAGAACCGCGCGATGAGCGCAATGACTTACGAGGTTTCCGAAAACGTCGGCACGATCACGCTAAACCGGCCGGAGCGGATGAACACCATTTCCTCGGCCATGCTCGACGAGCTGACCCAGACGCTGGTCAAGGCCAATGCCGATCCGAAGGTGCGGGTGGTGGTGCTGACCGGAACGGGCCGCGCGTTCTGCGCGGGGCTCGATCTCAATGAGGCTTCCAGCGGTGATGGGATCGGCGGCACCCAGCGCCGCGCGCCCGAAACGATCGACCTTCGGAACACCCCGCCGACCGTGCTGTTTGCGATGGACAAGCCGGTGATCTGCGCGCTCAACGGTTCGGCTGCGGGTTACGGCATGGACCTCGCACTGGGCTGCGACATCCGCATCATGGCCGACAATGCCAAGCTCGCCGCGGCCTTCGTCAAACGCGGGGTGCTGCCCGAAAGCGGCGGGACCTGGTTCCTGCCACGCATGCTCGGCTGGGCCAAGGCGGCGGAGATCATCTTCACCGGGCGGACGCTCGACGCGGCGCAGTGCCTTGCCGACGGGCTGGTCAACAAGGTCGTCCCGGCGGATGAAGTGGCAGCGGAAGCCCGGGCGATGGCGCTCGAAATCGCGGCCAACGCGCCGATGGCAGTGCGCGGGGCCAAACGGCTGATGCGGATGGGTCTGGAGGAAAGCTTCGATACCCATGTCCAGCATGTGTACCTCCAGCTGCTCCCGCTGTTTGCCAGCGACGACTTCAAGGAAGGGATTGCCTCGTTTCTCGAAAAGCGCCCGGCTGCCTTTACGGGCCGCTAGATTATCGCCAGCAGCAGCGGATCGAGCAACAGGTGCGATGCGCCGTGGGCTAGCAGCGCTGTCACGAAGCCGTGGCGCCAGTAAAGCCAGCCCCAGATGCACCCTACCAGCCAGAAGCGCACCATGCCCCAAGGCGGCACGGCGAAGGCCCAGTGACCGGCGTTGGCAAGTTGGGCGAGAATGATCGCGCCGATCATCCACGCCGCGCCCGACTGGCGCCTGACGAGCAGCGGCAGCGCGGCGAGAAGGGTCTGGAGGCCGAGCCGATAGACCAATTCCTCGCGCATTGACTGGAGTGACGTCATCAGGGTGCGCGGCCATAACGGCGCGTTGTAGAAGTCGGCGTAGGATGCTGGCAGCGCGGAAAGTGCGATCCGGTCGGCCACAACCGCGATCAGGCAGGCGAGCAGGATGCAGCAGATCGCCGCGCGCAATGCGGCTGGGCGGTCCGCCGGGACTAGGCGCAGCCCTCCAGGCAGGCTGATCCGGCTTGGGCTAGCCGCCAAGGATCACGCTGCGGGTAACGTCGCGCGCGTTGACGGCGCCGCTCAGGCCCAGCGCGGTACGCATGTCCTGCTTGACCAAGCCGAGGTAGCGGGTGAGGGCAGCTTCGCCGCCCGCCGCCAGCGCCATGACCCACGGCCGCCCGACCAGCGCGGCCTTTGCCCCCAAAGCTAGCGCGCGGACCAGATCCTGACCGCTGCGGATCCCGCCGTCGACCAGCAGCGTGGTCTCGCTCCCCACGGCATCGGCGATCTTCGGCAGCATCGCAGCGGTCGAAGCCGCGCCATCGAGCTGGCGTCCGCCGTGGTTGGAAACGATCATCCCGTCGGCGCCGATCGCGACCGCCTGCTTCGCGTCGGCCACGTCGAGCACGCCCTTCAGGACCAGGTTGCCTTTCCACACTTTGCGCAGCCACTCGATGTCGCCCCAGCTGACCGAGGGATCGAACTGGCTGCCGGTCCAGTGCAGGTAATCGCGCGGATTGCGGCTCTGCTTCACATAGCGCGACAGGTTGCCGAACCCGTGCGGCCCGCCGCGCAGGCCGACATTCACCGCCCAGCCGGGATGCAATGCATAGTCGATCACGCCCGAGCGCAGATTGCCCCAGGTCGACAGCCCACCCGCCATGCCGTTGCGAATATCGCGATAGCGCGTGCCGAGCACCGCAAGGTCGATCGTGAAGGCGAGGGTCCGCACGCCGTGCTGCCACGCACGGTCGAGGATTTCCTGCACGATCCCGCGGTCCTTGAGCATGTAGAGCTGGAACCAGAACGGGCGATCCGAAACCTGCGCCACTTCCTCCATCGGGCAGATGCCCACGGTCGAAAGGCAGAAGGGAATGCCCGCCTTGTCCGCCGCGCGTTTGGCCTGAACTTCGCCGCGCCGCGCGCTCATCCCGCCCATGCCGATCGGCGCGAGCACCAGCGGCATCGCCAGCTTCTCGCCGAACAGCTCGACCGAGCAATCCATGTTCGAGGCGTCGACCAGAACCTTCTGCGTCAGGCTCAGCGCCTCCCAGTCGGCGGTGTTGCGCCGCAGCGTGACCTCCGCCCCTGCGCCGCCATCGTAATAGTCGAACAGGAAGCGCGGCAGGCGCTTCTCGGCGTCGCGGCGGAAATCGGTGTATGTCGCGGGGAGGAGATTGAGCGAATCTCCCATGCTAGAGCAGCGCCTCGATCAGCTGCGGGCCCTTGTGCGCCAGCGCATCCTTGAGCGCGGCGTCGAATGCCTCGACCGTATCGACCCGCACTGCGGGAACTCCCATGCCTTCGGACAGCTTCGACCAGTCGATCGCAGGGTTCTTGAGGTCGAGCATCGACAGCGCCTTGGGGCCGGGGTTCTGCACGCCGACCCGCATCAGCTCGATGTTGAGGATCGCGTAAGAGCCGTTGTTGAGGATGATGGTGGTCACATCCAGCTGCTCGCGCGCCATCGTCCACAGCGCCTGGTTGGTGTACATTGCCCCGCCATCGCCGTGGATCGCGATCACCTTGCGGTCCGGGCAGGCCACCGCGCAGCCTACCGCGAGCGGCAAGCCCTGGCCGATCGAGCCGCCGGTCAGCTGCAACCAGTCGTGCTTCTTGGCGCCCATGCAGGCCAGCATCGATGCGCCGCCCAGGGTCGCGCCTTCTTCGGACACAATCGCATTCTCGGGCAGCAATTCGGCCAGGATCGCGCCGAGGTTGGCGCTGTTGAGCGAACCTTCCTGCGCCGGGAAGTTGACCGGCTGCTGGATCAGTGCGGGTTCAGCGGGAGCATTCAGCGCGCTGGCCACGCCAGACAATGCATGCATCGCATCCTCGCGCAGGCTGGCCAGGCGAACCAAGGTGGCGCCTTCGGGCGAAAGCCAGCTGGGCTTGCCGGGGTAGGCGAAGAACGAGACCGGCGGTTCGGTGCCGCAGAACACCACGGTCTTGAACTCGGCCATGAAGGCCTGCGCCTGCTCGCCGAAATAGGGCAGCTTTTCGACCGCGACCCGGCCAACGCCGCGCTGGTGGCGGGTGGCGAAGGTTTCGGCGACCAGCCGGCAGCCGGTGGCGGCGGCGATCCGCCCGGCTTCGACCAGCGCCTCCTCACGCAGCGCGCGTCCGCCCAGGAACAGGCACTTGGGGCCTTCGCCATCCTTGAGTGCGGCGGCAGCGGCAGCAATCGCTTCGGCTGGGCTCTTGGCCGGTGCGGGGACTGCAATCGGCGCGGCGGGGGCCGAGCCTTCGGTCCAAGCGTGGTTGGCAGGCACGATCACGGTCGCGACCTTGCCGGGATAGCCCTGGGCCACGGCGAATGCCTCGGCGCCAGCCTGGGCGAGATCGCGCTCGGAAGTGGAAGTGCGGACCCAGTCCGACATCGGCCGGGCAACGCCTTCGGTGTCCGAGGTCAGCGGAGCGTTGAAATGCTTGTGATAGGTGGCGTGCTCACCCACCATGTTGATGATCGGGCTGCCGGCCTTGCGGGCATTGTGGAGGTTGGCGAGGCCGTTGCCCAGGCCCGGCCCCAGGTGCAGCAAGGTCACCGCCGGCTTGTCCGCCATCCGGCCATAGCCATCGGCCGCGCCCGTCACCACGCCTTCGAACAGCCCCAGGATCGCGCGCATCCCGTGCTGGCGGTCGACCGCGGCGACGAGCTGCATTTCGGATGTGCCGGGGTTGGCGAAGCAGACTTCGACACCGCTCGCTGCCAAAGTCTCAATGAATGCCTCTGCGCCGTTCATATCGGTCAGTCCTCCCTTGAAACTTACGGTAACGCTGCCTCCTGTGGGCGCAACAGGATTGTGCGGATCGCTAGGGCCGCTATGGCGATTCGACCGTCCGGGAGGGGATTCTCGCAATGAAATACGATGTTCTGATCGTCGGTGCCGGGCAGGGCGGGGCCTATGCCGCGATCCAGCTGCGCCAACAGGGTTTCGAAGGCAGCATCGCGCTGGTCGGGCGTGAGAGCGAGCCGCCGTACGAGCGCCCGCCGCTGTCCAAGGAATACATGCTGGGCGACAAGGAGTGGGAGCGCCTGCTGATCCGTCCGGCCGATTTCTGGGCGGGCAAGGGGATCGACCTGCTGCTGAGCACCGAAGTGTTTCGGTCGCCGCCGAGGCGCGAGCGGTGACATTGCAGGATGGCCGCACCATCGGCTTTGGCGAGCTGATCTGGGCGACCGGCGGCGATCCACGTCCGCTCTCGTGCCCCGGCGCGGACCTTCCGGGCGTCCACGCCGTTCGCACCCGCAAGGATTCCGATGCGATCCTGGCCGAACTCGGCGATGTGGAGCGCGTGGCGATCGTCGGCGGCGGATACATCGGGCTGGAAGCGG